>JBELAJ010000099.1:0-19285 GCA_049508935.1 Terriglobia bacterium | reverse complement strand
CTGAACGCGACTGGTTCGGCCCTCGTCTATTCGACCTACCTGGGCGGGAGCGTGAGTGAGCAGGGCAACGCCGTCGCCCTTGACTCGTCCGGCGATGCCTATATGACCGGCTCAACCTGCTCGAGCGACTTCCCCACTGTCACGCCCGTTCAAGCCGGTTTGAAGGGGGTCTGCGACGGGTTTGTCGCCGAACTGAACGCGGCTGGATCGAGCCTTGTCTATTCCACTTTCCTGGGGGGAAGCGGAACGGTCGAGTCGGGGACTAACTTGAGCGACGAGGGATTGGGTATTGCTGTCGATTCGTCCGGCGGGGCTTACGTGACCGGAGGAACCTGGTCGACTGACTTTCCCACCGTCAACCCGATCCAGAGCTACGGCGGCGGAGAGGACGCGTTCCTCTGCAAGTTCAAGGAGGGGGGAGCGGCCGTTGCCTATTGCACGTACCTGGGCGGGACCGGCCAGGACCAAGGCAATGGCGCCGCGGTCGATTCTTCAGGCAACGCGTACGTAACGGGGTTCACGCTCTCGAACGACTTTCCCACCGTAAACCCGTTCCAGGCGAGCGATAAGGCTGCCAACGGGACTGCCTTCGTGGCGGAATTGAATTCCGCCGGCTCGGCCTTGGTCTACTCAACTTTCTTAGGCGGAAGCGTGATGGAGTCCGGGGAGGCGATTGCCGTCGACTCCGCCGGCGACGCCTACCTGGCCGGCGCAACCTGGTCGAGCGACTTTCCCACCTTCATCCCATTGCAACCCAAGAATGCGGCCAAAAACGGCGGCTCGAACGCCTTCGTGACGAAACTGAACCCCGGCGGCTCTGCACTCGTCTATTCAACCTATCTGGGGGGGAGCGGGCATGCCACGAACGTGACTCCTTCCTCCGGAGGCGATACGGCCTACGGTATCGCCGTCGACCCCCTGGGCGTAGTTTTCGTGGCCGGTCTCACCGGCTCGCCTGACTTCCCCACCGTCGATGCCATACAGACCAGCAACAATTCCCAGGATGAAGTCACTGCCTTTGTCGCTTGCCTGAACTCTACCGGCACAGCACTAGGCTACTCTACCTACCTGGGCGGGACCGGCGACGACCAGGCGAATAGCGTGGCCGTTGACGCTTCCGACAATACGTTCATAGCGGGAAAGACCACTTCGCCCGACTTTCCCACCGTCAGCCCGCTCCAGTCGACTCCCGGGGGCGTGTTCGTGAGCGAGGCCTCTCCACCCCCTGCGGTGGCCCTCTTCCCGGCCAGCCTCAATTTTGGGACAGTGCCCGGCAACACGATGAGCCCGGAACGAATCGTGACGTTGAGTTCCATCAACAATTCCGCGGTAAACATCACCAGCATTACCGCTAGCGGGGACTTTTCCCTCATCACTGCGGCCACTTCCTGTCCCTACACCGGCGGCACGCTGGCGGCCGGCGCGAACTGCACGATCAACGTCGTCTTCACTCCTTCTGCAACCAACACCAGGACCGGCGACCTCACCATCAACTACGTTGGCGCGGGCAGCCCCCTCTCTGTGCCCTTGAGCGGCGTTGGGATTGTCTCCGCGGTGAATGTTACCCCTCTTAGCCTGACCTTCAGCGGTCAGAACGTGGGCACGGAGAGCGCCCCGCAACCCGTGACGCTGCTGAACATAGCTTCGGTACAGTTGAGCGTTGGCAGTGTGGCGGTCACCAGCGGCTTTAAACAAAACAACACTTGCTTGCCGACGGTTGCGGCCTTGGCCAGTTGCACGATCAACGTCAGCTTTCTGCCCACAGCTTCCGGGCTCCAGACCGGCACGCTGACGATTACGGATTTTGCCGGCAACAGCCCTCAAACCGTTGCGCTGAGCGGAACGGGAGTGGCGCCGGGGGCCAGCCTCTCCGCGACGGCCTTGAGCTTCCCTGCTCAAACGGTTTCAATCTCGAGCTCCCCCCAGACCCTCACTCTGAACAATACCGGCAATGGAACCCTCACATCGCTGCTCATCAACACCACGGGTGACTTCGCCGAGACCAACACCTGCGCCGGCTCGGTGGCGCCGGGCGCGAGTTGCACGATCAGCGTTACTTTTACGCCCACCGCCACGGGCAGTCGAACCGGCACACTGACGCTCACGGACAACGCCACAAACAGCCCCCAATCGGTGGCGCTGAGCGGGACGGGACAAGACTTTGCGCTCGCCACCTCGAACGGCACGCCATCCTCGGCAACCATCGTGCCGGGCCAGACGGCGACTTATAAATTGATCGTCAACGCGGAGTCGGGATTCAACCAATCGGTGGCCCTTACCTGCGGTGGCATTCCTACGGCAGCGAGTTGCACGATATCGCCGTCCTCGGTGACCCCCGGCACGCAGTTTATGCTCCTGGTCACCTCCACCGCACCCTCCGTCACTTCACCTCGTACCCTTCGCCCGCCACGCTTGCCTGGCCCCAAAGTTCCGCTGGCGCTCGCCATGCTTATGGTTTGTGCCGCTTGGGCCCTGATTGCTTCGAGACGCCTGCGGGCCAAGTGGCGAATGCTGCCTCTCGCGTTGGGACTGATGCTGGCCCTGGCGCTGGCGAGTTGCGGCCACGGAGGCCCGGTTTCCGGGAGCAACCATGGCACTCCAACAGGTACGTATAACCTGCAGGTGACCGGAACATTCACTTCTGGCTCCGCCGCGGTGAGCCACAGCATCACCCTGACACTGGATGTGTCATAGTTTCCAGCCATGCCGCCCATCATTGAAGTGGAAGATCTCACTAAAGAATTCCGCACCTATCGCCGCCGCGAAGGCGTGAAGGGCGCAATTCAAAACCTTTTTGTGCGCGAGTACCTGACCGTTCGCGCTGTCAATCATGTCAGTTTCGCCATCAACGCCGGGGAGATGGTGGGGTACATCGGTGCGAATGGCGCGGGCAAGTCCACCACGATTAAGGTCCTGACGGGGATTCTGGTTCCAGGCGGCGGGCGGGTGATTGCGAACGGCTACGTGCCCTACCGAGACCGGCGACATTACACCAAGCACATCGGGGTTGTGTTCGGGCAGCGCACGCAGCTCTGGTGGGACATCGCGGTCATCGAATCCTTCAAGCTTCTCAAAGAACTTTACGAAGTGCCCGAGCAGCAATACCAGCGCCGGCTGGATTTCTTCTGCGAAATCCTCAATCTCAAAGATTACCTTCATACGCCGGTGCGAAAGCTCAGTTTGGGTGAAAGAATGCGCTGTGACCTGGCGGCGTCGCTGCTTCACAACCCGCCCCTGCTTTTTCTAGACGAGCCGACGATTGGCCTGGACGTGGTGGCCAAGGACCGCATCCGCGAATTCCTCAAAGAGGTCAATCGCACGGAAGGCACTACGGTGCTGCTCACTACCCACGACCTTTCAGACATTGAGGAGCTCTCGAAGCGTATTATCATCATCGATAAGGGCCACATTCTCTTCGACGGCGATCTCGCGACCATGAAGAAACGCCTGGCCAAATACAACCAGGTGAAGTTCTTCTTGAAGGACCGCACCCAGATCGCGGGCCTGGCGCAAATTACCAAGAACGGCATCGCCTGCGAGCGCGTGGATGAACTCACCTACTTGATGCGCTTCGACCGCGACGAACATTCCACCGCCGAGGTCATTCGCGACCTTGTCAACCAACTCGAGGTCCGGGATATCTTCGTCGAAGAAGAACCGATCGAGGACATCGTGAAGAGGATCTACTTGAGCGGAGAAGTGAAATGAAGGGTACGGGAGAAACCTCTTCGGCCTCGCTGCGTGGCGCGGGCGTCCCGCCCGCGGTCGCGGGAGCGTCCCGCTCCCGCGCGCGGGCAGGATGCCCGCGCCACAGCGGGCGGGACGCCCGCTCCACACTACAGCGCCTCGGGCGTGTTTACGCGGAGTTCATCCGCGTTGGGTTCGTCAACACGCTTGCCTACCGCCTGCGCTACTACACCGGCATCGTCACCTACTTCATCTACGTCACGGTCTATTACTTCATCTGGAAAGCCATCTACGCTCACAGCACGCAGATCGGCGGATTCGACTTCAGCCACATTCTCACTTACATCGCGGTGGGATGGATTATCCGTTCATTTTACTTCAACAACGTCGACCAGGACATGGCCAACCAAGTCATCGAAGGCAAACTGGCCATGGACCTCATCAAGCCCGTCAACATTCAATTCATGTATGTGGCCCAGGCATTTGGCGAATGCTTGTTTCGCGCCGGCATGCTGAGCTTGCCCTCAGCGGTCGTGCTCATGCTCATCTACCCCCTGCGCCGTCCGGCCAGCTTGCATCACTTCCTCGCCTTCCTGGTCAGCGTACTCTTCAGCTTCTTCCTTGTGGCCGCCATCAATTTCGCGGTCGGGACTCTCGCGGTCCGGCTGAAGTCGATTCTTGGCTTGCTGCGCGCCAAATACTTTCTGCTCGAACTGTTCTCCGGACTCCTCTTGCCGATTTCCTATTTCCCGGAAGTCATTCAGAAGGTTTTCAAGTTTCTTCCCTTCGAGTACATCAGCTACGTCCCGGTGATGTTGTATCTGGGAAACATTAAAGGCAAGGCGATCGCCTCGTCACTCGCGTTGCAACTGTTTTGGGTAATCGTGCTATTCGTCATCGGCGATGCGATGTGGAGATGGTCCAGTAGAAAGATCACGATACAAGGGGGCTAGAGATTTGGAACTGACGATTGGTTTTTCATTCCGAGCGAAGCGAGGAATCCAGCTCCGGGGTCTGGAAGAGAAACTCAGAGCGAGATTCCTCGCTTCGCTCGGAATGACAAGGGGCGGCTTTGGACTTTCACGATTCTCGTTTTGCCATTGATCTGCACTCGCCCCAGTCCCTAGCCCCTAGCCCCCAGCCCCTGCTCTTAAAATGAAACGGCACCTCCGACTCTTCGCTCTTTACTTCGCTCAGTATGCCAAGGTGCGCCTGGCCTACAAGGCGGATTTCTTCATTGCCGTCTTTTCTTCAATGACGGCGACGGTGTTGGGTTTCGGCTTTGTGCTGGTGCTCTTCTCCAAGATTCCCAAGCTTCAGGACTGGTCGTTCTATGAAATCCTGTTTCTCTACGGCTTTTCGCTCATCCCGCTGGGCATGTTCAACGTTATCAGTTGGAACCTTTACGAGTTCGGGGACATTTATATTATTCAGGGCAAGTTCGACCGGCTGCTGCTGCGCCCTGCGTCGACGCTCTTTCAAGTTGTCTTCGAGAAGTTCCGGCTGGAATCGTTGCAGGAAGTTGTGACCGGAACGGCGGTGGTAGCAGTCTGCGTCCGGCGCCTGCACCTTGCCTGGCACGCGGTCGATTCATTCTGGTTCTTGGTGATGGTGCTCTGCGGCGCCATCATCTACCTTGCAGTGTTTCTGATTCTCACTGCGGTGTCTTTCTGGTTCGAGGATCGCGTAGGCATTGTGCCTCCGGTCTTCAACATGCTTACGTTCGGCCGCTATCCCCTCACCATCTACAACGTCTTCCTGCAATTCCTGCTGAGCTGGATCATCCCCTTCGCCTTCGCCTCTTTCTATCCTACGACGCACTTCCTGGGGCGGCGCGTGTTCACGTTTTATTTCTATCTTGTTCCGGTTGTCGCGACAGGCTTCTTCCTCCTTGCTGTTTTTGTTTGGAACAGAGGAGTGTTGAATTACAGCAGCACGGGATCATGACGATTGTCGATGGACGATTTCAGTGCGGCGGTCGCCGATTGCTGGTCTGTGAGACCGACCCCTCGCCCGTCCTGCGACGGCTGAAGAAAACGCCCTCGCCGGACACCCTCTCCCCATGGGAGAGGGCTGCCATTTTGAAATCGTCCATCGACAATCGTCACTCGACAATCCTACTGCGCGAGCACTTCGTTGTAGACTTGAAGCGTCGCCTCCGCAACCCGCTGCCAGGAGAAGTCGCGGGCCCGCACCAGTCCCTGCTGAATCATCTTCTCTCGCATCTCAGAATCCTCGACGGCGCGTTGGACTTTTTCCGCAATGTCGCGAGGATCGTGCGGATCAACATAAAGCGCGGCATCTCCGCCTACTTCCGGAAGCGAAGACGTTTGCGAAGCCACCACCGGCAAGCCGTTCGCCATGGCTTCCAGGACCGGCAGTCCAAAGCCCTCTTCCAAAGAGGGGAAGAGCATCACGCTGGCCGACTGATAGAGAACCCGCAATTCATCCGTGCTCACATATCCCCGCACTTGCACGCGGGAGCCAAGCCCCTGGCGGCGGATATAATCGTGGACGATTTCGCTCCCGTGACCGTCCCCACCTGCCAGAATCAACCGATACTGCTCCGGCAACGTTTCGAGAGCCCGCAGTGCGTTCAGCGTGTTCTTGCGTGTCTGGATTACTCCGACGCTCAGAATAAGCTGATTCCCGTCCCCCACCAGCCTCGCCCGGGCCTGCCTCCGCTCGTCGGGAGACAACGTCAAAGCAGGAAGATCGACGCCCAAAGGGACCACTCGCAGCTTTTTCTGGGAAACCGCCGTGTGGGCCAGTAACTGCCCGGCCGTGTAATGCGACGCAGTAATAACGCAAGCGGCGCGATCCACGGCCGCGCGCAGCAGCGCCGAAAATTTGCGTTGAAACTCGGCAGTGGAATAGTCGTGGCCGGTGATCGGGAAGATGTCAAAGACGGTGACAATCTCACGCTTAAATCGAAACCCGGGTGGGCGCTGTGCCAAACTATGAAACAGGTCCGCTTGCCAAGGCAACCAGAAAGTTAACGGCTGTTGATAAAACCTCACCCCGAATTGCGATCCCGCAGAACCGCGCCGCGGCGCAGGACGCAGGAAGTCCCGACGGCGAGAGAACCGCGAAAGGCGATAGCAGAGCAAAAACCGGTGGGGGGTCTCGAGTCCGGCAAGGGCTTCGATGAGCTTGCGCGAGTAAACTGCGATACCCGAGGGTTCGGGGTCGACCGTGTAGGTGGCATCCAAAGCAATGGTCGACATTGGCTGCTCTAGGAATCCTTGTGCCGAAGGCGCCTTGGAGTGCGGCGGCTTGACGCCGCCTTGGGGTTTTGGCGGCGCGACGGCGCGTCTCAGGACGGCCTTTGGTCCACGGTGTGCGAAGGCGGCGTCAAGCCGCCGCACTCCAAGGCGCTGCGCGCATTTTCATAACAAGTGGCGAGCCGCATTTCCCGTTCAGTCGCCAGCCTGTGGGTTCACCGCATCTTCCAATCCGTATTCTTTGATTTTCCTGTAGATCGTTGTCTTTCCGATGCCCAGTAGTTTCGCGGCGCGCTGCCGGTCGCCTTTGGTTGCCTCGAGGGCCTGAAGTATCTGGCGCTGCTCGAGCTCGCGAAGCGTAGCGACTGCCGGCTGCTCAGGCGCCGGCTGGCCCACGAAATAGAGGATGGTCGAGGGCAGATCAACCACCCGGGCTTTCGGGGCGCTCCCCAGCGCCAAGACGCGTTGGATGCAATTCTCAAGCTCGCGGACGTTTCCCGGCCAATCGTAGCTCATCAAGCGCGCCATGGCCTCGTCGGATACATCTGTGATGCCGGCCTGGCTCGCTTTGTGTTTGGCAAGAAAAAACCGAACCAAACCGGGAATGTCCTCCCGTCGCTCGCGGAGCGGCGGCAACTTGATAGAAACCACATTGAGGCGGAAGTAGAGTTCTTTCCGGAAGGTCCCGCCCTTGATGGCGGCCGCAAGGTCCTGGTCAGTAGCGGCGATGATTCGCGCCTTCATGGGAATCCGCTGGTTACTTCCCAGGGGCCTGATTTCACGCTCTTGGAGGACGCGCAGGAGTTTCGGCTGAAGTTCGATAGGAAGCTCCACGATCTCGTCCAGAAACACCGTCCCTTCGCCCGCCGCGGCTAAAAGACCTTGCCGGCTCTCAGTCGCGCCGGTAAACGCCCCGCGCACATGGCCGAAGATTTCGCTCTCAATCAGGGTGGGCGTCAGCGCACCGCAGTCGATCGGCACAAACGGCCGATCCGACCAGGGGCCTTGGGCATGAAGGGCGCGCGCCACAAGCTCTTTTCCGCTTCCGCTTTCCCCGAGGACCAGGACCGGATCCCGAGTCTGGGCGAGCCTGGCGACGGTATGGTAAATCTTCTGCATGCGCGGCGAGGCGCCACACATCCCCGCGAAGTCGCCTTGATATCCGGCGAGGTCAACGCGCGCTTCGATCGGCGGAATTCCCATCTCCTCCTCTATCCTCGAACGCAACGCGCTAATATACTCATGGAAAGCCGATTAGTCAAAACCGTTGTATTATAGTGCTGAAGGGAAACCCTACTACTGTGGCCAAGAATGCCAAGATCTTGATCGTCGAAGATGATGCGCACGAACGTCAGGGGCTCGCCGATCTTCTCTCGCTGTGGGGATACGAAACCGAGACCGCCGAGGACGGGGCTGAAGCCCTCGAGAAAATCTCTGCGTTCAACCCTGCGGTAGTGATTTCGGATCTTCGCATGCCGCGTGTAACGGGCATGGAGCTGCTGAGGCAAGTCCAGGAAATCCACCCGGGTTTAAACTTCGTCATGTTGACGGGCCAAGGAACCATCGAGGAAGCGGTGGAGGCCACGAAGTTAGGGGCCTTCAATTTTCTCGAGAAGCCGGTGGACACCAAGCGGCTCGAAGTGGATCTGCGCAATTGCTTGGAACGCCACGAGAGTGAGCGGCAGCTCGAGGCCGCACACCGCCGTCTGCGCGACCTGGGCTTCCTGGGCAACATCGTGGGGCGATCCAAGAAGATGCAGGAAGTGACGTCACTGATCTCCCAGGTGGCGCCTTCGCGTGCTTCGGTGTTGATCACCGGCGAGAGCGGTACAGGAAAGGAACTGGTGGCCCGGACGATCCACGACTTGAGCCCCCGCCGGGCCCAGCCTTTTGTGGCTGTGAATTGCGCGGCCATCCCCGAGACTCTGATGGAGAGCGAAGTTTTCGGCCACGAAAAGGGCTCCTTCACCGGAGCCCTCGAGCGCCGGGTGGGTTGCTTTGAGTTGGCCGACGGCGGGACGCTGCTGCTCGACGAGATCGGCGAAATGCCTTCCGGCACGCAGGCCAAACTGCTGCGGGTCCTGGAAGACTCGAAGGTGCGCCGCCTGGGCAGCAAATCGGAAATCTCCGTTGATGTGCGGGTCCTTGCCGCCACCAATAAAGTGCCGGAGGAGGCAGTCGCCAAGGGTCAATTGCGCAGCGACCTGTACTTTCGCCTCAATGTGGTCAATATCGTTTTGCCCCCGTTGCGTTCCCACTTGGAGGATCTGGAAGAGTTGACGACGGCCTTACTGGTGGACCTGAACCAAAAGCACAACCGGACCGTGAAGGGCGTGGACAGCGAAGTACTTCAGGCTTTCCACCGCTACAACTGGCCCGGAAACGTGCGCGAGCTGCGCAACGTTCTGGAACGGATGCTGGTGACTTGTACCGGCGATCGCTTAACCGCCAACGAATTGCCCCGCGGCTTCGGCCGGGCCGGGATTGCCGAAACCGAAGACCAACTCCGGCTCCGTCCGGGCATGACGGTTGCCGAGGCTGAACGCCGCCTTATTTTCGAAACCCTGGACTCCACCCAGAACAACAAGACGCGGGCTGCCGAGCTGCTCGGTATCAGCCTGAAAACTCTCCATAACAAGCTGAAGGAATATGGGGCTCAGTCTGAAGATTAAGCTTACCGCCCTCACCACCCTGCTGGTCCTGTTCATGGTCCTGGGCATCTCCACGCTTTACCTCTCGCATTTGACTCGGCAGGGTCTTGCCGAGGTTCAAAGCAGGGGAGAATGGCTAGCCAGCGAGATCTATCATCAGGCCAGCACCGTCTTGTTGAAGGCGCGAATGCCGCGGGGCTCGAACCCGCATGATCTCCAGGCTCTGCGGAGTTTTGTGCAGGGCCAGTTCGCGAAAGACCCAGGGCTTACCTCGCTGCTGGAATCGGCAGTCGGCTATTCACCTTCCATCTATTATGCCGCGATCACGGACTCCGGAGGGCAAATCCTGGTCAACACCGACCCGGAAATCAACGGGCAAGTGTTAGCCAAGGCGCCGCGTTTTGACGAGTTGCTTCATGCCGGATTGTGGAGGCAGCTCCAAGTGATTTATGGACCCTCCAAAGTGTATGAAGTTGTGCTCTCGCTGGAAATTGGTGAGATGTTCCCCTGCGATGTGCGGGTGGGGGTTGGGACGCTCTTCGTCAGCAACGAAATCGCGCCGGAATTGCGCGCTGCCCGCAACCTCTCGATTGCCGTCATCATCTTAACGACGCTTTCTTCCATTCTCCTTTCCTACGTCTTACTGCGACCCTTGCAGACCATTTCCAGAAGCGTCGACCTCCTGGCGCGCGGCCAGTATTCCGAGTCGGTGCGCCTGAACCGCAGCGACGAGTGGGGCGTGCTCTCCTCAAAACTGAACCTCCTGGGCGAGCAGATGCGCGGAGAAAAGGCGGCCTATGTCGAATTGAAGGAGAATCTGGACCAACTCTTTTCCAGGCTGAGCGACGGCCTGCTGCTCTTTGAGCGGCAGGACCGCCTGGTCCTTGCCACTCCCGCTGCCGCGCGCCTGCTCGGTTGCAGGGCGGAGACTATTCTTCATCGCCCCGCGCAAGAGGTGTTCACTGCCGACAATCCTCTTCATGACCTCTTAAGGCGGGCCTTCGCTTCACGCCAATCGACAGCCTGGCGAACCTTAGACCTGGGAGGCGATCCGCCAGTGCGCCTGGCAGTGAACGTACGCTTCATCGTTGAACAGGGCGAACCTATGGGATGCCTGGTTACCTTGCGGGACACCAGCACGCGCGCCCAGATCGAGGACCAGATTGATGTGACGACGAAACTGGCGGCCCTCGGCCGACTCACTTCCGGAGTCGCCCACGAGGTGAAGAATCCGCTCAATGCCATGGTCCTCCAGCTCGAGCTGCTGAAATCCAAGCTGGCCGATCAGGGTGATAAGGTGGGCCCGCACCTGGCGATACTCTCGAACGAGATCCACCGGCTCGATCGCGTGGTTAAGACCTTCCTCGATTTTACCCGCCCGGTCGAGCTCCGCCCCACGCCCGCGGATGTGGAAAAACTGGTGCACGACGTCTTCTTGCTTGCTGAGCCTCTGGCCAAGAAAAACAATGTCCACCTGGTCTTTGAGCCCCAGGGAGCGCTTCCGCCGGTTAGCCTCGACCGGGACCTCATGAAACAAGCGCTCCTGAACCTGGTTCTAAACGGCTGCCAGGCCATGCCCTCCGGAGGAAATCTGAAGATCAAACCGCAGCTCGATGGGCGTTATCTAAACCTCGAAGTTTCCGATGAGGGCGAGGGTATCCCGCAGGAAGCACGCCAAAAAATCTTCTCGCTCTTCTATACCACCAAGCCCGGCGGCACCGGCATCGGACTCGCCATGGCCTTCAGAATCCTTCAGCTCCATAACGGCTTCATCGAGTTCACGAGTGAATTACACCAGGGTACGACGTTCCGGCTTTTCGTCCCCGTGTCGTGACCCGGGGAATCCCCGAAGCATCAGTCAAGTCGCAAGATTGAACCGCCATACCCAGTGACCGCGGTCAAGGTTCTGCCCTTGCCTTTTGACTGTCGCCTGTTGACTGTCAACTGTCGACTTTTTTGTTTTGCCTTTTGACTTGCTCTCCCCCTCTGCTACTATTTGGGTCTTCGAGTTTGGACCTGAATGGACGCGCAACCCTCGCCGCCAACGCCCCGCACGAGTGCCCCGTCATTGGGCCAAGGTCCCTCTGCGCCGATTTCAGCGTCGGGCGCGATCCTGTTTGCCCTCGAAGATACCCTTCGGCTGTTGTTCCGCCCCTTCGATGTTTGGAGGTGGGCCAAGCTCGCCCTGCTTTGCCTGTTCCTGGGAGGCGGGACACCCACGGCGGCATTCCAGTGGAGCCTGGGCTCCGTGCCTGGCGATCTTCGACTGCCCAACCTGCTGGGTCTCGCGCGCCAATTCATGGGGGAGCACCCTTCCCTGATAGTTCTGGCGGTCGTGGGGGCTCTTGCGCTGGGGCTCGGTGTACTGTATTTAAGGTCACTGTTTCGGTTCATCCTGGTAGATTCACTGGTCAATCGAGAGGTGTCTATAGGCCGCGCCTGGTTCGCCCTTCGCCCCATGGGGGAGTCGTATTTCCGCTGGCTGGCCTCAACCCTAGGGGGCCTCGTTGCAGCATTTGGTCTTATGGTCATTCTCGCTCTTCCGGGTCTCCAAGCGGTTTCCGCATCCGGCCCGGGCAAGCTCTTCGCCACAGCATCCCTGGCACTGATCCTCTCCTTGATCGTTCTCGTCGGGCTGGCTGTAGCCCTCCTGATTATGCTCACTGACGATTTGGTGGTTCCCTTGATGTATGCGGATCGACTGCCGCTGGCGCCGGCGTGGAGGGCGCTGTGGCGAAAAATGCGCGCTGATCCGCCTTCGTTCGCGGTTTACATCTTGTTGCGGTTTCTACTTTCGGTTGGGGTCAGCGTCGGCGTTCTCCTCTTTCTGGTCCCGTTACTCGTAGGTCTGTTTTCCGGCTCGATCATCGTGGCGGCGCTCATCGTCCTGGCGCTGCATCTGGTCGGTCTAACCTGGGTGTGGAGTCTGCCGACGATCGGCCTGGCCATCCTGGGGTTGCTTTTATTGGCTGCCCTGTTGATTGTCCTTTTGAGCACAGTCGGGATGCCGGGCCAGGTCTTTCTTCAGGACTTCAGCCTGCGCTTCATCGCAGCCCGCTCTCCCTCCCTCGCTACCCTCTGCTCCTTGGTTGATATGGAAAATGAAGTTCAGTAGTCTCCCTTAGGGAGGAATCCCCGCCTTTGCCGGAATGCCATACGTGGGTTAGCGGGAAGATGGTAAAATCTTTGATGATATGAAACCGCGGGCCATTCCGCTCTTGTGGTGCTGTCTGGCGCTCTTCATCGGAGGTTGCCCGAAGCGCCAAACTCCCCCGCGCATCGTGTACGTTCCTTCACCGCCTCCTGCGGCAATACAGGCTTCGGGTCCAGAGAGCCCGGCGACGATGGTGATCGAAGAGCCCCCGCCGCCGGAACCGGCGGTAACTGCTCCGCCGCCGGAGACCGAACCCCCCAAAGAAGCGACGCCACAGCCCCACCGCGCGCCGCACAAGGAACAAACTTCCGCCGCCCCTGGAACCGCTCCAGAAACGGACGAGGAAACCGCCCCCTCGGTGCCCTTGCTCGAGCCGCGCGAAAGCTCTACGGAGCAAGCGACCCAACGTCGTGAAATTCAGGGCTTGCAGGATGACGTGCAGAAGCGGATTGCAAAACTCAGCAGCGCCGAACACTCCGGCGTGGATCGCAAGACCCTCGATGATGCCCGCACGTTCTTCCAGCAATCCACGCAGGCTCTAAATGAAGGCGACCTTCAGCGCGCCCTCATGCTGGCGCGCAAAGCGTCCCTTTTAGTCTCGGCGCTGGAAAAGTAAGCAAACTCAGCCTCAGCCGGACCTCAGCGACTCCGCGCTCAAACCCTGAACGCGTGTCTACTCCAGCACGCGATGCTTCACGTTCATCACATCTCGCGCCGGCACAGTGCCCAACATCACGTTGTTCACGCTGACCACCGGCAAAGCCCTGAAACCGTACCGGGTGAACAAGTCCAAGGCCTCCTTCATGGTGCTTGCGGGAGTAAGGGTGATGACGTTTTCAACCATCAAGTCCCTCAGCAGTTCACCATCCCCGGCCATGAACAGGGTCTTCATATCTGCCACGCCCAGGAGTGTATCGTTTGGGTCCACGATGTAAAGGTACATCACAACGTCGATTCGCTTGGCCAATCGGCGGCACTTCAACTGGGCCTCCTCAACGGTGATGTCGGGAGGGAATTTGAAGAAGCGAGTCGAGGCGAAGTTGATGATTTTGAGATCCTGCTCCTCCAGGATCTCCTCAATCTTACTGACCTGAGCCGGCTCAAGCAATTTCAGGATAGCTTTCTTATCTTCAGCGGGAAGAATCGAGAGAATGTCGGCTGCCTGGCCAGGTGTCATTTCTCTGATCAGTTCGGCCACGCGGTCTTTGCGCAGAGAGCGAACAATGTCCCGTTGCACGGCGGGCTCAATCTCCTCGAGAGTGTCGGACGCCTGTTCCGTGTCCAAGCCCTCCAGGATGGTGGCGCGCTGGGAACTGTCGAGTTCTTCGAGGATATCGGCCAAATCCACAGGATGGATCTCTGCCAATCGTTCCTTCAGGATGCTGAGCTGAAGATCCCCATTCAGCGCGCCGAGTTGAGGTGGCAACGGCTGAATGTAGGACCAAGGAATGAGGTTCTTTTCCGTGTCGCCGCTGCGTTTGGATAAGCGGTTGGCTAGAGCCTTCAGCCCCAGTTGGCGAAGCAAGCCGTAACGGCTGATGTCGACATCGCTCACGTAGATTTTGTCGCCGGTGACCGCGAGCCGAATGTCGTAAACAACTTCCACTTCCCTCCCCTCAATGTCGAGCACTTTCTTGTCCAACAGGTAGTCCCTCAGCGGAATTTCTCCGGCTGCCAGCCCCCGCACGTAGTGTTGGGGACGATCGATGTCGATGGTGATCTCTCGAGGTCCAAGCGACCTGGCCTGTTGCTGCGGCACCAGCAGTGCCGGGTCGCCGAAAGGCCGGCTGATCTCGAAGTGGGTAACCTCCGCCAGCTTACCCTGGTCCACGACGATCACGTCGGTTAGCTTTCCGATCTTCTTCCCCTGGTGGTAAGCGCGCGCGCCGATGAGTTCGGTCAAGAAATACCGCTGCTCAACTCCGTTCCGGGCCGTTTTCGTTTCGTTCATTCGCCGCCTCCACTCAACGCAGTAATGTGATAAACCTGTAGACCAGAATTCCGACCAGGAATATCAAATAAAGTCGGAGCGCCAAGAGCGAGACCTTCACCATGGGGGTCATCTTGATTTGCGGTTTCGCGTACTTCTGGTTAATGGACTTTACCGTGCTCACGGTATTTTTGAAGAATTCAAGAATCATGTTCAGCCTCGCTGTTATGCCCGCCTTAAGCCCCAAAGGGGCGATCTATCACAGCCCAGGCCAACGGCCTGGGTCATCGTCGCGCCTTCAACCTCGTAGCCCTGTAGGGGCGAAATACACGTTGTGCCGAAGGCGAGATGGCCGTACAGTCGGGACGAAGATTGCGGCACGGGAACTTCCCTATTCCGCCCTTTCAGGGCTGACCCAATCGAAACGGGCCGACATCGCTGAACCAGGCCGTTGGCCTGGGCTTCGTTCGATCGCCCCTTTGGGGCTCAGCGGAGGCCCACACTCATTTCAGGATATTCGGAAACAGCGCGCTGATGCCGTACAACGTCGAAACCAAGACAATCAGCGTCACGATCGTAATGTTGGCGATATTTTGGAACAGTGTATTCTTGAACTGTCCCATTGTCTCTTCGTTATTCAGGAGCAGGATCAGAAAAACCAGGGCCGCAGGCAGCAACGTCACCGCGATCACCTGTACGAACAGTGTGATCAGAACCAGGGGCGCGTGCGGAATCATAACCACCGCGCCTGCCAGCAGGATGCCGGAGAAGTAATAAGCATAAAACCAGGGCGCTTCCTTCACCTTGTTGTTCAGCGAGTGGGCCCAGCCGAACACTTCTCCGAAAGCCCAGGAGCTTGCGAGCGAGATGCAGATCGCTCCCAGAAATCCCGCATCGAATAGCCCGATGGCCAGGAAAGTCCCCAGTTGCTTGCTGATACCCATGAATTTGGCGGCAGCGGAGGCGGCATCGTAAATGTTCTGGCCGGGCAGAAGCGTGCCGGTGAGGATCACGCAAAAGGCGGCTACCAGGACCGTAAAGAAGGCGCCAATCCCCGTGTCCACCTTACCGCCGGCGATGTCTTTTTCCTGGAGGCTCTTGTCTACGACGGCGCTTTGCTGGAAAAAGATCATCCAGGGCGCAATCGTGGTGCCGATGTTCGCCATCAGGAAGAAGAACAGTTCATTCGTGAACCCTCCCGGCGGAAGCTGCGGGATCAAGCAGCCTTGCAAAACCTGCTTTAGTGGCGGGTGGATCATGAACGCGGCAGGTATGTAAATGAGATTGAGCACGCAAAACACCATCGCCGCCTTTTCCCACGTCCAGTACCGCCCCTGAATCACCATCGTCCCCATCAAAGTCGCCGCCAAGAGCACGGTCAAGATTCGCGGCACTCCGAAGATGCTGAGTGCCGCTGTCATGCCGATGAACTCCGTGATCATTGTCAGCCAATTCAAGAGCACAAGATCCAAAAGCGAAAACCATCCCCAGAAAGACCCGAAGGCATGAAAGATCGCCTCCGCATGGCCCCGTTTGGTCACCGCGCCGAGCCGTACCGTCATTTCCTGCACAAAGTAGGCGACCGGCCCCAGCAGAATGAGGAACCAGATCAAATGGAAACCGTATTTTGCTCCCGTGGCGGTATAGGTTGTGATGCCCCCGGCGTCGTTGTCGGCAACCATGACAATGATGCCCGGGCCGGCGATGATGAGAAACAGCCGGATGACCTTCAGGACTTTCTTGTAGCGGTAATAAGCCTTGGAAAGAAGATTCATGGACGCATCCCCACGGCGGAGCGGGGATTTGCCGTCCAGGACCGGCAAGGGTGCGCTCACCCTATCAACAACCGGTTGTGCGGTGAACTCCTTCGCCATTCCACTTCTCCTTTAGTGACCTCGCCGAAGCAGTGTCGCAGGGGCGGCCCTTGTCGCCGCCCTGGGGCAGCCACAACGGTTGCCCCTACGAGTCCTCCACCTGTGCGCAGACGCTGACTCGCGGCGCAAACGTTCCGGCTAGCTGAGGCATTCGCTTTTTGCTTTTCTCGGGAATCGAAGGGCAATGGCTGTGGGAAGTGTGACCGGGAAGGATGCAGAATAAGGTTGCCCATTCAGACCCGTTTCTAACACCCTCTCGAGCGCGAGCCTTCGTTCCAAGGGTTGTCAATTGTGATTCGCATATACCTTTCCGGCGGTGAGACGTGTATCCAGGGAGGAAATAGTACCCCCTCCCCGGAAGACGGAGAAGGGGCTAATGCCGAGGGCTGACCGCAAGGCCCGAACCTCGAGCCTCTGTCGAACTGGTTGTCCTCACTCGCCCGAGTTTCAGCACCGCGCGCCGTCAGGTCCCGCCCCGCGGGATCAGCCACCTTAGACAAACCCTTAATCCGGGAGTGCCTGTTCTACCCTGCTTACAAGCCTCTTTCGATGCTTTTGGGCAGTGGCTTGTGTGTCGCGCGGACGCCTCGCCTACCGAGGATCCAGACGCTCGATCGCTAAAACCTCTGCAAATCCAGCGTCCATTCGCAAAGTAAAACAGGGCTCTCAAACGTGTCAAGAAGAATCGACACGCATCGCGAAAAATCTGCCTTTCGGCTAGCGCAGACCTGCTTTCCAAGGTCTGCGGCTTTTGCTTCCTGCCGGCACAAGCCGCGGGCCTAAAGGGCAGGTCAGCATTCCTCGCCCCGAGTGAAGAGGAGACAGAGGTGATCGCCGCGGACGTAGCAGGATTCGAATCGCAGGATCCAAGACTCAGAGAGAGCGTTTGTCTGCCTTCTGCCCTTCTTCACAGCCACAGGTGTTTGTTGGAGTAAAACGTCACTGGCCCCTCGGGGTGCTTCGTTTTGTAGGCGCGAAACTGCTGCAAGATTGAGGCGTATCTGCGGTCCGAAGTCTTGAGCTTCTGATGAGGCATTCTGATGAGGGCGCGTTCCACTTCCCAAACGTTTTTTTCGGAGAGCCGCCAATCGCCTTTCACTAAGGCCCGCAAGTCCGCCTCGCCGTAACCGGTGATTCGGCCTGACCCGTCCACGTAGGGGTCAACGTAGCTCATCACCAATTGTCGTACGGTGCGGAAGACCGGCTTGCGCCCGTGCAGGCCGGCGTCGCGGGAGCGCGCCACCGTTCCCCACTTGCCATGCCGCCGGAACAGAAAGAGAACGTGGTCCAACTTATCCTGGGATTCGAGATCAAGGAGCAACGGCGGGTAGCCATGCTGCTCAAGAATAGTAGCCGCCGAAAGGGCGCCCTCCAAACAATGAGCGCTCCAGTGCCGCACCACGCCGCGAAACGTCCGCAGCGTCTCCCCGCCCTTCTCCCAGTTATATGGCAGGTCGCGAAGGAAGGCCTGGACCTGGCGGGGCGTGCGGTACCTCTCAATCACTGCCCATTCCTTGGGACGAAAACCCGCACGCCGTTCAGCGACAGCCCTCTCCCTTGGGGAGAGGGTGGCCCGTGACGGCGCTTTCATCAGCCGTGGCGGGCCGGGTGAGGGGTTACTCGCTGCCAAATCTCCTCCTCGCAAGCTCACGGGTAGCTTTGAAGCCGGGAGTTTCTGCTTCATCGAAGTGGCTCCAGCCTGGACAGATAGGGATTGATTTGTCCCAATTGTCTCTTCGGATCCAGTTCGTAGTTCGGCCCGCCCCGAACGACGTGCCACTCTCTGGCGGATACGGGTCGCGGATCTTCGGCAGACTAGCCGTGAGTCGGTTCGCGTCAACGCAGGGGAAACATCGACGGGGAAATGGCCTAGACAAGTGTCCCCTCACCCGTCCCGCCCCGGCTGATGAAAGCGCCCGTGCGGGACACCCTCTCCCCTAGGGAGAGGGCTCGCTTCACAATTTGTGCGTGAGCAGACGCCGCTAGCTGCCCCATCGATCAAACCAAAGCTGAAAACAGAAGAGCGCCCAAAGCAGTTTCCGGTGGTCCGCCCGTTCACTCCAATGCTCGTCGAGTAGCCTGCGCACATATGGGACGTTAAACAGCCCCTGGCGTTTCAACCGCTCTTCCCCCAGGGCCTCGTCAAGCCAGGGACGCAGTTCTTTGCGCATCCAGCGGCTGATGGGCACGGAGAATCCACGCTTCTGGCGGTAAACGATCTTGCGCGGCAACCACTTCACCGCTGCTTTCTTAAGAAGGTACTTGAGCTCGAAGCCGCGGACTTTCAACTCCGCCGGCAGGCCGGCCGCGAACTCGATCAGGCGGTGGTCGAGGAACGGTGTCCGCATCTCGAGGGAACAAGCCATGCTGGCGCGATCGACCTTCACCAGGAGATTATCTTCGAGATAGAGCCGGAAATCGAGGTAAAGCATTTCCGCTAAGTCGCATTCGAACGTCGCTCCATCCAAAACGCGTTCGAGCGGCGCGAGGGCTTCCTGACTGGCGGATTTCGGACCGCACCAGTCCGGCGCAAAAAGCTGATCCAACCCCTCGGGACTTGTCATACCGAACCAGATCGCATGCCGCTCGGCAGGCGTCTTTTCCACGTAATCGAAGAACTGCCGAAGGTACCACCCCAGCGGCACCGCGCCCGTAGACAACGGCAGAAACCGCTTCAGCCGTGCGAAGAACTGATGACGCAGGAAGTGGGGAAGGCGCAGATAATGGCCTGCCAGCCAGGCTCCGATGTAGGTCGGGTAGCCGCC
>JBELAJ010000098.1:0-20064 GCA_049508935.1 Terriglobia bacterium | reverse complement strand
TCTTGACCTGCCACGCAAATCGTGAGCGGGGCGGCAGGGTCGCGGAAAGCATCCGCCGGCCACTCCACAAACTGGGCAAAGTTGTAGAGAAACGCCAGCTTGACCCGGTACTCTGACTCGTCGTCAGCTTCGGCGCAAGCCCGCAAAGGGTTGAAGAGAAGTACTGCCCAGGCGAGCAGCCCGAGCGCGGTCCACAGGACGCGTCGTAGTTTTCCCCGGTGAGCCCGGTGGCCGTCCGCGCCTGCGTCCTTCTCGAGTTTTAGCCGGCCTGTCTCCATAGCGGTTCAGAAGTGATTGGTGAACTTCAGGCGAAAGTTACGCCCGTTCTGAAGAATAATGTCTTCCAGATGCGCAACCGAGGCCGGGTCGCCGTAAATCCTGTTAAAGGCGTTGTAAACACTTGCTGACATTTCCCAACCTTTGAGCACGTTCTTGCTGTAGAGCGTGAAGTTGGGCAGCCAGTAGGAGCCCGCATAATCGCCAGCCTCGGTTCGTCGCTTGCTCACGTACTGAGCGTTCATGCTGGCGTAGACCTTCTTGCCGAACAGCGGCACGCTCAAATTCGCCTGAGCCAGCACGTGCGGCGAATTGACTAGAGGCCCGGGCGCCTCGAGTTCCTTGGCGTATTCCAGACTCAAGCTCATCCCGGCTTCCCACCCGGAGCGTGACTGCCTCTTCAGCGTAACCTCGCTGCCCCTCAAATCCACTCGCTCGCTGTTCCGATAAACGAGTAACCCGGTGGCCGGATCGGGAGCGGCGCTGATGACTGCCCGAATCGGGTAGAAGTAGCCGGAGGCCACCAGTTGGAAACTCTTCGGAAGCGACTGCTCCAGAACCAATTCTGTCGTCCTGGCGGTCTCGGGCCCAAGATTGGGATTGCCCTCTGAGGTTGGGTCGGAGTAATAGAGTTCAAAAGCAGTCGGCGCTCGGAACGACTGACCGTACAGGAATTTCAGGGTTGTTCCTTCATGAGGCTGGTAGATCAGTCCAGCACGCGGACTGGCGGTGCCGCCGAAGGTGGAATAATGGTCGTAACTCAGCCCCAGATCTAAGGTGAGATCGCTGCGAATCGGAATCTCATCCTGGGCGTGTCCTCCCCACAAGTTAGATTGCCGCTGGCTGTCCAGGAATTGAACGTGCGGCTGAGACTGGTAGTCCCACTGGTGTTGCTGGAAATTGTCCCGATACTCCGCGCCCAAGATGACGGTCTGACCGAGCGGAAGTTTCTTCGACAGCTCAAATGACGCTCCCACATCTTGCCCGTCGCTTGCAAGCTGGTTCAAGACGTGCGGTGGCCCACCCAGTTCGCTCTCGTCGTAAGGGAGTGTCCCGTAGACCCGGTCGTCATCGTAGAAAACTCGGCCCACATAGCCCCAGTCGCTGCCGAAGTGGTGCTCGTAACTCAAGTCAACGAACGACGGACTTAGACGGAATGACTCTTCAGGATCATTGAAAATAGTGCCCCAGGAAGCGGTTGGATCGGTCTGTTTTGAGGCGCCGTAACTCCCCGCGAGCGTGAAGCCGCGATAAGAAAGCTTCGCAAACAGGTGGTCAAATCTTCCTCCGTCCGCATTCTCCGCGATGCCATTGTTGCTGCCGGGACTATCGAAGTCCTGAAAGTAGAGCCGCTCAGGTCCGTGGCTGAAGTAATAGGAGCCGGAAAGCAGAACGTCCAAGCCGTCCGTGAATTGGCGGCCGTACATGAGATGCGACATAGAGGTCCGATAACTGCCGGCTTCCTCGGAAACGCTGAGGCCGTTAACATCGTGTCCCCGTTTAGTGACCACGTTGATGATGGCCAGAAGGGCGTTCGCAACGTAGACGGACGAATTGGGCCCGCGGATCACTTCCACCCGCTCGATGAGATCGATGTCGAAAGGCAATTCAGTCCCGAAGACAGCACCGCCGTCGACGTTATCGTTCAGCCAGTGGCCATCCTCGAGCAGCAGCACTCGGCTGTTGTAATCTCCCGGGGGCCCAAATCCACGCACGCCCACGTAGCTAAACTCCCGATCGGAGGTCACATAGAAACCCGGCACATTTCGCAGAATGTCGGCTATAGTACGGTATCCGTATCTTTTGATCTCGTCGGCAGTGATGATCGTGATCGAAGCCGGCGCGTCGTTAACGCTCTGTTTGTACCCGGAGGCGCCGTAGACCGAATCGACGTCGACTTTCATCAAGTCCTCGAGACTCATGTTCAACAAGTCCGATTGAGGCGGCACATTCTGCGGGAATGCGACGGCCGGACTGAGCGCGATCAGCGGCAAGAGTAGCAGCGGCTTGAGGATTTTTTTAGCCATGTGCAAATCGGAGTTCCTCACCGGGCTGTCGAGCTGGCATGCCAGTCCCGGGTTGGTGACAAAGACCCCTTCAATTCAATCGGCTGCGTATTCCCTCCACTTGAACTCCCCCCGGCTCCGCTCCCGCCTGCCATCGAAGGAACGGAGAGGGAAGGGACTCGGCGGTAGGTAGCGGCGGGTCTGCACCGCCGTACGTTCATTAGCTCGCAACGCCCGCTGGCGGCATAAAGCCGCCGCTACACCACTTCTTTCGCAGCCTGCTTAAAAGCGGTAAGTGACCTTTACTCGGAAGTTCCTCCCATTCTGAAAGATAATGTCTTCCGGATGCGCCACCGAAGCCGGATCGCCATATATCCTGTTCAGGGCGTTGTAGAGGCTTGCGGAAGCCTCCCATCCTCTGAGCACTTTCTTGCTGTAAAGCGTGAAGTTGGGCAGCCAGTAAGAGCCCGCATAATCGCCGGCCTCGGTTCGCCGCTTGCTCACGTACTGAGCGTCCATGCTGGCGTAGACCTTCTTGCCGAACAGCGGCACGCTCAAGTTGGCCTGAGCCAGGACATGCGGCGAGTTCGTCAGAGGGCCTGGTGCCTCGAGGTCCTTGGCGTATTCCAGACTCAAGCTCATCCCGGCTTCCCATCCGGAGCGTGACTGCCTCTTGAGCGTGACCTCGCTGCCCCTCAAATCAACACGTCCATAGTTCTCGTACACAACTAGGCCGGATGCGGGATCGCTCTCGGCGGTGATGACTCCTCGGATCGGGTAATAGTATCCGGAGACCACCAGGCGGAAGTTCTTCTCGAGGGATTGCTCCCAAACCAACTCACTCGTTTTCGCGGTTTCCGGCCCGAGATTGGGATTGGCCCCTGAGGTGGGGTCGGAATAGTAAAGCTCGAAAGCGGTCGGAGCCCGGAACGATTGGCCATACAAAACCTTCAGGCTGGTGCCTTCGCGAGGCTGGTAGATCAGGCCCGCCCGTGGGCTGGTGTCGCCACCGAAGGTGGAATAGTGATCGTAACTTAGACCCAGGTCGAGGGTGAGATCGCCGCGGATTGGAATTTCGTCTTGAGCGTGAACACCCCACAAGCTCGATTGGCGACGGCTATCGAGGAACGAAATGTAGGGCTGAGATTGGTAGTCCCACTGGTTTTGCTTGAAATTGTCGCGATATTCCGCGCCTGCAATGACAGTCTGGCCTCGGAAGAGCCGTTTCGAGACATCAAACGAAGCGCCCACGTCTTCCCCGTAGTCGAAAAGCTGATTCAGCACGTGCGCGGGGCCGCCCATTGGGCTTTCGTCGAAAGGGTACGAAGCGTGGACCCAATCATTGTCATAGAAAACTCGACCCACATACCCCCAATCGTCGCCAAAGCGGTGCTCGTAGCTCAAATCGAGAAAGCCCAGCGACAAACGCACGCGCTCTTCAGGATCGTTGAAAATGGCGCCCCACGAGGCGGTAGGATCGGTCTGTTCCGCGGGGCCGTAACTCCCCACGAACGTAAAATCGTGATAGGAGAGCTTAGTGAAAAGTTGGTCGAATCGTCCTCCATCGGCATTCTCAGCGATGCCGTGGTTAGTAGCGGGGCTGTCAAACTCCTTAAAATAGAGCTGGCTGGGTCCGTGACTGAAGTAGTAGGAACCGGAAAAGAGCACGTCCAGCCCATTTTTGAATTGGCCGCCATAAGCGAGGTTCGATTTGTAGGTGCGGTGGCTCCCCATCTCCTGGGAAACGCTCAGGCCCTTCTCATCGTGCCCTCGCTTGGTGACGACGTTGATGATCGCCAAAAGAGCGTTGGCAATGTAAATTGACGAATTCGGCCCTCGGATGACTTCCACCCGCTCGACGAGATCAATATCGAATGGCAGTTCCGTTCCAAAGACGGCTCCACCATTAACGTTGTGATTCGCCCAGTGCCCGTCGATGAGCAAAAGAACGCGGCTGTTATAGTCTCCGGGAGGGCCGAATCCGCGCACTCCGACGTAGCTGAACTCCCGGTCAGAGGTCACGTAGAAACCCGGCACATTGCGCAAAACATCGGCCAATGTCCGGTATCCGTAGCGCTTGATCTCGTCGGCCGTGATGATGGTGATGGACGCCGGCGCGTCGTTGACGCTCTGTTTGTACCCGGAGGCGCCGTAAACCGAATCGACCTCGACTTTCATCAGGTCCTCGAGACCCATGTCCATCAGGTTGGGTTGACCCGGCGCATCCTGCGCGGGCAGGAATTCAGGTCCAAGGATGACCAGAAGCGAGAGTAGGAGCACTCGGACGATTCGTTGAGCCATGTGCCGGCGGGAGGCCCTCCGGCGTGCATCGACACCAGGACATTCGACGTGGAACGGCCTCCACTCATAGAATCGGCTGAGTTTTCGAGTACTTGAGCGTTAGGGATGGGCAATTTTGCCTAGCACCACGGCGCGGCGCGCGCCCGTGACGCGGGGGAGGTTCCCCGGCAAGCCGTGCAGGGTGCGGTCCGCAAGGATGGCGAAGGCGATGGCCTCCTTGGCGTCCACCGGCAGGCCGTAACGGTCGGAGATTTCGACGGTAACTTGCGGCAGCAATTCGGCTAAGCGCTTCAGCAGCGTACGATTGTGCGCACCGCCGCCCGAGACGATCATGCGGTCAATTTTGGTATCAGGAAATACGAATCGGACCAGGGCGTCAGCGACGGTTCGCGCCGTCAGCTCGAGAGAAGTTCGAAGCATGTCCTCAGATCGGGTGCGGCCCCTCCCCTTGCCCCCCTCCCCAGCCGGGGAGGGGACTGAGGGGTGGGGGAGGAAATAGCCAGCCACGAAATCGCGGCCGAACTGCTCGCGCCCCGCACTCTTGGGCGGCGACTGCGAGAAGAACGGGTGGCACAGCATATTGGCGAGCATCGGTTCGTTCACTTTTCCACGCGCCGCCACGCGGCCACCGGCGTCGTAATGTTCCCGGTCGCCGGTGAAGTGCCGCATCAGAGCGTCGCTCACCATGTTTCCCGGGCCGGTGTCGAAGCCAGTGACGTCGTGGGCCCTCGCCTTCGCCGGGATCACGGTGACATTCGCGATGCCGCCGATGTTTAAGGCCACCGTCCCTTTCCTTGCGTCCCGAAGCAGCAGGTAGTCCACCATAGGTACTAGCGGCGCGCCTTGCCCTCCCGCCGCCATGTCGGCCGTGCGGAAATCGGCCACCACCGGCGCACCCGTTCGTTCTGCGATCACAGCGGGTTCGGCGATTTGCAGGGTATTCGGACCGGCGCTCTGCCCGAGAGGCGTCACGAACTCCGAACCTCCCTGATGATAAATGGTCTGACCATGCGAACCGACGACGGAAACGCGTCGAGGCAAGACTTTAGCGGCAAGACAGGCGCGCAAAGCAGCATTGGCAAAGAGTTCGCCGAGCAGGAAGTTCAGTTGGCTCACTCCCGCCGCGGTGATCGGATCGCCCACCGCCAGACACATCAGCCACTCCCTGACTTCGTCCGGGTAGGGAACTGTGACGAATTTCAGCAAGCGTACTCGCGGCTGATCCGCAGGGCCGCTCAGGCGCACCAGGGCCGCATCGATCCCATCCATCGAGGTGCCGGAGATCAACCCTACGGCGAGGCGGGCTCTATTAATGGACATATTGTCCATAACATCTACCGTCCGCTGCTCACCGATCAAAGCGGTCCTGTGTTTTCATAGACATTCTCGCTTTGTTCCCCCACTTTTCGATGGGAAAAATCCGTTCTTCACGTGAAGGGGGCAAATTCCCACCACCCCCAGCCCCTTCTCATCTGAGGAGGGGAGCCCGGAATTCCCCTCCTTTGGATAAGGAGGGGTCAGGGGTGGTCGATTTCTGCGCCGATCCTTTGTTTTCATAGACATTCTCGCTTTGTTCCCCGTAAACTGTAGCGTCGACCTTCAGGTCGGCAGCCTTGCTTTGCCTGGATGCTGACCTGAAGGTCAGCGCTACATCGCCGCAGTGCATTTCGGCCCCGATCCTTTGTTTTCATAGACATTCTCGCTTTGTTCCCGATTCTTCGATGCCACAGACCCGGTTTCACACCAATGCGCGAAGCACGCCAAGGGCGTAAAGTCGCACCACGCCGCCCCCTCCTCATCTGAGGAGGGAAGCCCGGAATTTCTCTCGTTGGATAAGGAGGGGCCAGGGATGGTCGACTCTTCAACTCCTCGACTTCTTGGCACACGATAACCCCGGCAGCCGCGACGTTCCAACCCACCACACGGGGAATGGTAGCCTATGACAATGGGTTTTGTCAAGCGACAAACAGTCCTAGTCACGATTTTCCGCGCCGGCGAAGACGGCTGAGAAGGCTCGAAACGCTTTA
The DNA here is from genome assembly GCA_049508935.1 of Terriglobia bacterium. Lineage (GTDB taxonomy): Bacteria > Acidobacteriota > Terriglobia > UBA7540 > UBA7540 > CAVROP01. Next base: position 13,454 of record JBELAJ010000098.1, on the reverse strand, counting down.
GCGAGCTTGTCCAGCGAGCCGCGCGACAGTTTTTCGGGGTTGGGCCGCAGGCCTCGTTTCGCGAGCTGAATGCGCTTGAGTGTTTGCTCGACGCGAGGGCCCGGAAGTTTCCCTGACTCCTGAGCAGCGCCCAGGGCTGTTAGCACGCGCTCTGCGGCTTCCGCTTCATCCAAGAGAAGCATGTCGCATCCCGCGCTCACAGCCTGTACGGCTGCCTCCTCCAAACTCAAGGTTCCACGTACAGCTTCCGTTTCGAGTCCGTAGGCGATGGCCACGCCCTCGTAGCCCAGCTTGACGCGGAGCAAGCCCTCCACAACCTTTGAGGACAGCCCGGCGGATTGCGGCAAATCAAAGTCGTAGGCTTTATAAGCCGCGGTGCTCACCAGAACGACGGGAAGGCGTGGCAAAAGGGCGCGGTAAGGGATGAGGTCCTCGCGCCACAACTCGGCCATGGGCTTGGAGACCAGTGGCGGTTCGGTGGTGCCGGCGGCTCGCGCGCCGCCAAGGCCAGGAAAATGTTTTCCGCAGGCCAGCACCTTGTGGGCTTCGAGCCCTTCCAGAAATGCCTCACCACACTTCGCCACCTGCTGAGGATCGGCGCTAAACGTGCGAGTCTCCGTAGGGGCACGCCATGGCGTGCCCGTACTTAGCCATGGCGTGCCCGTACCCGGATTCAGGCCGGGCGACGCCAAATCCAGCACCGGGGCGAAATCGGTGTTGAAACCGAGGAGGTGCAGGGCAGAACCCACAAGTTCACCCAAGCGCTCGACGCACGCGAGCCCTTTTCCGGCCGCCGCACGCGGTGAGGGGAGAGGAGGCAGGAAGGCTTGCAACGGATCCATTAGCCCGCCTTCTTCCCGGACGGCAAGGAAAGGCACGGTTGGCACCGAACAGGCCGCCTTGGACAGGAACTCGCGGACGTTTTCGGCGGCGCTGGGAAGCGGCGCGTCGACAAGCACACCGCCCGGGTGCACACGGCGCAGGGTATGCTCGAGGGAGGAATTCCAGCGCAGTTCGCGCAGTGTCAGCATCAACAGCTGGCCGAGATCGTTCTCGTGCAATCGACCCCTCACCCGGCCCACGACGGCTGATGAGAGCGCCGTCTCGGGCCACCCTCTCTCCTGGGAGAGGGCAATTGGGTTCATGTGGTGCGGGCGTCTCGCCCGCAGTCGCGGGCGCGTCTCGCTCCCGCCAAACGAGCGCAAGGTGTCCCCACGACCGCGGGCGGGACGCCCGCGCCACAATGCGTATCAGGACTGAATCTGCTTTTTGAGTTCCGCCAGCAAATTCAAGGCCTCGATGGGTTTCAGGTTATCGAGGTCGGCCCTTTCGATGGCGTTCACCACGTCCGCATTCAACGGCGTGAAAATGGTGAGCTGCACAGGCTCGGTTTTCTCGCCGTCCGGCTTGGCGGTCAAGCGCTCGCTCAGGGTGTGCTCGGTCTGTTCGTGGCGGGAGAGGATTTCCCGCGCCCGCGCGATAACCTTGCTGGGCAGCCCGGCCAGGCGAGCGACTTCGATGCCGTAGCTCTTGTCGGCGCTTCCCTGTTCCACCTTCCGCAGGAAAACGATGTTGGATCCCGATTCGCGCACCGAGACGTGGTAATTCCGCACCCCGGGGAGAAGGTCACCCAACTCGGTCAGCTCGTGATAGTGGGTGGCGAAAAGGGTCTTGGCCCGAGTGTGGGTTTGTAGATGTTCGACCACCGCCCAGGCAATCGCCAAGCCGTCAAAGGTGGCGGTGCCCCGGCCCACTTCGTCCAACAAGACGAGGCTACGCGGCGTGGCGGTGTTCAGGATGGTCGCGGCTTCGGTCATCTCCACCATAAACGTCGAGCGCCCTCTCGCCAGGTTATCCGAGGCGCCGATGCGAGTGAAGATGCGGTCGAAAATCGGCAGCCGGGCGCGTGTCGCGGGCACAAAGCTCCCCATCTGGGCCACAAGGGCGATCAGCGCTGCCTGGCGAAGGTAAGTGGATTTTCCCCCCATGTTCGGCCCCGTAATGATCAGGATCAGGTCCGTGCCGGCGTTCATGTAGAGATCGTTAGGAATGAACTTGCCGGATTGGCCTTCCTCGTTGAGGCGCTCGACGACGGGGTGGCGCCCGCGCTCGATGACCAACTCGCCATCCGGGGAAAACTCCGGGCGGTGATAGTGGCGCTCCGCGGCAAGGTGGGCGAAGCAGGCCAGAACATCCAGTTCCGCCAGCACCGCCGCCGTCTGGCGAATGCGCCGGGCTTCGTTCGCCACCTGCCGCCGGGCGGCCAGGAACAGGTCTCGCTCCAGGGTGCGGCTTTTTTCTTCCGCGTCCAGGATCTTCGCTTCCAGTTCTTTCAACTCCGGCGTGGTGAACCTTTCGGCATTCACCAGCGTCTGCTTGCGTTCGTAGTCCGCGGGAGCAAGGTGGAGATTCGACTTCGAGACCTCGATGTAATAACCGAAAATGCTGTTGAAGCGGACCTTCAAAGAGGCGATGCCGGTGCGCTCGCGTTCCCGGGCTTCGATCTGGGCCAGCAACTGTTTGCTGTTCTGGCTCAGGCCGCGAAGTTCGTCGAGCTCCGCGTTGTAGCCCGGCCGGATCAATCCGCCCTCGCTGAGCAGCACGGGAGGCTCGGGATGAATCGCTTTCTCGAGCAGGTCCCGCACGTCCGCGAGTTCGTCCAGATTCTCCCAGAGTTTCTTGAGGCGAGCCGACTGGAAATGGTTGAGATAAGTGCGCAGCAGCGGGAGCGCCTGAAACGACTGCTTCAGCGCCAGCAGGTCGCGGGCGTGGGCGGTCTCGAGCGTCACCTTGCTCAGCAGGCGCTCGAGGTCCTGCACGCCGCCCATCGCCCGCCGCAACTCTTCGCGCTCGATGGTGGATTTCAGCAACTCCTCCACCACATCGAGGCGCGCCTCGAGTTCGGCGCGGTCAAGCGAGGGGCGAAGCAGCCATGCCTTCAATTTACGCGCGCCGAGCGAGGTGACGCACTCGTCCAGGATCCCCAGGAGCGTCGAGGCGCGCGATTCCCCGAAGGCAGGCTCGACCAACTCGAGATTGCGCATGGTCGCCGGATCGAGGATCAGAGAGTCCTGTTGTTGATAGAAGCGGATTCCGTCCAGGTGCGACAGCGATCCGCGCTGCGTCTCTCGTACATAGTGAAGTGCCGCCCCGGCGGCCGCCACGGCCAGCGCATGGCCGTCCAGACCATAGCCGGCCAGCGTCGCCACACGGAAATGATCTCGCAAGAGGCGGGCGCCATATTCCTCGGCGAAGACCCAGTCTTCAAGAGGCGTTTGGGTGAGGGAAGCGAGGGGAACAGGACGCGCGTCCACGGGGCTCGTGGGGCGCGAGGCCACCAGAAGCTCGCTGGGCCGCATGCGCTCCAGTTCCTCCTGTAAGCGGGACGCGGCCTCGGGGCCCGAAAACTCCGTGGCGCGAAAATCACCGGTCGAGAGGTCCACGAAGGCCACGCCCACACCGCCGTCGCGCTCCGCCAGCGCCGCCAGATAATTATTCTCGCGCGGCTCGAGGATCTGAGAATCGATCGCCGTTCCCGGGGTCACCACGCGAGTAACTTCGCGCTTCACGAGCTTCGTGGCGAATCTCGGATCCTCCATCTGATCGCAGATGGCGACCCGGAAACCACGGCGGACGAGCTTGGCGATGTAACCCTCCGCGGCATGATAGGGAACGCCGCACATCGGGATCGCCACGCCCTTCTCCTTGTTGCGGGAGGTCAGCGTGATCTGCAGTTCCTTCGAAGCCACGACGGCGTCTTCGAAGAAGAGTTCGTAGAAATCTCCCAGACGAAACAGCAAGAGCGCGTTGGGATGACGCTCCTTAATCGCGCTGTACTGCCGCATCAAGGGTGTGGAGAATTCACTCATGGGCGCGTTCGAGTTCTCGGACCATTATAACTTCGCTCGCCCTCCTTCGCCATGCGCTTCGAGTGCGAGTGCGGTGCCTCGAGTGTAGAGCCGTCCTTCAGAGCCTGCCCTGAGCGTAGCGAAGGGTCGACATCTGCCCTGCTCGGCGCCACGCGGCCAATCGGGACACAAACGAGGTCCTAAGGGTCAGTCCTTAGGGTTGACTGGTACTTTAGTAGTCTTGAGTTGAATTGCAAAAAGCGTTACCTATAAAGCGCTGGCCACGAGTTTCTCCGCCGACTCGGGAGGGCGAGTGGGGCTCCGGCTCGTGTCGCCAGACGGCTGCGCGCCGGCTCGGGCTGCCCTGCGCAGTTCGGCATGTAAGCCGGCAGTAGCGGAATTGTTGTCGTTGGAGGTCAATTTGAACTGCCTTCGTTTGGGGATCAGATTTCCGGTGGAGTTTCCGGTTACGGTGCAATGGAAAACCCGCCCGGGCAAAGTGCGCCGGATACAAGGCAAGATTACGACTATGAGCGGCAACGGAGTTTTCATGCGGCTGCCCTCACAGCTTCGTCCGAACACCAGGATTGTCTTGACGGTGAGTTTACCTGCCGAAATTACCAAAGTCCCGCTTAAGCTTCGCTGCCAGGCCCGCGTAGTCAACCAAAGGGAAGCCGAAACTTATCCCTTCGGCATCGGCGCGGTTATCGACGATTATCAAATTCAGAGCACCCGCCCGCAGGCGTGAAAACCTGCGCGACCTGACCTCTAACCCAGCCGGACACTTCGCCGACAAGAGTACTTCTGCGCGGTCCCGCGCTCAACCCCGCAGGGGCTGAACTTGAGTAGCCGGGGGCAACGCCCCCGGAAACGTCCTCAATTTGCGCCCCTCCGGGGAGCACGGCTTCACGCGTCGTCGATGGTTTTCGTTGCAATTGGGTGCAGAAGGTTATGAAACAGCGTCTGGCCTTTCCAACCGGACGCAGGACAATCAGGATTCAGTTTCGGGCAGTTGTGGGCGCGCCGTTTCGACGAGGGGCAGATCGAGCTTATGGTGAAGGGCATAGAGCACGAGTTCCAAGCGGTCTGAAACGCCGACCTTATCGAAGACGGAGCGCAGGTGGTTCTTCACCGTCTGTTCCGCGATGGCCAGCCGCTCTGAAATCAGACGGTTGGGGAAACCTTGCATCAGGCAGGCGATCACATGTTTCTCGCGCAGCGTGAGCGTGTCGACGGGCCGCGCCAGAGGCTTCTGTAAGTATTCGACGGGCTTGACGGTGGGGACCGGCGTCGCCTTAACCGGCGAAACCTTATTCCTCATCGATTCCCTGATGCACTTCACGAAGCGCGGAAGCGCTGCGGATCTCGCAATCACATTGGCGGCCCCGGATTCCAAATGGCGAGAGGGCGCATCCCCCACGAAGGCCGAAGCGGTAATCACCACTTTGCTGAGCGGCGAGACACGCCGTAGCTGGTCCATGAAGTTGCCGGGTGGTTCGGCGGCGATCTCTTCTTGAACCAGCAACAGGTGCGGCTTGAACCGTTCTGCCAAGCTAATGGCCTGCTCGCTGGTTGCCGCTTGCGCTACCACGCGCAGGTCGTCCTCGAGCGAGAAGAGTTGTCTTATTCCAAGGCGAAAGACCTCTTCCCGGTCCGCTAAAAGTATCCGGACTCTCTTGGGTGTGGGCGCTTGTTTCGTTGGCCGAGAGGAGCGGATAACTCGTGTGCCCTTAGCCATGGCGCTGGGAGACTAGGCCTTCGCGGCCTTTCGTCGCGAGGGCTGGAGACTGAAATCTTCAATGATAGCTGAGATCCCTTCATTCTTGCCCATGGGGCTCTTGCGAACTACACGCCCCAGACAGGTAAGTTTGACGGGGACCTTGGTTAAATCGACGGGTAAGTTGATAGTGACGTTGATGGTGGTGCCGAGCGGCAGGTGTCTCGGGATCACCACGAGCAGCCCGCTCGAACTGATGTCCCCAATTTCGCCTTGTATCGGCCCCGCACTCTTGCCCCGGGAAGTCCAGCGGACTTCCGCGGGTAGCCTTAACGGATAACGTTTGCCTTGTCGCTGCTCATTCATAGATAAAATGCCGGTTCATATTAGCACAACGAGAGTCAACAGAATCTAGTTATTTTTCGCGATGGACCCTTCACGCCCGCCGGGAGGGCTATGAAGGGCGTTTTCCCCAGCCGGTGAGCGAAGATAACTCGATTTTCGATCATCAGAATACTATTTATACACTTCATATTCTCTCCCATATGCAAGGGATCGCGGAGCAGCAGGCCCGGCCGGTCGGCTTCCGGCGAGGGCAGGATGTCGAGCGCGCGGCGGAGAGCAGGAAGCACAATAGACATGGCAAATTAGCTTACCCCGGCGGACACTCTTGCGCGCGAATTGACTTGACAATGGACTCGGCCTGCGAAATACTAAACCAGATGGTTAAGTATTCAGAGACCCGTCTCAACGCCACCTTTGCAGCGCTTGCCGATACTACCCGCCGCCGAATCCTGGCCCGCCTGGCGCTGGGTGACACCTCCGTCAGCGACTTGGCCGCACCCTTCGATATCTCCCTTCCCGGAGTCACCAAGCACCTGCGCGTACTGGAACGAGCAAAGCTCATCACCAGGCGCAAGGAAGGAAGAGTTCATCGCTGCAGCCTGGTGGCTGAGCCGATGAAGGGTGCGGCGGAATGGATCGAGCACTACCGCCAATTCTGGGAAAAGCAGTTTGATGCCCTTGCACGTTTTCTCGAAGAATCTCCAACCAAAGAGGACGAACCATGGCTACTTCAGAACAAGATTCCAAAATGCAGATCCAAGTCCGGCGCACCTTCACGGCGCCCAGGGAGAGGGTCTACCAGGCATGGGTCGAGCGCGCAGTGTTAGAGCAATGGATGTGCCGCGACGTTCCGACACATCGTGTGAAATACCTCGAACTGGAGGTAAAGACCGGCGGGCGCTACGTTATGGAAGTGACCGATACGGCCACGGGCGAAGTTTATTTAGGACGAGGCGTCTATCGCGATGTGACACCACCGCAGAAGCTCGTGTTCACTTGGGGATGGCAAAAGAGGCAGAAGGACGGGACCCTTTCTCCTCTGGAATCCGAGACCCAGGTCACCGTAGAGTTTTGGGAACGAGGCGGCTCGACTGAGGTCCTTCTGACGCACGAGTTCTTCCCGACCGAAAAAGCGGCGAAGAGCACTGAGGAGGGTTGGAAGGGCTGCTTCGACGCCTTGGCCGGAGTGCTATAGCGTTGGATTCTCCGTTCCATCCGACGAACGTTAGAGTGGCGGGTGACCCCGCCCGAAGGTCCGCAGCCGAGGGCGGCGGAAAGCCGTCGCTTCGCCAACGTCAGAATGCTCTTTGAAGGAGGCTGAAAGTGCGAAAGGCAATTTGTCTGTCCGTATTGGGGGTCGTTTCAATTGGATGGTTCGCCGGACGCGCCCGGTCGCAAGCGCAGCCCATGTCCGGCTTCGATCGCCTGAAGACCCTTGTCGGCACTTGGGAAGCTCCCAACCCGCAAGGCAAAACGCTGACGAGCACGATTCGTCTGGTCTCGAATGGGACGGCGCTGGAAGAGACATTTCAAAGCACCGAAGATGATCAGATGGTGACTCTCTACACGCCGAACGGAAAAGCGCTGGCAATGACTCATTACTGCGCGGCGGGCAATCAGCCTCGCATGGAAACACTTGCCGTTGCCGGCGACCAGAAGGAATTCGAGTTCTCTCTTACCGGCATCACCAATCTGGCAAATCCCAACGCCGGCCACATGCGCCGCCTGCTGATCCAAGTTGCCGATCAGGACCACTTCACGGAAAAGTGGACGTGGCGGGAGAACGGCAAGGACCTGGTGCGTACCCTCCATTTCAAACGGACGAAAACCTAGGGAAATCGGGTGATCGGGAGATCGGGTGATCGGGTGAACAACAAGGTAGAAGGTAGGTGGCAGGTGGTATGTTGGGTTTTCCCCACCTACCATCTACCACCTGCCACCTGCCTCATTCCGCCTTTTGTTCACCCGATCACCCGATCTCCCGATCTCCCGATTTCGCCGAGGATTCGCACCTCCGGCAGGCGCCGGAATTGCTGGTTGTAATCCAGGCCGTAGCCAACCACAAATACATCAGGAATTGGGAAGCCCACGTAGTCGGCCTCGACGGGGACCACGCGCCGGGCGGTTTTATCCAGCAGCGCGACAAGCTTTACGCTGTTCGGATGATGGGCGGAGAGGACGCTCTGCAAGTAACGATAAGTGCGCCCCGTGTCGAGTATATCCTCGACCACCAGAACGTCGCGGCCCGCGATGCTCAAATCAAGGTCCTTGGTGATTTTCACTTCGCCGGATGAGGTCGTCCCGGCAAGATAGCTTTGGATCCCCAGGAAATCCACAGTCGCCTCGACGCTGAGGTTGCGGATGAGGTCCGCCATGAATACCCAGGCGCCCATCAGTACGCCCACCAGGTGTGGCGTGCGGCCGCGATAGTCATTCGAGATCTGCTCGCCCAACTCCCGGATGCGTGAGGCAATCTGCCGCGCATCGATAAGTATTTCGAGATTTGATTCAGAGAAGGTATTGCCCATGGCCACCCATTGACGCTCCTGGGAGCGTCTGTTAAATTGAGTGTTAGTATCTCGTACAAAAGGAGATTCTGTGGCAAGTCACAAATCCGCATTAAAGCGCATCAAGCAAACTCAAAAGCGAACCGAGATGAACCGAGCGCACCTCACCAAGCTGCGTCATCAGATCCGGAAATTCCGGGCGGCGCTGAAAGCCAAGGATAAAGCCGCAGCGGAAGCGCTTTTGAAGCCTACGCTGGCGCTCATCGACCATTCCATCCACAAGGGCGTCTTGCACGCCAATACGGCAGCGGCCTACAAATCGCGGTTGACGCTCGCCGTCAACGCGCTCGCATAAACAGTCATTCCCCCGAGAGCGGGAATCGATTTCGGGCGGGCGCAGAATGACAAAGACGCCGGGACGGTTACCCTTCAGTGCTGGGCGCGGGAAGGTCATCGCCAATTGCGGGTATGGTAGCGCTCTCCTTGCCGACCACCACTTGCCAAACCAGAAACTCCAGCAGAATTCTTGAATCCTTCCACGAGGATTTGATTCCCAGATCGGTGCGGCGGACGGCCCGCAGCGCCTGCTGCACTTCCTCGCGCGGATAATTCCGCTGCACGAGCGGCACAATTTCCCATGTGGAATAAGGATTGGCAGGACGCGACCAGCTTCCACGTCCCCCCCCGTACTGCGCCCCGCTTCCCCTGAGCGTCTGGCGAAACAGGTCGCCGATGCACCAGACAATCAAGGTCTCGGCGACTTTGCTGGCCAGGAGTTCGCGCAGAAATTCCAGCGCCGGGCCGCACTTTCGTTCGGCGATGGCGCGCAGAAGCTTTCCGATCTCGCGCTCTTCGCGGAAGGCGACGATCAACTCCAAGTCAGTTGCCTCCAGGCGCTTCTTGCCGGGATTGGCCGTGAGCAGCTTCTCGAGTTCCGTGCGCATCCAGAGCAGGTTCACGCCGGAAGGCTTTGCCTCGGCGCGCGAATCGTTGCTGATCTCAAACTTGCCGGCGATTTCCTCCGCCCATTCCCCGTCGATCTCGACCCCCGCCTGATGCAGGAAGTCGCTGGCCCAGAGGGCGGCTTGGCGGCGATTGAGCGCTCGCATCTCCACCAACTCCGCTTTCTTCTCCAGCAACTGGATGAACTTCCGCCGCCGATCCGGCTCCGAGGCCGTGAAGACCACGGTGGAGAAGGGCGAGGGATGCTCGAGGTAAACGCGCAACGCCTCGGCGTCCTCTTCGCCAGCGTGTTTGAAATCTTCCGGGTCGGAGAAGAGCAGAAAGTTGTGCCCGCCCAGCATGGGCATCTGCTGGGCCGCCTCGAGATCGTGCCGGAGACGCTGCGGCTCAAACTCAATTTCCGCCAGGCACCATTGCCGCGCCTCTTCCGGAATCGAGTTCACCACCGCTTTGCGGCATTCTTCCTGGAGAAAACGGTCAGGGCCGCGCAGGAAATATGCCCCGCCCGCCGGGCCTTTTCGGAATGCGGCGAAAAAATCCGCAGGCTGCATGCAGCCATGCTAACACATACTGGAAATTGGAAACTGGAAAATGGAAACTGTGAGTCGCGATGTGAGTCGTCCACCATTTTCCAGTTTCCAGTTTCCAAGTTCCGTTTTTTGCCATGTCGTTTGACCCTGCACCGCGTGAATTGCTATATTAGAATGAGACTTTGGCTAGATTTGGAAGCAAGTGAGGAATGGCTAACGTTCTAATCGAATTCCCTGACAAGACAGCGAAGGAGTTCCCCCAAGGAACAACAGCGCTGGAGGTGGCGAAGTCCGTCGGCCCACGCCTGGCGGCGGAGGCACTGGCTGCCAAGCTCGACGGGCGACTGGTGGACCTATCGACCCCCATCCTACAGAATGCTCCCATCCAGTTCATCACTCCGTCCTCGCCCGAAGGTCTGGAGATTTATCGCCATTCCACGGCTCACGTGCTGGCCGCCGCTGTCACCGACCTTTTCCCGGACGCGCACCCGGGCGTCGGCCCTGCAACGGAAGCCGGTTTCTATTACGACTTCTATCGCGAGAAGCCCTTCACGGAAGATGATCTCAAGAAGATTGAAGAACGGATGCGCGAGATCATCAAGGCGGACGTTCCGAACGAGCGTGTACATTTTCCGAAGGAAGAGGGCAAGAAGCTCTTCGCGGAAATGGGCGAGTTTTTGAAGTGCGAGCTGATCGAAGAGAAGGCCGACCCGGTATTCAGCGCCTATCGCACAGGCAAGTTCCTCGATTTCTGCCGCGGGCCGCACGTTCCCTCCACCGGGCGAATCAAGGCAGTCAAGCTGCTGAGCGTGGCTGGGGCGCACTGGAAGGGTGATGAGGCCTCGCATCCCATGCAGCGCATTTATGGGACCGCCTTCTTCACCCAGAAGGATCTCGGCGCGTACCTGGCACACTTGGAAGAGGCCAAAAAGCGAGATCACCGTCGTCTGGGCAAAGACCTGGACCTATTCAGTATTCAGGATGACGCGGGACCGGGGCTGGTCTTCTGGCATCCCAAGGGCGGCATCATTCGCCGGGAAATTGAGGAGTGGCTCTACAACGAGCTTACGGCGCGTGGGTACGATCTGGTCTACACACCGCACGCCATGCGGCTGCACCTGTGGGAGATCAGCGGCCACACCGGCTTTTATCGCGAAAACATGTTTGGGGTAATGGACGTTGAGAATGACAAGTACCAGCTCAAGCCCATGAACTGCCCCGGTCACATTCTGATTTACAAGTCGCGCGCGCGAAGTTATCGCGAACTGCCCATGCGCCTGGGTGAACTCGGCACCGTATATCGGTACGAACGCTCCGGCGTCACTCACGGGCTGCTGCGTGTGCGGGGGTTCACACAGGACGATGCGCATATTTTCTGCATGCGCGACCAACTGGAATCCGAGGTCGAGGCTTGCGTGGAGTTTGCCCACCTGGTGCTCAAGACTTTCGGCTTTGATCAATATCAGGTGGAGCTGTCGGCACGCGATCCGGCGGACCCTGAGCACTACGCGGGCAGTGAAGAAGAGTGGAATATGGCGGAAAGCGCGCTGATGAATACGCTGAAGCGCATGGATATTCCGTTCAAATACATGCCCGGGGAGGCAGTCTTCTACGGGCCCAAGATCGACATCAAGATGGTCGATGCCATCGGCCGCCCGTGGCAACTTACCACCGTGCAGTTTGACTTTAACCTGCCACGGCGCTTCGGATTAGAGTACGTCGGGGCCGACGGGCATCTGCACACGCCGGTGATGGTGCATCGGGCGTTACTAGGTTCTATCGAGCGGTTTTTCGGGGTGCTGATCGAGCACTACGCGGGCGCCTTTCCTGTTTGGCTGGCGCCGGTGCAGACTGTGGTGCTGCCCGTCAGCGATAAGCACTTGGCCTATGCGCGCGAAATTCAGGAGGCGTTGCGACGGGCCCACGTCCGCGTCAACCTGGACGACCGCAATGAGAAATTAAACGCGCGCATTCGCGATGCGCAGCTTCAGAAGGTGCCTTTTATGCTGGTGGTCGGCGATCGTGAAGCGCAGAGCCGCGCTGTCGCCGTGCGGCGCCGGGATACCGGGGATGCCGGCTCTCGAGCCCTGGACGATTTTATTGGCTGGCTTCGGCAGCTTATCGACACCAGAGCCACGAAATGGTAAGCTGTCTTCTCTCCTCAGGATATTTAGGGGCGCATGGCCATGCGCCCCGTCTGGACCAACGCAGGAGATTTCGGGAGTAGGGACGCAAGGCCAAGCGCCCCTATGGGGCCAATGGGGCCGGGAGGAAATGCCTATCGCCGACCGATTTGTTAGAGTAAATGAGAGAATTCGAGCCCGGGAAATCCGGGTGATCAATGAAGAGGGCGGACAACTGGGAATCATGCCGCCCTATGAGGCTCTGAAACTCGCGCGAGGCCAAGGCCTGGACCTCGTGGAAGTTGCCCCCACGGCAAACCCGCCCGTATGCCGCATTATCAATTACGGTAAGTACCTTTACCAGCTCAGCAAGCGGCAGCACGAGGCTCGCAAGCATCAGAAGTCGATTGAGCTGAAGGAAGTGAAGATGCGGCCCCGCACCTCCGCTCACGATTTTGAAACCAAGCGGAACAAGGTGATCGAGTTTCTGAAAGAGGGAGCGAAGGTAAAAGTCACCATCATGTTTCGCGGCCGGGAGATGGGATTCAAAATGATGGAGAAGTTGGCTGAAGAGGTGAGCGAGGTGGGGATGGTAGAGACGCGGCCTAAGATTGAGGGGCCGAACCTTTCTACGATTATCTCCGCTAAGAAACCGCCGGGCAAAAGCTCGGCGCCTCAGCCATCACGGCCTGCGGGGACGACGTCCCCGGCATCGGTTCGGAGCCCTCAGCCCAAGCCGGCTGCGGTCCCCGTAACCGCTACGCCTGCACAGCCCGCTCCCGCACCTTCGGCAGGAGAAGAGCCTGCGCAGTAGGGGCTGGTCCGCAAGAGATCTCTTGACCTAGTCATTCCGAGTGGAGCGAGTAATCGTGCTCGGCGTGCTTTCAAAGCCAAGGCGAGATTCCTCGTCGCCTTCGGCTCCGCGGAATGACATGCCCGAGGAGTATTGGCGCAGCCAGTAAAGGCCCGCACTACAATATAGCTGAAGATATACTACCGATTGGAGGGTAGAATTGCCCAAGCCTAAGAAGATCAAGCTGAAGTTGAAAACCCACAAGGGCGCACAAAAGCGCTTCAAGCTGACGGGCACTGGGAAGGTGGAGCGTCACCACGCCTTTGCGCGTCACATCCTGACTTCGAAGGCCAGCAAGCGCAAGCGCAGACTGGGTCAATCCACGATCGTTTCCCCTGCCAATGTTCCCGCCATTCGGGCCATGTTGCCTTACAGCTAGGGATTAGGGGCTAGGGACTAGGGATTAGGGAACAAACCCCTAACCCCTAACCCCTAATCCCTGTTCCCACAGGAGCGGGAAGGCCAACGGCTGGGTGCCTTCATCTCGCCACGCGGGATCTGCCGCCCTGAACTAAATCGAAAGGAGCAAACCCATGCCTCGCGTCAAACGCGGCACGGTGCGCCGTGC
>JBELAJ010000097.1:0-19332 GCA_049508935.1 Terriglobia bacterium | reverse complement strand
CTGCTGCGCGAAGTGGAGCGAATCAATCAGCACCGCATCGACCTGTTCGTCGGCAAAATCAAGAATGAGCTCTGGGTGGTTCGCGGCAAGCGTATCGGAGTTTGGGGGCTCGCTTTCAAGCCTTGCACAGACGATGTGCGATCTGCCCCTGCGCTGGCAATCATCCGGCGATTGCTCGCGGAAGGGGCTGTGGTGCGGGCCTACGATCCGCAGGCGATGGAGAAGGCAAAAGCCCAGATCCCTGAAATCGAGTATTGTCCGGACGCATACGCGGCGGCTCAAGGTGCGGACGCCGTGCTTGCCCTGACCGAGTGGGAGGAATTCCTGCGCCTGGATTTGAACAAGGTTCGCCAGATCATGGCCCGGCCCTTGATCTTCGATGGCCGCAACATGTTTTCCCGAACCGCCATGGCCGAGCAGGGATTTGAATATGTGGACGTCGGCAGTGGGTCGCAGGTGCGCAAACACGTTCCTGCTGCGAGGTAGAAAAGCAGAGGCGGCTTCAGGCCGCCACTAGGCGAGGTAAACTCGCCGCTCGAAAGAAGGGATTTCCGTGAGGATTGTTATTACCGGCGGGGCAGGGTTCCTGGGAAGTCATCTGTCGGAGGAATTGCTTGCCGCAGGGCACCAGGTTTGCTGTGTGGACAGCCTAATTACCGGCCGCCTGGAAAACCTCGAAGCCTTCAAGAGTCGGCCCGGCTTCAGGTTCGTTCGCCACGATGTTACCAAAACGATCGAGGTGGAAGGAGCCGTCGATGCGGTGCTTCACTTCGCTTCTCCAGCAAGCCCCGTAGACTACCTCCGCCTGCCCATTCAGACGCTCAAGGTGGGATCGCTGGGGACGCACAATGCCCTGGGGCTTGCCAAAGCCCGCGATGCCCGTTTTCTTCTGGCCAGCACCTCCGAAGTCTATGGGGATCCGGAACTGAGCCCGCAAGCGGAGGACTACTGGGGACACGTAAACCCGGTGGGACCTCGCGGGGTTTATGACGAAGCGAAACGCTTCGCCGAGGCTATAACTCTGGCGTATCATCGCTATCACCAACTGGATACGCGTATCGTCCGCATCTTCAATACCTACGGCCCTCGGATGCGGCCCCACGACGGGCGCGTCATTTCAAATTTCATCGTTCAGGCTCTCGAAGGCAAGGACCTCACGATTTACGGGGAAGGAACTCAGACCCGTAGTTTTTGCTACGTCAGTGACCTTGTGGACGGCATTCTCAAGCTGCTCCTTCACAACCCCGCAGAAGTTGAAGCCCCGCCTGCCGATGCTGAGGAAATTCACCTGCCTGTCAACCTGGGAAATCCCACGGAACTTCGCATCGCTGACGTCGCCACACTGATCATCCGGCTTACTGGAAGTTCCAGCCGCATGGTCCGCCATCCCTTGCCGGTTGACGATCCCAAGTGCCGCCGGCCGGATATCTCTCGAGCTCGACGTCTTCTGGGCTGGGAGCCGCGCATCGGCCTGGAAGAAGGCCTGGAGCGGACCATTAATTACTTCCGCCATTTGTAAGACAGCATGAAATAGGTGACATAGGGCGTCACTTGCCCGCCTCGCCCCATGATTGCGGTTTCAAATTCAGAACAATCTGAAACCACCAGTTCGGTTGGTAATTGATCTGTACTGGAACTCCTCGCAAGTCGCCAGTGGTACCAAGCAAAACACTGAAGTTGGTTTTGGCGCCCGACTCCCCGTTGCGAATCTGGAACTGTGATTCCTGGAGGTTTCGGTACGATGGGTGGAACTTCTGCCCCCGGTCCTTCAGAGTGATTTGGACATCTTTGGTGGGCACTCGAATCACCCGTTGCAGCGTTAGTGTGTATGGCCGGGCGTTGTACACATAGCATAATGAGAGCGGCGTCTTCTCTGCGGTCAGGGATCGCTCCAGTAGTTCCTCGGTTGTGGAAAGGAATCCCCCACGGCGATCGCACGAGCCACGCTCGGGCCCGTCTAAACGGCGGAACTTCCGCGCCTGGTTATCGCCCAATTGGTCCAAGGCCAAGGTCTGCGCGTCCGCGAGTTGGCTCATGTCGTAATCCTTGTCGCTGTAGAAAGGCACTGTGGTGGAGACGGCACGGGCGCCGTCCACCCGGCTGATGATGGCTTCAAAGCGATGCTTTCCCCCGGTCTTTTCGTGGGACAGTTCGCGCTGCATCTCCGACACCGATTCGCCCTGCGAAGACTTCATGAAGCCTACAAACGCGCTCGACTCCGGGGTCTTACTGCCATCCAGTTTGTCGACCTCTGTGGCCGCGCCCCAACGGTTAATGGCCCGCGGAGTTTTGGCGGGATCGGAGCCAAAAAGCAACTGGATCATGCGCAAACTCGGATCATCCGCCGCGTGGCCGGTCTTGATGTAGCCTCCGCCCAGGTCATCTCCGCTGATCCAGAAGATCAGCAGCCTGAGGCGGCAAGTGAGGATGTATCGGTATTCGGCGCGAACGCTGGGCGTCGCCTGAATCCATCGCACTGCGTCCTTGATCGCCGCGCTGTCCGAGGTGTCGGGGGCGGAAGACACGGCAGAACAAGTTCCTGCCAGGAGCAGGAAGCAAGCCAATGAAAGCCAATATTTCAAACAGACCTCCCAGCAAACCATCATAAGAGACTTGGCGGTGAATTGGTACTGCCACGGGTAGGCGTGCAAGCAATTCTGTAAGCAAGGCCAGGCCTTGCCATGCTCTTCCGAGCGTGCAGGAGATCTTTCTGCGTTCTGAAAAGTAAGCTAGTCGAGTTGGGCCCGGAGGGAATGGGAAAGATCAACCGAGCATGTCATCCTGAGGCCGGCGTGCGCTGCCGCCAATCGCCAATCATCAATCGACGATTAACTGACGGCCGCGCTCGTCTCACAGTCTATTTTCTCCCCGGCCGCAGTCAATTCGAAGAAGTGGTGGCCCATGATAGCGAGGGTGATGGCCTTGCTGAAATGGTGACGATGCCGGCGCAGGGTCTGCGCCAGGAATTTCCAATATTCCTTGCGGTAATTGTGGACAAATCCCTGCCGCCAGAGCGACCTGCCAAGTGCCATGATGTCGGAGAACACCACCGGCGTGCGGGCCGCCTCGCCGAGTTGCGAGAGGAAGGCGGAAGCCCGTTCGAAATACTCCTTGGGGCTGTAGATCGTCCGCAGGATTCGCTGGTACCCCTCGAGGAGCTGCTGTTTATCCATTTTGGGAATGAAGTTCAGGTCGAGGAGGGTGTTGTTGCCGAGGCTCTCTTTCAAAAGCCGGCCCTCGGTCTTGAGCCGGCGCCACAACTGAGTGTTGGGCAAGGCGGTGAGCAAGCCGACCATGGAAAGCGGGATAGCCGCCTCGCGAATGAATTGAATCTGCCGCTCGAAGACGTTCGCCGGATCGTTGTCGAACCCCACGATAAATCCTGCCATCACCTCGATGCCGTGAGACTGGATCAGTTTTACGCTCTCGCGCAGATCTTTGCGCAGGTTCTGAAATTTTGTCGTCTCTTTAAGGCTCTCGGCCACCGGCGTCTCGATTCCAAGGAAGACACGGGTGAAGTGAGCCTCGCGCAGCATGCGCAGCAAATCCTCATCTTCAGCCAGGTTCACCGAAGCCTCAGTGTAAAGCGAGAAGGGGAATTTGCGGTCGCGCATCCACTTCACCAGTTGCGGCAGCAGCACCTTCACGTTCTTCTTGTTGCCGATAAAGTTATCGTCCACCAGGAATACCGGTCCGCGCCATCCTGCGACGTATAGCTGCTCGAGTTCGGCGCAGAGCTGGTCAGGGGTTTTGGTGCGCGGGCGCCGCCCGTAAATCTCAATGATGTCGCAAAACTCGCAGGTGAACGGGCACCCACGCGAATACTGCACGGCCATCGAGCTGTAGCGCCTCAACTGGGCCAACTGCAAATCGGGCAGAGGCACACGCGTGACGTCGGGAAGATTCGGTTTGAGGTAATGCGCCCGTGCCGCGCCGGCCTCGAGGTCCGCCGCCAACTCGGGGATGATCTCCTCCGCTTCTCCTTCTACCACGTGGTCCGCCTGCGCGATGGCGCTGTCTTTCGCGCTGGCGATCGGGCCACCCACCACGGTGCGCAGCCCGCGAGCTTTGCAGCGCTCAATCTGCGCCTTCATCGAGGGCCCCTGCACCAGCATGCCGCTGAAGAAAACCACGTCGGCCCAAGCCAGGTCGGAGTCATTGAGCCGCCTGACGTTCATATCCACGAGGCGCCTTTGCCAGCGGCCGGGAAGGAGCGACGAGACCGTCAACAGGCCAAGAGGTGGGTAGGCCGAGCGCTTCCCCTGGAACGGCAGAGCGTGCTTAAAGCTCCAGAAAGTGTCTGGGAACTCGGGGTAAACCATCAGGACCTTCATGCTATTGACCTCCCCTCACTTGCCCATAGCTGTCAACTCGGGCTACTTTCATTCGCGGCAACGCTTCCTGGATTCATTGAGCCCCAGGGGGCTGTATGAATTTCAATCTCGATGTCACTGAGATGCTCTGTAAGCTCCGTGGCAGGTTTCTGGAGCCAAGGAGGGGCACGAAGAATCTCAATTCGGATGCAGCGCGGCGCCGGGATCGCTTGCCTCGCTGCAAGTTCATTGCATGAGGCAAACGAGCATGCTTTCAGCCTCGCACAAAACCCGCATCCTCCACGGAGGAACTTCTCGCCAAAACGTAGCCGTTCCGAATCCTCGAGGTGCGACTAATCTACCACGTTCAGCCTTAGGATGCCATAAAGAAAAAGTGTTCAGCCGAAGGGGCGGCTCTACGAGTCTGAAATGTAGTATAACTTCTCAATCCTGTGCGGCAGCGCAGGCTCTCGGTCAGTAGCACAGCCACTCTTGGCTGTGCGGCAAGATGTAGCACTGACCTTTAGAGCCTGCCCTGAGCGCAGCGAAGGGTCGGCAGGTGCCCCGACAGGTCGGGGCGCTACACGTAAGCGCAATTTCCGCACGCAATACTACCGGGCGGACCGTCACGGCACAGGCAAGAGTGCCTGTGCTACTTCGCCACGAGGAGGGCGGCAGGCATGACTCAAACTAAGCCATTTTCTTTGATCCTATGTTTTGTGGCAGCAACCTCATGGCTTCAGGGGCGCGTCCAGGAAAAGGCCGCCGGCCAACTACTATCGGAAGCGACGCGCATAAGCCTCGACGGCAAGTGGAAGCTCTTCTATTTTCCCCAAGGCAAATATCAGATCACCCGTCCCGACCAACTGCGGACGCAGGGCCTGAGTTCGGTCGAAGCCTCCGTGCCCGGCAACGTTGAACTCGACCTGTCGGCGAAGGGCGAATTACCGCCCGACCTGTTTTTCGCTGGCAACCTCGCCAAGCTGAAGCCCTACGAGCTGTATGAGTGGTGGTATCAGCGCGAGTTTCCGACTCCGGCGGGAGTTGCTGGGCGCCGGGTGGAATTGCGCTTCCGCGGCGTGGATTGTCTTGCCACCTACTGGCTCAACGGGAAGGAATTGGGTGAGACCGCCGACGCCCTGATCGAGCAGCGTTTCGCCGTGACCGGAAAATTGAACCTGGCTGGGCCCAACACCCTGACCGTAAGATTACGGTCACCCATCATCGAGGCCGCCGCGAAGCGCTACGATCCGGCAAACACCATCAGCGCGGGAAACACCAACCAAGAGGCGATTTGGATCAGGAAGCCTGCACACGCTTACGGATGGGACATCATGCCGCGGGCCGTCTCCGCCGGCATCTGGCGCCCGGTGGAACTTATCGTTCACGCCCGCCACGAAATCGAGGACATGTATTTCACTACGCTGTCGGTTGATCCGGGTGAGGCGACACTGTCGGTCTCCTACGAACTCTCTACGGACCTGGCGCTGCTTCCCCAACTGCGGCTGCGCGTCGAGGGCCGCTGCGGAGAATCTTCCTTCACGCAGATTCACAAGCTGGAATTCAGCGCAGGAAGGTTTGAAATCCGAGTCCACGATCCCCTGCTCTGGTGGCCCAGGGGCTACGGCGATCCCAATCTTTACGAGGTGACGACCCAACTCTTCGAGGGCGATAAGCTGCTGGCGTCGCGTGAGGACCGGGTGGGAATCCGCAAAATCGAGTTGATTCGCACCGAGACCACTAGCATCGAGAAGCCCGGCCAGTTCCTTTTCAAGGTCAACGGCGTGCCCATCCTGGTAAAGGGCTCGAATTGGGTGCCCGCGGACGCATTTCATAGCCGCGACGCCGGTCGCTACGAGAAGATTCTCGCGCTCTTCATCGACCTCGGCTGCAACATGCTCCGAAGCTGGGGCGGCAACGTCTACGAAGACGACGCTTTCTTTGAAATTTGCGACCGCAACGGAATCATGGTGTGGCAGGACTTCTCAATGGCCTGCGCAATCTATCCGCAGACGCCCGAATTCCTCGAAGTCATGAGGCAGGAAGCGACCTCGGTGGTTCGAAAGCTGCGCAACCATCCCTCTCTCGCCCTATGGTCCGGCGACAACGAGGTGGACCAGTCTTACTACTTCTCAGGCCTCGATCCCGCCCACAACAAGATCACGCGCGAAGTCTTGCCGCAAGTGGTTTTCCAGTGCGATCCTTACCGGCCTTATCTTCCGAGCTCTCCCTACATGGCTCCGGAGGTTGTCGCCACGAAGAAAACAGAGCTCATGCCCGAAGACCATTTGTGGGGCCCGCGCGATTACTTCAAGAGCACCTATTACACCCAGCACACCGCGCACTTCGTGAGCGAGATCGGCTACCACGGCTGCCCCGGCCTTTCATCGATCCAGCGCTTCGTGGACGCCGGCCACGTATGGCCCTGGAAAGACAATCCCCAATGGATCTTTCACTCCACCGATATGTCGGGGAATCCCTACCGCATCAACCTGATGGCCAACCAGGTGAAGGAACTATTCGGCGAAATTCCGGACAACATCCAGGACTTCATTCTGGCTTCGCAGGTTTCCCAGGCCGAGGCGAAAAAGTTCTTCATCGAGATGACTCGGCTGAAAAAGTGGCGCAGCACCGGCCTGATCTGGTGGAACGTCATGGATGGCTGGCCACAATTCTCGGACGCCATCGTGGATTACTACTTCAACAAAAAGCTCGCCTACCACTACATTCGCCGCGTGCAGCAACCCGTCTGCCTCATGGTGGATGAGCCCCAGGACTGGCGCGTCCGCGTGGTGGTCGGAAATGATTCAAGGGAAGACGCCCACGGCCACTACCGCATTTGGGACGCGGACTCGGGAGAGACCTTGCTGGAAGGAAACTACGCGGTGAAGGCGAATGAAAACCTCGAAGTGGGCACCATCCCGGTGTTTCATTCCGGCAAGCGACTTTTCCTGCTCGAGTGGACCGCCAACGGCCAACGCTTCGTCAATCACTATCTGCAGGGAATGCCGCCCTTTTCACTAGCTCAGTACAAGTCCTGGCTCTCCAAAATCGCCGCCCTCGAAAACGATTTCGACCCGGCGAATGTGGGGAAGTAACCAAAGGTGACGAATGCCAACCTCGAGTGAATAGCCCTCTCCTTGGGGAGAGGGTGTCGCGCTCCGGCGTTTTCATCAGTCGGAGCGTGACGGGTGAGGGGTCGCGTCCGCGCCAAATTAGAGTGCCGCTGGCTCTCGCTCACGCCCCGGCGAATCCCGGCGGCGCCTCATCCCCCGAAGGCCCGTAAATGGAGGGCACCTTCCCGCCGGCCAGGCGCAAATAAACGGTAAGCTGCCCGCGGTGATGTACTTCATCCATCAGGTTTCCCCAGAAGGCTTCGGGCTGAGACATCTTCCATTCTCCTCCCGGCAGGATGCATGAAACAATCCGGTTGAATTCCTCCTCCGAGAACTGGCTCACTTTCGCTACCGCCTTGGCGTGCGCGGTCTCGTAAGCAGCAACAATCTCCTCCATCGTTCCGGGTGGCGGTACGCTTAGAGGAATGTTCCTGAGGTCATTCTGGGTTTCGGTCCTTGCGATCACGCCCTCATCAGTCACACATTGCCAGGCCAGGTCGCGCACCGACCGCGACCGCTCGTGCGCCTTGAACTCGAGTTGATCCGCCGAAAACGCCTTGAAGACCCTCACCGTAGTCTGAAATTCCCGCTCCCAGATTCGCAGGAAGATCTCTTTCGATTCCATCCAGCCTCCGTGAGAACCCCAACGCACGCCGCCACTACGCCGCGAGTTTTTCGGACACCACTTTGGCCTGGGTGAAGAGTAGCAGGTAGTCGCGGCCGCCGGCTTTGGAATCGGTGCCGGACATGTTAAAGCCGCCGAAGGGGTGGCCGCCGACCAGGGCTCCGGTGCATTTCCGGTTGAAGTAGAGGTTGCCGACGAAGAACTCCTCGGCTGCTTTCTCCAGTTTCTGGCGGTTCTTGGTGTAGACGGCGCCGGTCAGGCCGTACTCGGTGTTGTTGGCGATTTCGAGGGCTTCTTCGAAATTCTTGGCCTTGAGGACGGCCAGCACCGGGCCGAAGATTTCCTCCTGTGCAATGCGCGCTTTCGGCGCGACGTCGGCAATTACCGTGGGCTGAATGAAGTAGCCTGGCCCGTGATCTTCCCCGCCCCCCACAATGAGTCGGCCCTCCTTCTTTCCGATGGCGATGTATTCCATAATGGAGTGTTTTGCGCGGGCGTTGATCACTGGACCCATGTAGCTATCGGGACGCGTGGCCGGGCCGACTTTGATTTGCGCGACGCGCCGCTCGAGTTTCTCGAGGAAGGCCTCATAAACCGACTCGACCACGATGGCGCGCGAGCACGCCGAGCATTTCTGCCCCTGGTATCCGAAGGCAGAGACGGTGACGCCTTCCACTGCCGCTTCCAGATCTGTCTCGCTATCTACCACGATGGAGTTCTTGCCGCCCATTTCTGCAATTACGCGCTTCACCCAAATCTGCCCTGGGGCTGTTTTTGCCGCAACGTTGTTGACCTGAAGGCCCACTTCCTTCGAACCCGTAAACGCCACAAAGCGCGTGCGTGGATGCCTCACGAGCAAGTCTCCGACCGCGCCGCCGGGTCCAGGGAGATAATTCACCACTCCTGGCGGCATTCCCGCCTCCTCCAAGGCCTCGAACAGCTTGTATGCGATCACCGGCGCGTCGCTCGAAGGCTTCATGACCACAGCGTTTCCCGCCACAACAGAGGCCAGCGTCATCCCCGTAGTGATGGCGAGAGGGAAGTTCCAGGGCGGGATTACGACCCCCAGGCCCAGCGGAAGGTACTTCAGGAAATTCCTTTCGCCGTGAACCGAAGTGAGGGGTTGCGGCGGATCGAGCCGGAGGATTTCGCGGGCGTAGAACTCTGCAAAGTCGATGGCCTCAGTCACGTCCGCGTCGGCCTCCGCCCAGGTTTTGCCGACCTCGTAACACATCCAAGCCATGTAATGATACTTGCGCTCACGGATGATCCGGGCGGTTTCGAGCGCCAGTTCTGCCCGCCGCTCTACTGGTGTGCGGCTCCAGGTTTTGAACGCATCATCCGCGGCGCGCACGGCGCGCTCCGCCAGGCCGGCATCAGCTTTCGAGACCACCCCGACCGTCTGATCTTTTTGGCTCGGGTTGGTTGAGGGGAACTTATCCTGAGTCTTGATCCTCTCTCCGTTGATCACCAGATCGCATTCCCGGCCCAACTGCTCCCCGACTTCTGCCAGGGCAGCTTTCATCCGCAGCTCGTGGTCCGGGTTCCCCTTAAAGTCACGCAGCGGTTCATTTCTGAATTCAGCAAGGTGCATCAACGTGCCTCCTCGAGAGTGGACGCTAATCCTCCATTATAACTTCTCTGCGATAGCTGGACCAAACGGCCCATTCACTCGTCGCTGACAGTTCCCGTGAAGCTCCCCCGAAACTGTTGCGCTCGCAAACCAGTATTGCAAACGAGATACAGAACGAGAATCACGCTCGCAGAAAGAGCAATGGTGCGTCGCATGACGATGGCCTCCGCTCTGAGGCGCCTCTTGATCGTTTTCGAATTACCGGCAGCGCGGGATGGAAATAAGCCGGAATGACAAGGCCGAGACAAGGGCCAGCCCCCCGGCTCGGTACCTCAGAATACGCCGGCCCCCCAGCCGATTCAAGCCCAAAGCAGCGCACCGTTCGGTCTGGCCCGAGACCCGTGTAGAGACGGTTCACGCACCGCCTCTGCTAGCCGACAATATGTCCTTTTCAAACCTCGCCGTTCCTCCAGGAGCTTCGGTTCGTTTTCGCAAAATGTGGCGTTTTTTGCTCGTTTTGGGGTCAGATTGCTGCTGATTTACGCGCAAAACACACGTAATTTGCAGCATCGAAAAAAGTGATATCCTTTGTTTTCAAGCACTTCTTAGCTTCGTTCCCACTATTTTTCATTTTTTGTAATTCCCTGTTTTCCCCGATTGCTCGGGCTACGCTGTATTGTTTTGCCGCTGGTTGATCCGGCCACCCGCCTACGACAATCTGTCCACATCATGACCACTGTAATAGGCTACTGAACAGACCTGGGCTTGTCAAGCGAAAAAGCGCGTTTTATCCGAAGGTTTCCTTATTTGAACCTAGCGCCGACCTTTAGAGCCTACCCTGAGCTCAGCGAAGGGTCGGCAGATGCTAGACTAGAGGCCAGGGCTACGCCGAAACTTGGGCACTCCTATTTAGCCTTTTAGGTTGACTCGTTTGCGCTGGGAGGTTAAACTCTTGCGTGATGGGTATACTACGGGCTTGGTCGAACGAGGGCTTTTGACGTGAAGACCCAAGTCCAACGCTTACTCGCCTTTCTGAAGCCGTACTCCTTCCGCTTCCTGGGCGCATTCCTGTTGATGGCCTTGGTAGGGGCTTGCGAGGCGCTGACGGCGTTACTTATTAAACCGGTTTTTGACCGTGTGCTTGCTCCCGGCACGGATGCGGGCAAGATTGTCTTGTTTCAGTGGCCTTTCGGAGGCCGGCCGATCTACCTTCAGAGCTTCTTCCCGGCTTGGATTCATAATGCCTGGACTATTGTGGCTATCGCGATTGTTTCAGTAACTTTGGTCAAAGGGGTGGCCGAGTTCCTGGCAACTTATTTCATTAATTTCATCGGCCATTCTGTGGTGAGGGACCTCCGCAATCTGCTCTATTCAAAGATCATCCAGCAGTCGATGGCTTTCTTCACAAGGACCTCCACGGGCCGTTTGATGTCTGCGGTCACCAGCGATATTGAGAGAATCCAGTTTGCGGTTTCGCAAACCGCGGCGGATTTCCTGAAGCAGAGCTTTACGCTCGTGGGGTTGCTGGGAGTTCTGTTCTATGTTGATTGGAAGCTGGCCTTAGGCTCGCTGATCCTGGTGCCCCTGGTTGTGCTGCCTTCTCATAACATTGGGCGATACATTCGGATTTCGAGCCGCTCCAGCCAGGATAAGATGGCGGAATTGAACAACGTGCTCCAGGAGACCTTCTCCGGCATTCGCATCGTCAAAGCCTTTGGCATGGAGCTTTCGGAGGTGGAGAAATTCAAGGCCGCCACGCGACGGTTGCTGCGGGTCAGCTTGCGCTGGGTGCGGGCCCAGGCGGCAACCTCGCCGATCATGGAAGTCCTGGGCGCCATCACGATTGCCGGTCTTCTGCTTTATGCGCGCAATGAGATCATGCACCACGCCCAGACCACGGGCGGCTTTGTGGCCTTTCTCTATGCCTTGATCAAGACTTACGAGCCCATCAAGCGGCTTACCGGCGTTCATAACGCCGCCGCGCAGGCCGTGGGCGCCTCCGAGCAGGTCTTCCACTATCTCGACCTCCACCCGGACATCCACGATGAGCCGGGGGCCACGTCGCTGCCGCCTTTCGCGCGCCAGATTGAGTTTCAGAACGTGGATTTCGATTACGAAGAGGGCTTGCCGCTGCTGCGCAACATCGACTTGCGAATCCGCAAGGGAGAGGTTGTGGCCATCGTGGGCTCGAGTGGCGCCGGTAAGACCACTTTGGCCAGTCTCATTTCCAGGTTTTTCGATGTGACGCGGGGCCGGATCCTGATTGACGGCCACGATGTGCGGGGGCTGAAGCTCGACTCGATTCGGGCGCAAATCGGCATCGTGACGCAGGAGACCATTCTATTCAACGATACCGTTTACAATAACATTTGTTACGGGAGCCAACTGGCCAGCGAGGAGGCCGCGCGTGAGGCCTCCCGTGCGGCTTTGGCGGAAGACTTCATCCTCGAGATGCCCGAGGGTTACCAGACGATGATCGGAGAGCGCGGCCAGCGCCTCTCCGGGGGGCAGCGGCAGCGCATCGCTATCGCTCGGGCGCTCCTCAAGAATCCGCCTATACTCATTTTGGACGAAGCCACCTCGGAACTCGACACGGAATCGGAACTCCTGGTTCAAAGGGCTCTGGCTAACCTGATGAGGGGCCGCACCGTCTTGGTGATTGCTCATCGCCTTTCGACCGTGCGGCGCGCGGAACGGATTATTGTCCTCGACCATGGCAGCATCACGGAGATCGGGAGCCACGAGGACTTGATCAGCCGTGGCGGGATCTACCAGAAGCTGCACGAGTTACAGTTTGTGGATGCTGAGCCGTAGTCAGCCCTTGCGCAGGGAAGAGAACGTGTGAAAGAATCTAGCAGTGTGATTGCCCGTAGTGATGGGCCGGTGGCCGACCCACAGAATCAAAAGTCTGCATTCGTCACCCCCGCGGAAGCGGGGGTCCATCGTCAGTTCAGGTAGCAATGGATTCCCGCTTACGCGGGGATGACGTGGCTTTCGAGGGAGCGGGGCGAAGGATCTCCGCAGTTCCCTTCGTCCCAACGACATATAACAATTGCGGCGATGCTTCGCCGCCCTTAACATAGCAGGATCAGCGGTGAGTCAACCTGATATCGAGGCTGCCACTCGCCGCCATGGGGCGATCCCCCCTACGTGGAATCGCTGCCGGAACATGGACGAGACGATATGATTCGAAGCATGACGGGTTACAGTAAAGTTCAAGCTGAGGAGGGGGGCTACTCGATCGCGGTGAGCATCCGTGGCACCAACCACCGCTTTCTGGACGTGCAGCTTCGCTTCCCTTCAGTGCTGGAGTCCATGGATCCCCTGCTGAGGCGCCTGATCAAGAATCACGTTACACGGGGCCATGTGGAGGTGACCGTCAGTTTCGATCAGCCCGGCAATGCCGGATTGGTGGTGGATCGCAAGCTCTTGTCTGCTTACGCGGCTGCTTTTCAGACGCTGCGCGAAGAATTTGGTTGTAGTTCCGAGCCGGATTTGGTGGCTCTGCTGCGGGTTCCCGGCTTGGCTACGGCGGGCAACGGCGAGCTTTCCACGGAAGACCTGGAGCGCGTCCACGTCCTCCTGGAGCGTGTGGCGACGGAAGCTTTGCTGAGCCTGAACGAGATGCGCGGTCGCGAAGGCGAAGATTTGGGGCGAGATCTCAAGGGTCGCTTGGCCCGGCTTGAAGAGCTGACCGACGAAGTGGCCAGAATGGCAGATCGCCTTCCCAAGCTCTACCAGCATCGTCTGGAAAGCCGTCTGCGGGATTTGATGGGGAGCACCGAACTGGACGGGGCGCGGCTGGCAGCCGAGGTTGCGTATCTTGCCTCCCGCTCGGATACCACCGAGGAGTTGACACGCTTCCGAAGCCACGTTACCCAAGTCAAGCAGCTCCTCGCGCAGAGTCCCGAAGTGGGTAAGAAGCTCGATTTCCTGTTGCAAGAGATGAACCGGGAAGCGAACACGCTTCTGTCGAAGACTACGGATTTGCCGGAAGTCGGCCTCGAAGTCGCTCGCTTGGCGATTGAGATGAAGAGCGAAATCGAGAAGTTGCGCGAGCAGGCTCAGAATATTGAGTGATGGAAAAGAACGTTGCTGGTGTCCCGACTCAGAAGTTCGTTAAGAGTGTGAGCCCGCGGAGCGGGCGGAAGAATTTAGCCCACGGCGTGAGCCGTGGGTCAACGAATGCTCTCTCACCCCCGTCCCCTCTCCCGCTCAAGCGGGAGAGGGGTGCCGAAGGCGGGGTGAAGGCCGTCGGACCCAGGGCTGACGCCCTGGGCTACAATCTTTCGCCCCTGACGGGGCTCGAAGAAGGCCGTTCGCATAAGGCCCGTTCTCGCAAGGAACTTCTGACTCGAGACGCCAGCTCTTCTTTCCGCGGGCGAGGCAGCCTTCTGGTTATCTCGGCGCCGTCGGGTGCCGGGAAATCAACTCTGGTAAGACGGCTGATTGCCTCCCTGCCCGACCTGGCTTTTTCTGTTTCACATACGACACGGCCGCGGCGCGAAGGTGAGAAAGAGGGGCGAGACTACTTTTTCGTGACCCGCCGGCGCTTCGAAAGGATGATCGCTGCGGACGAGTTTATCGAATGGGCCGAGGTTTTTGGTCACCTTTACGGCACCTCGAAGGCGCAGCTCGAGAGGATTTTGGCGGACGGACGCGATGTTTTGCTCGATATCGATGTTCAGGGGCATCAGCAAGTCCGGAAGCGTTTGCCGGAGGCGCTCAGTGTATTTGTATTGCCTCCGTCCTTCAAGGAGTTGAAACGGCGCCTGACGGCCCGGCATTCGGATTCGCCCCAGGATGTGGAACGACGGTTGGCGGCCGCTCGCCAGGAAATTTCCCATTGGCCTGAATATGATTATCTGGTCGTAAACGACCGCATCCCGAGGGCCACGCAGGCTCTCGGAGCGATTGTCCAGGCCGGCCGACTGCGGCGCGAAATCCAGGCGGAGCGCGCTCAAGAGATTTGCAGGACATTTGGAGGATGAATCGGATGGATTTGCCTCAGAAGATCGATAGTAAGTTTCGCTATATTCTGGTCGCTGCCAAACGCGCCCGCCAGCTTCAGGCCGGCGCGCGCCCGCTTATTCAGAGCAGCGAAAAGCGGTTGACGAGGATAGCTCAACAAGAAGTGACGGCGGGCCTGGTGCCTTTTGAATTGCTCACTCCTGCCGCCGGCGAGAATGACAAGAACAAGAGACCAAAGAAATAGGGGCTAGGGACTGGGGACTAGGGGCTAGGGACCGAGCACTGGGGACTAGGAACGGTCGGCTCGAAAAACCAGGTTCTCGGTTGAGTCCATGGGAATTCAGGTCTCGATCTATGCGGGTTGCCTTAGGGATTTCGGGCGGCATCGCCGCCTACAAAGCCGCAGAACTGCTGCGCGTGCTGAAAGAGCGGGGCGTGGAAGTCCAGGTCGTAATGACCCGGAACGCCTGCGAGTTCGTCGCTCCGCTTTCCTTTGCAGCTCTGTCTGGCAGAAAAGTCATAACCGAGATGTTTGGGGGCGGGCCGCAAGGCGCAGCAAATGTCGAAAGCGCCATCGAGCATATCGCTGTGGCGCAGTCGATTGATGCCCTGGTGATCGTTCCCGCCACCGCGAACGTGCTCGCGAAGATGGCCTACGGCATTGCCGACGATTTCCTGACCACCCTGTGCCTCGCCACCAAGGCCCCCCTGATCGCGGCCCCGGCTATGAATGTGAACATGTGGGAGAATCCCGCCACGCAGAAGAACGTGGCAATTCTGCGCGAGCGGGGCGTGAAGGTCCTGCCGCCTGATGAGGGCTATCTCGCATGTGGTATGACCGGCGCGGGCCGTTTGACCTCCGTGGAGAGCATTGCTCAAGCCGTGCTTGCGGCCCTCGGGGTAGGGAACGATTTAGACGGGGAGTACCTGCTGGTCACGGCCGGGCCCACCCAAGAACCCTGGGACGAGGTGCGCTACCTCAGCAACCGGTCTTCCGGGAAGATGGGATATGCGCTGGCGGAAGCGGCCTCGCGCCGCGGGGCACGAGTGATCCTCGTCACCGGGCCTACTCACCTCGATCCTCCAGCAGGCGTGCAAGTGGAGCGCGTCCGCACGGCCGAGCAGATGGCCCAGGCGGTCTTGCGTCATTTCGAGCAGGCCACGGTGACTTTGATGGCAGCCGCAGTGGCGGATTTCCGCCCGGCGGACGTTCAGCCCCAAAAGATCAAGAAGCAGGGTGGGATTCCCACGCTGATCCTCGAGCCCACGCCGGATATCCTGGCCATGCTGGCTTTCCGGCGCGGGCCAGGACAAGTGGTAGTGGGGTTCGCGGCGGAGACTGAAAACCTGCTCGTTAACGCCGCCGCCAAACTGCGCGAAAAACGCCTCGACTTTATCGTGGCCAATGACCTTTCCCAGCCCGGCGCGGGCTTTGATGTCGACACCAATATCGTCACCCTGGTTTTCCCCGACGGTCACACCAAGCCTCTCGAGAAAATGAGCAAGCTGGACGTGGCGCAGCGAATTCTCGATGAGGTTGTGGCCATCAGGCAGGAGGCAGGAGTCAGGAATCAGGAGTCAGAAGAGAGAAAGCAGAAGGCAGAAAGCAGAAGGCAGTAGGCAGGGCGGTCCATTCCAATCGGGAAGGCCTGGAGATTTCAAGCCCTCTCCCCCTTGGGGGAGAGGCTGGCCCGCAGCCGCCGTTTTCATCAGGCGGGGCGGGCCGGGTGAGGGGGTCCGGTCAAGGTGTATCTCATGGATGAAAGCATCCGGCAAGCCCTTACCAACTGGCTGGAGTTTTACCGCGAGTTGGGCATTGAGGACTTCTATCGCCGTCGCACCGGCACTCTTGCCGGTGCGGAGTCCAAGCCGCGTCCCGCCGCCCCACTGGCGGCTGTAAGCGAGCGGCCCTCGGTAGAGGCGCGTGTCGATGCGCGTCCGGCTCGAACCGCCGTTTCGCCCGAAAGCGCGCGGCCCGTTACTTCCGCCCCGCCGGTGCCACCAGTCCAGGTTCCCCGGACCGCAGTCGCGGCCGCACCCATCAGGCCACCCGTGGCCTCCTTCAGCCTGTTCGAAACACCGGTGCCAAAGCCAACGGGCCCCGAAACGCTCGACGAGATCCGCGCTGACTTGGGGGATTGCCAGCGTTGCAAGCTCGCCCGCGGCCGCAAGAACATAGTTTTCGGGGAAGGGAACCCGCACGCCGAACTAGTGTTCGTGGGTGAGGGACCGGGAGCCGACGAAGACGAGCAGGGCCTGCCGTTTGTGGGGCGCGCCGGACAGCTTCTGAATCGCATGATCCAAGCGATTGGAATGAAACGCGCAGAGGTTTACATTTGCAACATCGTCAAGTGCCGGCCTCCCGGAAATCGCACACCGGAGAAAGACGAAATCGAAATTTGTTCACCCTTTCTTTTCCGGCAGCTCGAGACCATTCAGCCGCGTTTGATCTGTTGCCTCGGCGCGCCGGCGGTCAAGACGGTTTTGGGAATTAAGGAAGGCATCACCAGAATACATGGCCAGTTCTACGATTTCGCAAAATCCAAAGCCCTCGCCACCGTTCACCCTGCCTACGTTCTGCGCAACCCCCGCGAGGAGAAAATCCTGCGCGAAGATTTCGAAAAGATCCGGGAGTTCTTGAAAGGGAAGTAGGCCCGAGCCGTGATTCGCATGGGGCTCTCGCCGCGAGGTCATTCCGAGCGGTCGTGGGTCTTCGACCCACCCAAAAGGAATGAAGATCACATGCTTCGTCATCCCCGCCAAAGCGGGGGTCCATTGTCGGATCCGAATGCAATGGATTCCCGCTCCCCCGCTTTCGCGGAGGACAAGTTTCGCGGGAATGACCTGAATTTCGAGAGACTGTGGCGATCAGTCTCCTGCTGTGTTCACGCGGGGTGGGCTTTCAGGCACCCCAGAGAGGAAATGCTATGCATAAGGATTACTTGAGCGGTCTCATTTTTCTTTTCGCGCTGACGGCAGGTGCTATGTCGATTGGTATATCCGGAGCGCGTGGGGCGGAGGGCGCAGCCCCGCCCCAGGGTGCACAGGCATCTGAGGACGCGAGGACGGCCTGGTACCGGGAAGCAAAATTCGGGATGTTCATCCATTGGGGCCCGTACTCGTTGGCCAGCGTGGAGGCTTCATGGCCCATCATGAGACCCGAGGCCAAATGGAACATCACCGAACCTGAGTACGTCTCGCTGTACAAGAAATTCAGTCCCATCCAATACGACCCCGCGGCATGGGTCGAGTTGGCCAAGCAGGCCGGGCAACGGTACATGGTGATTACAACCAAGCATCACGATGGCTTTTGCATGTTCGACTCGAAGCTGACCGATTACAAGATTACCAACACTCCTTACGGCAAAGACGTGATCGCCATGCTGGCCAAAGCCGCGCACGATGCCGGCATGCCCCTGGGCTTTTATTATTCCCCGCCCGACATGCACCACCCCGGCTATAGGGACACCACCAAGCTTGTCAAGGACAGTTGGCACGGCGATCCGAGGCGTCGGGAGTGGAGTTCCTACCTTGATTACATGGAGGGTCAACTCCGGGAACTGCTGACCAACTATGGCCCCGTGGCGCTCGTCTGGTTCGATGGGCTGGATCGTGAGCAGAAGTACAACGGCCAGCGATTCATCAACCTGATTCATGAATTACAGCCTGCCGCGCTGACCAACGACCGGATCGGGGTGGAGGGGGATTTCGAGACTCCCGAGCAGCAGATTCCGGACCGGGTTCCAACCAAACCGAAGGCATTTAATGGGCCGCCCTTCGCTCAGCTTGCAGCGCCAGTCACGCTCCCTCCGCCGGAAGATTTTCAGCTTTGGGAAACCTGCATGACCATCAACGACACCTGGGCATACAACAAAAATGATCAGCACTTCAAGTCCGTGAAAGTGCTCATCCAGGATCTGGCGAACGTTTCGAGCAAGGGCGGGAATTTCCTCCTGGATGTCGGCCCTACGCCGGAGGGTACAATTCAGCCTGAATTCGTTGAACGGCTGCAGGCGATGGGACAGTGGATGAAAGTCAACGGCGACTCCATCTATGGGACCACGTACGGACCGTGGCAAGACCTCACCTTCGGAAAGTCTACCGCGAAGGGCAAGACGATTTACTTGCACGTCTTCGACTGGCCCTCGAATCACGAATTGGAGTTGCCCGCTCTGGCGACGCGCGTTTCCCGAGTCACGCTGCTGGCCACGGGTCACCAAACCCGCTTCAAGCAAAAGAAAGATCGCTTGCTGATTACCGTGCCGTCCACGGCGCCCGACCCGAATGACAGCGTACTGCGAATCGACACGAAGTAGAACAAATGAGTCACGTACAGTTGCGGCGAGGCATCTAAGTGAACGATGGTCGCACCATGAGACCTCTCCTGCGCGGAGTATTGATGACAGTGGCGGCACTGGTGTGCGTAGGTTGGGAAGCGCAGCCGGCCTTGGCCAGCCAGAAACTGTTTCTGAAGGACGGGACCTATCAGCTTGTTTCCAGCTACGAAGTGAACGGGGATCGAGTGCGCTATTACAGCGTGGAGCGCTCGGAGTGGGAAGAGATTCCTCTATCTCTGGTTGACTTGGCAGCGACGAAACGCGCGGAAGCAGAAGAGAAATCCGTCCAGAAGAAACAACTCGAGGAAGGCCACGAGATCGGGAAGGAACGCTTCTACAAGCCTGCGGACACGGGATTCGAAGTTGCCCCGGGCATTCACTTGCCCAACGAAGACGG
>JBELAJ010000096.1:0-19342 GCA_049508935.1 Terriglobia bacterium | reverse complement strand
AGCAAGACGGCGGCGGTGCCCTTCGAGGTTGGGAAAACAGCGGCCAGGGCCGGCCGGTCCACTCCGGCGAGCGGGCCCAGCACGATTTTCGCGGTGGTCATCACCGCACCGGTGTTGCCGGCACTGATCAAGCCGTCCGCCTTATGTTCCCTGACCAGACGCGCCGCGACGCGGATGGAGGAATCCCGCTTGCGGCGAAACGCCTTGGCCGCGGCATCCTCCATGGTCACCGCCTCGCTGGCATGGACCACTTCGATGGGAAGGCCGCGCGCGTCCCGGCGGGACAGTTCGTGCTCCAAAACGTCCTGCGGGCCTACCAGCAAGACCTCTGCGAGCTTCTCCCGCGCTGCCAGAACCGCTCCCTCGACCTCCGGCCCCGGCGCGGAGTCGGTACCCATGGCGTCAATAGCGATGCGTCGCATGAAAGTCAAAGGTTAGGCGGTTTCCTTCACCAGCATGACCTCTCGCCCGCGATAGTAACCGCAGTGCGGGCAGGCTTGGTGGGGCATTTTCTTTTCGTGGCAGTGGGGGCACTCGGCCAGCGCTGGCGCTTCCAGGAAGTCGTGCGCTCGCCGGCAACTCGTGCGTGCCTTGGAATGTCGTCGTTTAGGGTTTGGCATAGTTATTCATCTCTCTTCAGCAACAAAGGCTGTCTTGATTTCTTGTAGTGCTGACCTTCAGGTCAGCATGCCGACCCTTCGCTGCGCTCAAGGCAGGCTCTAAAGGTCGGGGCGACCTTAAGTGAGTATATCTCGCCTAGCTTTTCTTCAGAGAAGAAAAGGGAGAGATCTCCGCTGTGGACGAGCAGCCGCATTTTTCGACGTTCAAATTCGACCCACAGACGGGGCAAAGACCGCGGCAATCCGTCTTGCAGATCAACTTCATGGGCACCGACAGGATCACTTGCTCTGTCACCACGTCGTCGAATTCGATTTCATCTCCAGAAAAGAAGCCGACCTCTAACTCATCCTGGGGAAGCTCGACCTCCTCGGCTCGGGCAATCGTCGATATAGGGCGGTAGAAGAGGTCGAAATCCGGCTCCACCGGAATGGCCACCGGCCCCAGGCACCGGTCGCAGCTAGCCTCCAAGTTCGTCCCCAGGTGTCCGCGAACGTGGATTTCCGCGCCGCGCAACTCCGCCACTGCATCCACCTTGAGTGGGGCCGTCTGGCGGAATTCAGCCCCATGGTAATCGAGGGCTCCGGGGGAGTAGGTCTTCGAAACCACAACCGGGTGAAGTCCCAACTCCTCCAGGGTAATACGCACCACAGCCTCCAGGGGGCGAATCCCCTAATTTATAACCAGAGGCGTGAGGATGTCAAGGAAAGCTCAGAAGGTCAAGTACTTACGTTCGTAGGGGCACGCCATGGCGTGCCCCTACAGGGAATTCCTTCACACGTTCACCGTAGTGGATTGAGAGGCTACCTCGAGGCAAGTGCGTCCTGGGCCTTGCGCTTCTTCATTTGCGCCATTTGCTCGTCGGCGTAGGTCTTAATCAATGTGCCCTGGCCAAGCCCGCCCGCCTTCTTGAACGCCAGCATGGCATCGTCCCACTTGCCGTCCAAAGCATAAGCCTCGCCTAAGCGATAGCAGTCGCGGGGATCAGGATTGGCGGACGATGACACGGCGCTGCTTAACTCTTGTTCAGCCTTCGCCAACTCGCCTCGGTCAAGGCCGGACGGTCCGCCGGACGCCATCTCGAGATGGACCGTGCCAAGCGGTCCGTAGATTTGGCTGGTAAAATTGTCCAGGCGCTTCTGGTACTGCGCATCAGACTCATGGGGCTGCCTGGGAATCTGCGCGGTGAGCTGCAGCGCCCGCTTGGCATCACTCTCAGCTTCCTGCAGGATTTTGGTTTTGTCGGCCGCGTGGTTGCGGAGGTATTGCGGCATGGGCAGCATCTCAATCCGCAAAATCAATGAGGTCAGATTGTCCGGGTTCAACTGCAGGCTCCTGCCCGTGTAAGCGACGACTTTCTCCACATCACCCTTCTGCTGGTATGCGTTGGCTCCGAACGAATAGACCATGCTGAGCAGGGGGCTGTCGGGATACTGTTTGGCGAAGTCATCGACCAGTTTGATGGACTTATCGGGATCCAATTCGCTCAGGATGGCCGAGAATGGCCGAGCTTCCTCTTTCCGGACATTTTGGGCCCCAACTGGGCTGGGTCCCAGGATCATCTTCGCGATCTGCGAGCGCACTTTCGGCCCCGCCTGCTGAACTGCCTCGATTACCTCGTCGCTCGCATTAGCCTTGCGGAGCTTCTTCTCGATGCCGCGAGTCATGTCAAAATCCACGCCGCGCTCATGTACCTCTTTGACCACCGTTTCCGCAGACGCGCCTTCTACTTCCTTGGTTACTTCTTTCTCGGTCATCAAGGCAGGCGCCTGCCCCTGGTCCTCGAGCTGCTTGCGCATTAAGTTCTGGTTCAGTACTCCCTTCTGGGCCGAGGTAATGGGCGCCATGTAATCATCCGGCACAATGTCGCAGCGAGCCCCGGGGTGCGCATTGTTCTGGGCTGCCGGGTCCTGAGATTGTGGCGATTGCGGCTGCCCTGCTTGCGCATAGAGCATGCCCGTCAGGCCAAAAGTCACTACCACCCGAAGGATTTGCTTCAACCTCATGCCCGCCTCCAGATCCTTTGAGTTCGCCCTGAGCGGGTCCCCGTCGGATCCGATGGACTGAGTCTACAACAAGGTCGACACTACGTCAATCAACACCGACAACACCGGCAAAAGGAGACTGCCCTCTCCTCTGGGGAGAGGGTGACCCGCGGCGGCGCATT
The DNA here is from genome assembly GCA_049508935.1 of Terriglobia bacterium. Taxonomy (GTDB): domain Bacteria; phylum Acidobacteriota; class Terriglobia; order UBA7540; family UBA7540; genus CAVROP01. The sequence goes on along the minus strand of JBELAJ010000096.1, from coordinate 16,557 downwards.
CACCAGTCGCCGCGGGCCGGGTGAGGGGTTACTTACCCAGGCAAACGAGCTAGCCGGCACCAAGATGGACGGTGACGCGCCACTCCGTCGCAACCTCGAATGCAAAGCAGTCGCGCATGCCCGTCGTGTGACGGGCACCCAGAAACCATGAAATACTCGGGAGCGCGGGCATCCTGCCCGCAGCGGGAATGGAATTGCGGCCCGACAGGCGGGCAGGATGCCCGCGCTCCCGGGTGTTTTCAAAGCAGGGGGTGCACATCGGTATAACGGTTCGCCGCCACAGAGAATCGCTGCGCTAACGAATAGGAGGATTCAGGCCCGGCGAAACTGGGCAAAGAACCCCTCACCCGTCACGCTCCGGCTGATGAAAGCGCCGGAGCGTGACACCCTCTCCCCACGGGAGAGGGCCGCTCAACCGTTGAGGTGTTATACGGGGTAGGGGAACAAAAAGCCCTTCGGCCCACCCGGACCGTTGGGTGAGCCGAAGGGCACAAGGCAGGGTAGCGGCGAGTTTACCGCGCCACATCCCGCGTTAGAAGTGTAACCGCAACGAGCCTTGCAACTCGCGGCCGTAGTTCGCGCCGTTCGCGCCGGCTGCCTCGGTTAGGCTCTTGCCGTCGGACGTTCCGCATGAAGAGCCGACGCACGGGTCGCCGGGTATAAAGCTGTTGGGCGTGTTGTACATCTCCAGCCGGAACTCGAGGTTGAAGCGCTCGTTGATGTTGAAGGTCTTCGAGGCTGTCGAGTCAAGCTGCCAGAAGCGCGGCCCGCGCAGACCCTCATAATACGGCAGTGCGGTCGGTATAGTATAGGACGGCGGGGTAGTGATGCAATTCGGATTGAACCAGTACCCGTTCGGTTTGTTCTGCCTGGGGTCGCACAACATACCCGACTCCGGGAAGCCCAGCAGATCTCCACCCATGAAGTAGAAGATCTGGCTGGTGGACCAACCGCCGATGACTTCATCCACCCACTTGGGCACGGTGCTGAAGTAGGTGCGGCCTTTGCCAAAGGGGAGCTGGTAAGTGCCGGACATGCGGATGTTGTGGCGCGGCAGACCACGGTCCCACATCGTCAGGTGCCGGTTGTATTGATCGATGTCATCGTAGAAGGCGGTGTGGTTCTGGATGCTGTAGTTGTAGGTTCCCAGGAACGTCCAGCCGTGCGCGAAGGGCCGCGTGACGGACACTGCCAAGCCAGAGTAGTGGTCCCTGTTACCCGGTGTAGCCCACAGATTCAGGTCGCCATACTGGGGATAGGGACGCAGCAACTGGCTGAGCGATACCTGCGACGAGGTGCCCAAAGAGCCCGGCATGATAGGCAGTCCCGTGTAACTCGGCGTCACAGAGGATACCCCCGCTGCCGCAAGGCTGGTCGGGAACTGGCCGTAGAAGGGATTGGGGACGTTCTCGGTAAGCAGGCCCTTGTAGGTGTAATTATACATCGGGTTCATCATGTTGACGTTCTGGTAGAAGGGGGCAGCCCCAGCGAGGGACCCGATCCCGCTTCCGTACCCGCCCCACATGCTGCCATCCTGGGCGTTGTGCTCGAACATGAGGAATTCGGTTACGTCCAAACGGAAGTTCCCGGGCAGCTCACGCTGAATGTTGAAGTTGAAGCGGTCGTTGATGGGCACCTTGTATTGCCGCATGTCGTAGAAGCTCCAACTGTTGCCGAGATCCTGGTAGGGCCCGAGAGCGTTCCCGACTGCCGGGATGATCGGATTGGGGTAGGTGCCTCCGGTGGGATACGGGTGTGCGAGGTACGACCGTGGGATTCCCGCCAGTGGACCAAGGGCGTCGGTCGTTTGCGAATATCCGTTGGCAAAAATATCACTGTCGTCGGAGGAATTGCTTAGCCAGGTCACGGCGAACCGGGACCAGCCTACGCGCAACGCCGTCTTGTCGTTGAGGCGATAGGCCACGCCGGCGCGGGGCAGGAAGGTGTTGTTCACCCCGTAGTACACGTTCGGATCGGTGGCGCTGGTGCGGACCGCCGCGCCGTTATACTGCGACGCGACCAGATACGGCAGGTTGGCCGCGTTGGCCGGCAATTTCGCAGCGGCAATCACCTGCGGAGTCCAGAGGTTGAAGGACGAGGGCCAGTTCTGAATATTCTGTTTCGTATCCAGAGTCTTGATCAACCAGTGGTTGTCGTCCGACGGACCGCTCTCCTTTTCCCAACGGATGCCGAGGTTCAGGGTGGTACGAGGGTTCAGGCGGAAGTCATCCTGAATAAACCCCGCGTAGAGGTGATTGTGAACCTGGTCGACGATGGGATAGATCGTGGCGTAGGCGTTATCCACAACGCCAAGCAGCGAAGAGGCGTATTGGTCACCACTGAAGTCCGGGTTATATGAGCCCGATACCACATTGGAAGTGTCCTGGGAGTTAAAGCCGAAGTATCCTGGCCCCACCGACTGGAAGTTCTGCATCCACTCGTAACGATACTGCCAGCCGAACTTCAGGTGGTGCTTGCCCATCTCGTGGGTCACGATGATCGAGGGCGAATAGGTGCGCAGATGGTCGTACCACCAACCGCCGAACCCCATATGGGCGCCCGTGCCAATGCCGGAGGTGCTCCCGCCGAAGTACTCATTGCCCCACTGGAAGGCGGGGAAATAAACGCCGATGCTTGGGGAAAGCTCTGACTGGTACCAATTATCATTCGGCCAGAAGCTCTGCCACACGTTGCAATTGGTGCTGGGTGACGAACCGCTGCACTGCGTGCCCATGTTCAACTTGTAAATCGATGAGTTGTAGTCGTCTTCGGTGTAGTTCACGCCCAACCTGACATCGATGGTCGTGCGCGGGTTCATCATGTACAACGCGTCGATCCCGGAGCTGGTGGCGTCCATGATGCCGCCGTTGTCCGAGGGCCAGGCGATCGAGTTGTCGCCCGAGGCGTTGTTGTTGTCCAACCGGGTGCGGAACCAACTGTAACGGGCATACAGGCGCAGCTTGTCGCTGGCGTTGTAGTCAACCCGCTCGGAAAGGTTATGGTACTTGGTCCACCAGGGGTAGGTCACCGAGAAGTTGTTCAAGCCGCTGGGATTGTCGGGCGTACGGTTGGGAGCCCACAAATAGTTCATGGCCGCGAGGCCGACGGGATCCATGCGGTTAGTCGGAATTATGTTCCCGGGGAATTGCTGCCGGGTGTACGTGCCCGTAGCCGCGTTGTAGGTTGTGGTGAGGGGGTCGTCGATGGGCCTCAACTGGCCGTTGCTCTGTAGAGCGCCGGAAAAGTCACCGGCCCGCTCTGCCATGGTCGGCACGGTCTCGTACACAGTGTTGGGCTGCGTGGAATTCCACTTCTCGAACGCGAAGAAGTTGAACAGCTTGTTCTTGATAATGGGGTTGCCGACCGTGAAACCGTAAATGTTCTGCTTCACGATATCTGCGGAGCGCGTCACGCGGTTGGCCAAGGCGTTGAAGTTCGGTTGGCGCCACATGCCGTAGGCATCGCCATGAATATCGTTGGTGCCCGATTTCGTGGAGATGTTCACCGCGCCGCCGCCGCTCCAGCCGTGCTCGGCATCCGGAATCTGCTGCTGCACAACCACTTCCTGCACCGCGTCCATGTTCGCGTTGTAAGAGCCGCGCGCGGCCATGTCCGTTCTGAAGCCGTCGATGATTTGTTCGTTCTTGCCGCCCGTGGGGCCGCCGATGTCCAATCCGCCGTCGGACCACATGTAGAACGGCAGGCGGTGCGCTTCATCCCAGTACTCGTTGATCACGCCTGCATCGAGCAGGGCCAGCGTGAAGGGGTTGCGCGCCAGGATGGGAAGGTCCTTCAGGAAGGACTGCTGGACGGTATCGCTCATGGTCGAAGTGTTGAATTCGACCTGGCCGACGTTCGTGGTGACCTCGACGGTCTGGGTCACGGCGCCGATCGTCAGAATCGCGTTGACGGTGATGTCCGACGCGGTTTGAACGACCACGTTCTCTTGCACGAATTTCTCAAATCCTGGGGACTCTACGACAACTCGATAGGTCCCGGGAACGACCGGGTCAAACACGTAGAACCCGCTGGTGTCTACCTGCTTAGTCAGCTCCACTCCGGTGCCGACGTTGTGCAGGGTGACTTTTGCATTAGGCACCACCGCGTGCGTGGGGTCAGTTACTTCCCCGCGAATCGTGCCGCGTGATTCCTGTGCGGATAGGGGCTGAACGAAACATGCAATGAATGCCGCCAGCAGGGCTCCCGTCAGAAGGAACGGAAGCTCGTATCCGGAGGCGCTTCTCGCGTACTTCCTCATATTAGGTCCTCCTCCTTTTGTTGTTGGGTAGGGCCGGACGCCCTTATTGCACTTCCGCTAGGCCGCGACCGCGTACGGTGGTGCTGCACCGTAAAGCACTGCCTTTGCCCCTGCCTTCGAACCATGAACTCTTACGGGATGGATAAGCGCAAAAAGTGGGCATGCGGCAGTAAATCGTACCTCAGTCTCGTACACTTCGCGGCAATGAGTGGACAACGATATATCCGGGCATAAGGCCGACAAGATTCGCTCCCGTCTTCGCCAACCCTATAAAGAGTGCCCGCGCAAGCATATCGTCACTTGCTATACTACATTCAGGTACTTTACGTCCGGGGCTCGACTAGTATCTAAATGAACTGACTACCACCCGCGCGTGGAGCAAATGCGCTACCAAACAGTTCGCAACCGTAAGTGACTGAAATACTTACTCGGTTACGGTCGGCTACGCTAGAGATGCGCCATTAATTCTGAAATCAGTATATGGTTTTCGGAATCTCTCCGGTTCCTTGTAGGAACAGTTTACACTTAATGACAAAACTACCTATATGCAAAGTTTGCATGATCTGAAAAGTGGATACCTCACGTGTGCTTAACAGGGACAAGAAGTCCCGTTTGATAGGCGAGTTTTTCGTACAAAATGGCGGACTGGTTCTCCTTCCCTGACTCTGCCCCTCCGATTTTCCAGCCACGATGCATGGAACCCTTGCGCGTCGCGATGGCCCCACCAACTGGTGTCCTGAGCCATGTGTTCCTTGAAGAAATCAGCCCGTCAGCCGACGGGCGGCAGACGGCACCCTCACCCCGTCCCCTCTCCCGCCCCAGCGGGAGAGGGGCGTCCGTCAACTGACGGACGGGGTGAGGGCCATGCAACCCAGGGCTCGCGCACTGGGCTACTCCCTGCCGCCCCTGACGGGGTTTAGGAAAACCCGCGCGCACGAGAAAGACTTTCTTAACGACCTTGCGACTCGGGACACTAGTGGTACAATGCCTCCCTTCGTATTGCGGACTTGAACGTAAGATCGCCGCGCGATGAGAAACGGAAAAACAGAAAATCAGGAGGAAGAATGCGGCTAAAGCACGATCGCAAGAAAGGCTATCTGGTTGTTCTCGCATTGACTATGGCCGGCGGACTTCTGCTTTGGTTTCGAATGCCAATTTCCGCGCGGCAGGTGGCCGGCGAGGCCGCTGACCCTCCTGCGGCGGCAATTCTGAGCGCGCACATGTACGACTCCGGCTTCCTGCAAGGCACTGAGAACTACAACGCCTGTTACTACGCGAGCGATGGGCATGTCTACTACGTTCTCTGCTCGGCGTCCGTCGAAGCCGGCGGGCAGATGTTTTCGCTCGACCCTTCCACCGGGAAAATCCGGCATCTGGGCGATCTGACCGAGGTGGTTGGGGAAAAGGGACTGCATGCAATTCCCCAAGGGAAGTCGCACGTCAACTTTGTAGAGTGCAAGGGGCGGCTCTATTTCGCGACTCATGTCGGGTATTACGAGAATTATAAATACCAGGGGAAGCAAAAGTTCGCCACCGCTCCGGGATACGCCACCTACCCGGGCGGGCACTTCCTGGCCTACGATCTCGGCACCGGCAAGTTCCAGGTCTTCGCCAAAGCTCCCACGGGCGAGGGCATCATTGCCATGACCATGGACCCGCAGCGAGAGCGGCTGTATGGGCTTACGTGGCCGTCGGGGCTGTTCCTTCGCTATGACCTCAAGGGCAGAGAGTTGAGGAATCTGGGTCCTGTATCCGGGGAGGCGGAAAACCCTACTGGCCCGAGCTTTGAAATGCTCGACCGTTGCCTGGTTGTCGACCCAACCGACGGCTCAGTCTATTTCACGCGAGCGAACGGGGAGATGCTCCGCTACCGATACGATACGGAGTCGGTTGAAACAGTGCCTGGCGGAAACCTCAGGAAAGACTATTTTGGATACATGGATCCCAGCAATACGGACGGTGACATGGCGTACCATTGGCTCCAGGCGGCGTGGTGTCCGGCTGGCCGGGGCATCTACGGCATCCACGGAAAGTCGGGTTACGTCTTCCGCTTTGATCCGAGTTCCCAGCAAGTGCAGGTCCTGTCGCGATTGGTCTCGGACGCCTCGCTCGAAACCGGCATGTATGATCGGACTCCGTACGGCTATCTCGGCTTCACGCCCGGGCCGAGTGGACAGACGCTTTACCACCTCACGGGAGCGTCTCTGGCGCGCGAGGGGATCAAGGACGCCGAGGCGCTTGATTTGGTCACCTATGAGATTGCGTCGGGGAAGCGCGTTGATCATGGCGTTGTGGTCCTCGACGACGGCGCCAAGCCCTACCAGGCCCAGTGCCTGACCGTTGGCAAAAATGGAATGATCTATACCGTGGCATTCGTGGGTAAGCCGGGTCATTCCCGGATGGACCTGATAAGCTTTCGCAACCCGCAGACCGTGCCATAAAGCTGGGGATCTCGAGGGGGAGTGCCTACAATTTCGGCTCGATCCTCTCTCCCCAGGCTTGCAGCCAATTCTCGAACATCCGCCGGGCATAGGAGTGCAACGTCACTTGCTCCCTCAGGACGTCGCCGACTACGTTCCTTGCCGCGCCCGCGCCAAGCACTCGCTCCAAGGCCGCGGCATAGTCCGGCACTTGGGACCACTGCTCCGCCATATCCGCCGAAACTTCGACGTGGAATTGAAGGCCGTAAGCCGCTTCCTTCCAGCGAAACGCCTGGTTTGGGTAGGCCGGCGAACTCGCCAGTAGGACCGCCCCCTCAGGCAACTCAAACGTTTCCCCATGCCACTGGAAAGTCAAGAACTTAGAGGGAATCCCAGAGAAGACCGGGTCGCGTTGCGCCTCCGCGGTCAAGTACACCGCCATGATTCCGATTTCGGGCTTGGCCCCGCTGTACACGCGCGCCCCCAGGCTGGCGGCAAGAAGCTGAGCCCCAAGGCAAACGCCCCAGAAGGGTCTGCCGGCGTGCACCGCCTCCCTGACCCAGCGCTTCTCGGCGCTCAACCAGGGCAAAGTGTCATCATCGTTCACGCTCATGGGACCGCCCATCGCAAGAATGGCATCGACGCCCCGCCAATCGGGGAGTTGCTGCCCTGCGTCGATCTCGAGCCGGTGGATTTGGGCGCCTTTCTCGACCAGGATGTCCTCGTAGATGCCCGCGGGCTCGCACGCTATATGCTGGAGAATCAAGATTTTCACAGTCGGTCCTCCTTGCGACAAGACTAACACCATCCTGCCGAAGCGCAAATAAACGCAAGCCCTGAATTCAGTTTTCTGACCCAATTTGTCATGTTGGGCTAGTCCCGGTTGTGTGCCCTTTGACTCACCGGGCCCTTGGCGAGTTCATAAGCTGCTTAGAATCAAGCGCCGGAAACGGACGTTTTGGACCTAAAGTTGCTCAACTATTACGCCCGTGTTGCAAAACACGGAACGAGTGGGGGCGATGATAAGCCATTCATACACTGCGTGGCTCCGGTCTGGCTACCGCAACTAGTTGAAGGAGTCTGGTTTTATGGCTTACGTTATAACCAGTGATTGTACGAAAGATGAGAAGTGCGTAGACGTTTGTCCGGTGGATTGCATTCATCCGCGCAAGGATGAACCCAAGTTCGCTGAAGCGACCCAACTTTTTGTAAGCCCGGTCGAGTGTATTGACTGTGGCGCTTGCGTTCCGGTCTGTGAAGCTTCGGCGATTTATTCGCTGGATGACCTCCCTGAGAATCTCAAGAACTTTGCCGAGCTAAACGCGCAGTACTATAACTAGAGCGTAGACCAAAGGCCTTCTCGTAGAGCCGGCTTCCGTTTCTCCAGGCGTCACGAGGCGAGAGCCATTGCGGGTTTCTTTCCCCTCCTCCGCAAGAGTTCTCGTTTTCGTGGCGCCTTTCTTGTTGTATGCCCCCCTCAACAAAAAGAGCGATCTAGTGTTGCGTGTGGAAATTGCGTTTACCTGTAGCGCTGACCTTTAGGTCAGCATTTGCCGACCGAAAGGTCGGCGCTACATTCGGTTTAGCAGATTGCCCCCCTTGCATTCACGAGTTCGTCAACCTTAACATACACTGGCTATGAAAGCTCTAATCTTGAAAGAGTACGGCCATTTTGTGTATGAAGAAGTACCCGCGCCGCAGGTTGCTGAGGACGAGGTCCTGATTGAAGTGCGTGCCTGCGGCATCTGTGGCAGCGATGTCCACGGCATGGACGGCTCGACGGGGCGCCGCCGGCCGCCCATCATCATGGGGCACGAGGCTTCTGGAGTCATCGCGGAGGTTGGGGAAAAAGTCTCGGGCTGGAACAAAGGCGAGCGCGTCACTTTCGACTCGACAGTCTATTGCGGCTCTTGTTGGTTCTGCCGGCGGGGGGAGATCAATCTGTGTGACAACCGCCGGGTGCTGGGCGTTTCCTGCGAAGACTACAGGCAGCACGGCGCATTCGCTGAATATGTTGCGGTGCCGGAGCGCATTCTGTACCGTCTCCCAGAGGCTCTCTCCTTTGAACGCGCCGCCATGGTCGAGGCCGTGTCAATCGCGGTCCATGCTGTCGAGCGCACGCCGTTTTCTTTGGGAGACACGGCAGTGGTGGTGGGCACTGGCATGATCGGCCTCCTGGTGGTTCGGGCCCTGCGATTGGCGGGGTGCGGGACGATTATCGCAGTCGATTTGGATGCTGAGCGGCTGAAACTGGCGCAGAAACTCGGCGCCGACCTGGGTTTGAAAGCAGACGATTGCGACGTATTGAAGGAAGTGATGCGCCACACTCGAGGGCGGGGCGCCGATCTTGCCATGGAAGTTGTGGGAACCAGCCCCACGGTCAACACCGCGCTAGCCTCCGTACGCAAGGGCGGTGCGGTCACACTGGTGGGAAATGTGAAGCCTTCGATCGAGATCCCTCTTCAAGCCGTGGTCACCCGCCAGCTTACACTTTGCGGCAGTTGCGCTTCGAGCGGCGAATACCCGGCCTGCCTGGATTTCATGGGGTGCGGCGCGATCGAGGTGGAAGCCCTGATCAGCGCCACTCCGCCCTTGGCTGAGGGGGCGGCGTGGTTCAAACGTTTGTATGACCGCGAGCCGGGGCTCTTGAAGGTGGTGTTGATTCCGTAGGAGGCCGAATGCACGTACTCAGAACCGCCATCGTGGGCTGCGGGAAAGTCGGCCACTTGCATGCCAAGGCACTGAGCCGATTGCCGGAGTCAGTCTTAGTAGCCGCCTGCAGCAGGAACCTTCAGCGCGCTAAGCAATTCGCCGCTCAATATAACGTCGAAGCCTATTGCGACGTGGAGGAGATGATTGCCAAATCGGGAGTCGAAGCGCTGACCATCTGCACTCCGCACCCGCAGCATGCCGGGCCCGCCGTCAAGGCCGCGAGCGCCGGAGTTCATGTCCTTATCGAAAAGCCCTTAGCTTCCTCGCTTGCGGACTGTGATGCCATCATCAACGCCGGCAAGAAGAGCGGAGTCAAAGTCGGAACGGTGTGCCAACGGCGGTTCTACACTCCCTGCCGCCGAGTCAAGCAGGCCATTGCAGACGGCAAGCTGGGCCGGCCCATTCTGGGGTCAGTCGCCATGTACGGCTGGCGGGACGAAGCCTACTACAAGAGCGACCCGTGGCGAGGCTCGTGGGAAGCCGAAGGCGGAGGCGTCCTGGTCAACCAGGCGCCGCACCAGCTTGACCTGCTCCAGTGGTACATGGGACCGATCGACGAGCTCTTCGGCTACTGGGACAACCTCAATCATCCTTTTATCGAAGTGGAGGACACGGCGATTGCGGTGCTGCGCTTCAAGAACGGCGCTCTGGGCAACATCGTGGTCAGCAATTCCCAGAATCCCGCTTTATACGGGCGAGTCTATGTGCACGGAAGCAACGGCGCTTCCGTGGGCGTCCAAACGGACGGGGGCGCGATGTTCATCGCCGGCATGTCGAGTATCACCGAGCCGCCCATCAACGATTTGTGGACGGTGCCGGGGGAAGCGGACCTGCTGAAGACATGGCAGAAGGAAGACGCCGAGTTTTTCCAAAGCATTAATGCCATGGAGTATTATCACCAGCTTCAAATTGCCGACTTCCTAGAGGCCGTGATCGATTCACGCGAACCGCTGATTACAGGCGAAGAGGGGAGAAAGACAGTTGAAATCTTCACCGCCCTCTACCGTTCTCAAACCGAGCAAAAACCGATTAAGTTCCCTTTGGCAGCGTGAGGGTAATGTTGGATCAGCAGCCCTCTCCCGTGGGGAGAGGGCTATTCCTGACCGCGGCCGCGAGCCGATTGCTGAGAACTTTCTCCATGATTTCGGCCCTTCCAGCCCACTCTTTAGCCTCGCATCGTCCTTGTGGCTCGAGGCAATCGGCGCCCTGAGAAACCAGGGCGATTTCCAAGCGACCTACCGAAACTGGCGCAAGGCCTTGCGCCTCGCCTATGGGACCTCCGTGGGCGACGAAGCGCTTTTCGTGCGTCACACCTATCTTGCGACGCTGGCCAAGCTGATTGCCTACCTGCGCATCTCCAGCGCCCAGACGCCGCCGGACGAGGCCCAGACAGAAGCGATCCTGCGAGGAACATTCTTCGAAGAACAACAGATCGTCAGCTTCCTCGAGCAGGATTTTTCCTCGTGGGTGGCAAGCCCGCCCGTGTTAACCCGCACGCACAAGGTCGCCTCTGTTATCGCGGCCCTGCTCTCTGCCTACCGGCTGAGGGATCTTTCCGAAGACGTCCTGAAAGAGCTTTACCAGGCGCTCGTGGACCCCACGGACCGCCACGGTCTGGGCGAGTACTACACGCCCGCTTGGCTCGCCGCGCGCATGTGCGACGCGCTTTTGAGTCAGTCTGGCGACGAGGCCCTGCTCGATCCGGCGTGTGGCTCCGGTGCTTTCCTCTTCCAAGCCATTCAACACAAGAAGCGGCATCTCGCCGCCACGCGAGAATCCTTGGACAGAATTTTGAGCAGCGTGGTGGGAATGGAGATTCATCCTCTGGCGGTCCTCGTCTCGAAGGTGAACGTTCTTTTGGCACTTGGGGATTTGCTCGGCCTGCGCTCAGGACCTGTATCCATTCCCGTTTACCTCGCGAACGCCATTCGCGATGTAGGGGCACGCCATGGCGTGCCCCTACGTCACCGGTTCGACGTCGTCATCGGCAATCCCCCCTGGGTCTCGTTTCGGTTCGTTGAGAAAGGCGAGTACCAGGATTATTTGAAGAAGCTCATCGTGAAGGAGTCGGGTTTGCTCGAGGGCTCGGCGCATCTCATCGCGCACCTCGAGTTAGCCACGCTCTTTTTCGCGCGCTGCGCCAACCTCTACCTCAAGCCTTCCGGAAAGATCGGTTTTGTTCTTCCGCGCAGCATTTTTGCCGCCGACCAGCACGACCGCTTCCGCCGCTCCTGCGGCATGGGCAACGCGACCCTCACAGGGATCTGGGACCTCGAAGGTGTGTCGCCCCTGTTCAGTGTTCCGGCAGCGGTGGCCTTCGGCGACCGGAGCGGCCACGCGAACGAAACACTCCCCGGCGAAATCCTGCGCGGGCGCTTGAAGCGAAGAAACGCGTCAACGGAAGAAGCCAACCGGGACCTCGAAACCGAAGCCGTGCAGTTCCACATTGTCCAACAGGGACGGCGCACCTTTCTGAGCAGTCGCTCATGCCCTTCGGCTGACGGGCACCCAGAAACCATGAAAACCACCCGACAGTGGACGGATGTGGTGCGGGCGTCCCGCCCGCAGTCGCGGGAGCGTCCCACTCCCGCGCGCGGGCAGGATGCCCGCGCCCCCGCGGGCGAGACGCCCGCGCCACGATTTTCGAAGCGGGGTAGCAGTGAAATCTCGAGCCGGCGCAGCTATTATCAGGCTCACTTTCGCGAAGGTGCCACGATTGTTCCCCGCAGCTTCTGGTTTGTGGAATTCAAATCGGCGCCTCCGCCCCGCGCCCTGACGGAGTCTTCGCACCTCTCCGTCGCCACCGATCCGCGCGCTCGGGTCGAGGCTAAACCGCCCTACAAACGCGTTAACTTTGGGGGTGCCATCGAGGCTGAGTTCATTTACGCCACGCTGCTTTCCACTGATCTTCTGCCGTTTGGCCATCTCGATTTCCGGCCCGTAGTTCTTCCCTTGATCGAAGATGGCCAGGAGTATCGCCTGCTGAATGCAGAACAGGCGCGTAGCAAAAAATGCCTGAAGCTGGCGGAGTGGCTGGACCGTGCCCAAACAACCTGGGCGGAAATACGCAGGGGAAAGGCCCAAAAAGCCGACGCGCTGGCTTGGCTGAACTACCGCAACAAGCTGACAGAACAGAACCCGAAGGCGGAGTACGTTGTGCTCTACACGCGGTCGGCAACCAACTTGTGCGCCGTTGCCTTGCAGGTAGCGCAGACCCGCTTTCCAAAGTCTGCGGCTCTTTTAAATAACCGGCGACTAGTCCCGCGGCATTTCGTAGCCGCCGACTCTACTTACTATTTCGAAACCGAGAAGCCCGAAGAGGCGTCGTATCTCGCGGCGGTGCTGAACTCCCCCAAGATCGATACCCTGATCAAGCCCATGCAGGCGCGCGGCCTCTGGGGCCCGCGCGATATTCACAAAAAGGTTTGGGAAATTCCCATTCCTCAGTTCAATCCCGGGGACAAGGCGCACCTCCGCCTGGCGGAGATTGCGGAAGTTTGCGAAGAAAAAGTGAAGAATATGATTCACGGGCTGAAGGAACTGTTCAAAGACCATCGTGGGCCGCATTTCATTGGCCGTGCCCGAACCGCCGTCCGCGAGGCGCTGAAAGACGAACTCAGCGAAATTGACGCCATTGTCAACGGAATCCTAAACTAGAGACTTCGCGGTCCACGCATGGGTCCCAAAGGGACCCAACATCATTAGCCGTAGGTGAGACCTACGGTGATTGGCGGCCGGCATAATTCATCAACCCCGCAGGGGTTGAATCTTAGCTTCCGGTGCATCTCGCGAGAAGGGATTCGACCCCTTCGGGGTCGGTGCGTTTTATTCGTGTATCGGCTCTCCGTAGGTTTCACCTACGGCTAATCAACTTGTTCCCCTTCGGGGAACCGCTGGTCAACGCTACAACAGTGCTCTATACCGGAGTCACTCCTATGAAATCATCCCGAAGGCAGTTCATTCAATCCACCCTGGCCGCTCCGCTGATGGCTCGCTTCGCCGTCGGCGCATCGGGCGCGGCGCGGGTGGAAACTTTCTTGGCATCGCCGGCCCAGATGGAGTTCGAGAACCCGCAGATCATCAAGTACGATTCAAGCTGCTTTACGCTCTATCGTAAGGACACGATGATCGTCAGCGGAGCTTTTCACTACACGCGTTGTCCGAAGCCGCTGTGGCGCGACCGTCTGGCGAAGTTCAAGGCGGCAGGCTTTAACACCATCGAGAGCTACGCCTTCTGGAACTATCACGAACCGGAGAAGGGCAAGTCGAACCTCACGGACTTGGAGGACTTCATCAAGCTGGTCCACGACATGGGCCTTTACATGATCGCCCGTCCCGGCCCCTATGTTTGCGCGGAATGGCACCGGGGCGGATTCCCCGACTGGGTGGCGGCGATGCGGTTCCCTCTGCGCAGCAATCACCCGGAGAGCATCAAAACTTCTCAACATTGGTTCGACCAGGTTTTACCGGTGATCCAGCACCACCAGGTCAGCGTGAACGGCCCCATCATCATGGTGCAAGTGGAGAACGAATACGACTACAGCCCTGACATGCCCGACGCCGCGAAGCGCGAATACGTACGGGCTCTCGCCAACATGGCCTGGAACGCAGGCATCAACGTGCCGGTGATCACCTGCTGGACGCGGCAGGCGCGCGAAAATTCCGACCTCGACATGGCCAAAATCATGGATACGTGCAATTTCTATCCGGGTTGGAACATTGTGAAAGAGGTTGTGCCGGAGCTTCAGAAGCTGCGCAAAGAAGAGCCTGATTCCCCGCTCGCCATCTCGGAACTGCAAGGCGGCTGGTTCAGCGAGTTTGGCGGCAAGCTCTCCATCAACCAGAATGGGGTGGACGCGGAGCAGCTCGACACGCTCACCAAGTCGGTTCTCGAACAGGGCGTGACCTCCTTCAGCTACTACATGGGTTTTGGCGGAACGAATTTCGATTGGGCGGCCAAGAACCTCACGACCTCCTACGATTACGCCGCGCCGATTCGCGAGCCCGGCGGCTTGTGGGACAAGTATTATGCTGCCCACGGCATTTGCCAGTTCCTGCACCTGCACGGAGACGTGCTGACCCGAGCCAAAGCGCTCGAGGGCGGCGCCGATTCCACGAATCCAAACGTTTCCGTCACGAACAGGGTGAACGGCAAGAGCGGGGTGGTCTTTATTCGGGAGAACGCCAACGCCCAGCAGCGCTACAAGGTGAGCTTCACCGACCCCAATAGCCCTACGAAGCGCCGCATCAGCGCCCCGCGCGAGGGCGAGTTAGAGATCGGTCCCCGCGAAATGAAGATGCTCGCCGTGCAGGTGCCGATCCCGGGCAGCCAGTTGCGCTATTCCACCGCGGAAGTGCTGGCCCACGGCACCAACCTGGATCGCCAATTCCTGATCCTCTACGACGTGCCGGGGCGGGCGGCGGAAGTCTCACTCGCGACTCGCGACGAACCCCATGTGGAAGGCGATACGACTTACCAGTACTGGGACCAGGAATATGAATCCGTAGTGTTTGGGGTTCGATTCGAAAAGACCGAGAAATTCCTGCTGGTGAATGAACACCTGCTGGTTATCCTGTTGCCTCGCGATCGCGCCTTGCGAAGCTGGGTGGCGGATTTTCCTTCCAGGGTTTTCCCTTATTTGGATCAATCCGATCCCAAGACTTTCACAGCAGCCTTCATTTCGGACAGTTACATGTTTGCGGGCAGCGGTACGCAAAAGAACCGCGTCTGGGCCGAAATGGATTTCCTGCCCGGCCAGCACGAGTTGATGCTGCTGCTCCCGAACAACCCCGCCAAAACCTGGGTTGACGGAGTGCTGACGCAGGTCACCTACGAGCGCGAGCATCGGACAGCCCGCCTGAACGTCACGACGCCAGCCTTGCCCTATCGGCCAATCGACTTGAGCAGCGGCCAGGCCTGGGTGGAAAAGTTTGACACCAACTCCGGCCACTGGCAGAGCGGCCCGCTTGCGGCTCTCGAAGATTCCGGTCCCGACCCGTATGGTTACGTGAAGTACCAGGCCCAATTCGACTACGCGAACCAGGCGAAGATGTTCATCTCGACTTTCGCCAAGGACGCGCTGAAGGTCTTCATCAACGGGAAGCTTGTTGACGAGGCCTTGAAGCCGGCAAAGTCCATCAGCTTCGATCTGGCGAAATACGCGAAGCCAGGCGCAAACACGCTCGAGATTGCCTACGAGGCATTCGGGGCGGAGAACGGCGATGTGGCGCTCGGCGATTTGAAGGGCATTGAATCCGTGCGCTTGGGGAGCGACGCCCAAAGCGGCGCGGCAATCAGCACCTGGCAAATCCAACGCTTTCCCGCGCCCATGCGGGGACGCGACGTGGACACGGCTTTTGCCGCCGCCTGGGGTCCGGCGAGTTACCAGGGTTCAGGCGCCGCGGATGCGCTCGCTCCAGCCTTCACGTGGTACCAGACGAAATTCTCCCTGCCTACGATCGAACCAGGCTGGCTGGTTCCCTGGAAACTGACCTTCGACGCCGATCGCGACGCTCTGATTTATCTGAATGGCAAGTTCGTGGGGCGCTACGCGACGGTGGGGCCGCAGAAGGAGTTTTATCTCCCGGGACCGTACTTCGCTCCCGCCGGCGAAAACACACTCACTTTTGTGCTGGCCTATACTGATAAGCCAACACACCTGAGCGCGCTGCGCGTCGGACCCTACGAGGAGTTCCCCGCCCGCCGCTCGCGGGTGGAATTTCAGTGGTAGGGTTACTGCTCGGACGCGCCGTTCCCAAGGCGGCTGCCCTCTCCCTTGGGGAGAGGGTGTCCGGCGACGGCGTTTTCTCCAGCCGTCGCCGGACGGGTGAGGGGTTTGTTCCGACCTCTCGCAAGCTAGCCTAGCTATATTGTCACACCAGCCCTAGTTTCCCGCGGCCTTCTGCGGTGGATTCCGGCACGCGGTTTTTTGGAAGAGGATTCGCGGGACGAGGCAGGTAACCCCTCACCCGTCACGCTCCGGCTGATGAATACGCCGGAACGCGCCACCCTCTCTCCAAGGGAGAGGGCTGCTCATTATTCAATCAGCGATTCCGCATTCGTACTTTCCTTCCTCATTTAACCCTCTGAAATTCCAATGGCTTTGCCCGGTCCCCGCTGACCGAGCAGATTCGCATTCGCTTTTTGCTTGACAGTGCAGGTTGTGT
>JBELAJ010000095.1:0-19355 GCA_049508935.1 Terriglobia bacterium | reverse complement strand
GTCAAGGACAATATGCGACTAATGCCTTAGTATGCATGTCTACACAATTAGGGCCAAAATCACACTTAACCCTGTGAGGCAACACAAGTTATCTCAAAAACTTAGAGGTGAACATCCGTTGCGACAGCAGGCGACGGTATTGCTCCGGGGTGGGCTGCTGTGGGGAACCCATCTCCTTCCACGTTGAGTAGGCGTTGCTGTGCGTCAGGTCGATCCGGTAGTGGCGAACGACGGCCCGGCTGGCGGCCGGCGGCAAGCCGGTGATCATCATCTCCAGGTTGGCGGCGGGGACAGCTACGTCCTGATCGTGATAGTTCCAGACGATCACGGAGAGTCTTTGCTTCTCGAGGGTGGCAATGCCGCTGATATCCGCCTCGCCTGGAACCCCGGATCGCACAACAGAATCTGTCTCCAATGACGAATTGCTCCTCAGCGCAATGCGCTCGCTGCCCAGCATTCCCAACATCCGGAAGACGTTCAGGACCGGTTTGTCGATGCCGTTGGTGGCCAGGGTCCGAAAGCCCTCAAAGTAGGGCTGGTTCTCGAACTCAAAAGCCCAGGTGACCACGCCGGCCAGGGAGACCCGGTTTTTTGCCGCGAGGTCCAGCGTCCTGGCCAGCATCTCCGCGGTGTAGCAGGCGTAAAGCGGACCGTTGCGGTAAACATTCTGAGGAAACCGCCGCGCGGAGCAGGCCGCACAACCTTCCGGGTCGGACTCGCCGAGGATGACCGGCAGATCCTTGAACTGAGGGAAAGAGCGGATGATGCGGAACCCCTCGTCGATGGATTGCAGTTGGCGGCTGATTCCCATGACCACGTGGCCCTCCACCATTTTCGGGTCGCCCTTGGCGTGGAAGGTGACGAAATCAAGGGGAGCGCCTTTTCCGCCTGTAGCGTAATTATCCCCGCTAGCGCAGTGGGTGAGGAATTGGCGGAGGAATTCAGCCGCGTGCGGATCAACCGGACCCGTGGAGTCCGGTCCGCCCACACGTGCCTGAGGGAGTGCACGTTTCACGGCGTCGGCCGCGTAGTCATAGAGCTTGAAATACTCATCGCGTGAGCCCTGCCAATAGCCGATGTCTGGCTCGTTCCAGACTTCCCAGTTCCAGGATTGGACTTGCTCCTTCCCATAGCGCTCCACGGCGTGCTCTGCCCAGCAGTAGACCAGGTCGGCCCACTGGTGATAATCGGTGGGCGGGTACGCCCAGCCCGTCCAGAGGGTGCCTTCCGGCCAGTGATGCCTGTAAGGTTCAGGCCGCACCGAAAGCGCCTGAGGCATGAAGCCAATTTCCACCAAGGGCCTTGCCTTTACTCGCATCAGCGTGTCGAAAATCCTGTCGAGGATCGTCCAGTCGTAAACAGGGCGACCCGTGGCGTCCTTACTATAAACGTTGGTGGACCCCCATTTGAGGGCTGCCCTGCCATCGCCGGAAGTCAGCAGATTGTGCGTGCGAATCTCGACCGCTGTGGTGCTCAATTCGGAAAGCTCTGCCAGGAGTTTTTCCCCGTTGGGCGCGTATGTGTAGTTGGGCTCGTCGTACCCGAAATAATCCCACACCGGCGACAGGCGCTCGCGCGGTCCTGAGGCATCGATCCGAATCAGGACTTCCTGCTGCGCTAAGGCAGGGCCAACGAGGAAGATGAGCGCCAACGTCGAGAGACACGCTACGCCCCGAGACTTGTTCACGAATCTCGCTCCTTCTTTCAAACCAAGTCGATCTCCAGCTTAGTCAGCGATGCGGGTCTGAAGGTCCAGGCAAAGCTGGAACCCGTGACGCTGGCGGGCTTTCGTTCAGGCTCTACAGCGTGCGGATTTTCGAAGTCATTGTGGGCGTGAATATTCGGTGACGCGAGGACCGTCACATTCGAGGAGCGGGCCGAAGCGCCGTTAAGCTGCTGCATGTGGTCGATGATCTCCGTGCGGATTCCGCCCACGTTGGGGATCTTTGAGTTCTCGCCTACCCAGATGCCATCGTAAATAACCCCGCCAAGGTGCTCGACGAAATGACCGTGAATCTCGGGCGCGATTTCGCCGATGGGCTCATCAATGAGAACTTCCACCAACCCCTCCGCGGCACGCGAACTCCTGGGCGCCACACCGACAGCCGACGCCGCCAAGGTCATCGCGAGGAAATCTCGCCTGTTCATGAGTTCGCCACCTCCGGGAATCGAACGGACTGCTTCCAGGTCAAGGTTCAGCGGAACTCTCCCGCTCGCACTGGGGTTATGCAATTTACCGAATCTGATGAAAGAGCTTACACCTTCACTAGAGCCACGGCAACCGGCAATTGCGAAGACGTAATGTCTTCATATTAAAAGGCCCCAAAATAAACCTGAAAATCCCTCTTGACAGACCCTAAGAAAAATGGTGAGATAGGCGACATCGGCGTGAAAGCGCTTACACCAACGAAGGGTGGTGGGCGTAGCCAGACGCTACGGGCTGACGGAAGGTCGGTTCTACTTAAATTAAAGCACGTGCTCCTGCGGCTTGGAAGTCCGCGGTTTGGCTATTGACGCCTTGCGATTTGCGTCAGGGAGTGGGTCTAGCTTGCTAATGGTTCGGAACACTCAAAGGAGGTGAGCAGTGAAGAAGCAATTCCGCTTTGTGACCATACTGCTGATGCTTTCACTTCTACCACTCTTCACCGGAAGGGCTGTTCTTGCGCAGGTAGGAGCTGACCGCATCGCCGTGACGGGCCTCGTGAGCGACCCCACCGGGGCCGCCGTGCCCGATGCAGCGATCACGCTAATAAACCAGGACACCGGTACAAAGACCGTCGTAGCCACCGACGGCGCCGGTAATTTCACAACCCCGGCGATGATTTTGGGCAAGTACACTTTGCAGGTGACAAAGGAGGGCTTCAGGGCTTACAGCCAGCCCGATATGGAGCTGACGATCGGCGGAAGGACTTACACGCAGAACGTCACCCTCCAACTGGGCGCAGTAAATCAGACCGTTGAGGTTAACGCCGGGGCCCAGGTTATCAACACTCAGAGCACCGAGGTTTCGTACGAGGTCGGTAAACAGTATTACCAGGACCTTCCGGACGTGATGGGCGCTGACGTGCGCCTGGCCGAAACCAAGCTCGTCTTGTCGCCGGGCTACGTCCCGGCGGCGCCCAACGGCGACGCCATCTTCCGCGGCGATGCGTTTGAATCGCGCATCAACGGCGGCCAAACCGTTTCGTGGGAAAGCTGGTTCGACGGCGCCGAATACGGATACGCCGAAGGTCACCAGCAAACCCACGAGAGCTCGATTCCCTATGCCGCAGTGCAGGAAATGACCACCACCGTGAACAACTTTTCCGCTCAGTACGGGCACACCAGTGGCGGCATCGTGCTCTACACCACCAAGTCCGGCACCAACCAGTTCCACGGCAGCCTCTACGATATTCTGACCAGCAACAAGCTGGACGCCAACAATTTCTTCCTGAATGAGTCGGGCGTCAATAGGCTTCCCCTGACCCAGAATAACGCGGGCTTTACTTTCGGCGGCCCCGTCCCTAAGGTGCATCTCTGGGGCAAGACCTTCTTCTTCACCAACTATGACCGGTTCGATTACCACAGCACGGTCAACACGGGGTACCAGAACACGCTACCCACCCCGGCAGAGAGAGGCGGCAACTTCAGTCAGTTGTTGCAAGCCCCGAACGCCGGGTGTGCCACCCCGCCTTGTCAGATCGGCATCGATGCGCTGGGCCGCCCGATCTACTTCGGGGAAATCTTTAACCCCAGTACCCAGCGAACAGCGGCGAACGGATCTCTCGTCCGTGACGGCTACGGATTCGACCCAACAACCGGACTGCCCACGGCGTCGGCGAACATAATCCCGGGGACCGATCCGCTGCTGGCGGGCAATCCGGGCGCGCAGTATGTCGCCTCCATCGTCCCTAACCTTGATCGCAGTACCCTGTTTACTCCGAACGAGTTCGGGGGCACCTCCGACGACAACGATAAGATCAATGTCTGGACGTGGTTGTTCAGAATCGACCACACGTTTAACGATAAGTGGTCGGCCTCCTTCACCTACTTCCAGAATCATCGGCCCCGCACCGCCCATTGCGGCGGGCCGGAAGGCTGCAATACCGTGAACAACGGCGAAACCGATCCCGAGGCCAACGACACCTATCTCGGACAAGGCTTCTACCAGTTGATCACCAACCACTTTGCGCACCTGCAGATCAGCACGGTGATCAAACCGAACCTGTTTAACCACGCCACTCTAGCCTATGACCGCTGGGTGATGGACGGCCACCAGTTGTCCTCCGGGGTGGGCTGGAACCAAAAGCTGGGGCTGGGTTTGCCGGACGAGCCCGCCTTTAACAAGGCCGGCTTCCCTTCGATCAATTTCGCGGACGCTTTGGTGCCTTACACCTCCTATGGGACGCCGTGGTATGCTGACGGGGGCGACATCAATAACCGGTACCAGTTCTACGACGACCTTACCTGGATTGTCGGCAAGCATACGGTGAAGTTCGGAGTCCAGTACGAGTACCACACCTACCCGCAGACAGGCTGGGCCGTGGGCACCGGCGGCACGTTTAATTTCAACTCCAACGAAACGGCCGCCTTGTCCAGCACAGGAACCCCCTTGGGAACAACCACCGGGGATGCCTTTGCTTCCTTCCTCCTCGGTCAAGTCGACAATGCGGGTTTCACGATTCCCATCTTCTACATGCCGAAATTTACCTATGCCTCTCCCTGGGTGAACGACTCCTATAAAGTCACGCCCCACCTGACACTCGAGCTTGGCCTGCGTCTCGATTGGAATTCGGGCCTCTCCGAGCAACACGGGCGATTCTCCACCTTCTCACCCACCGCTACCCAGACCATTGGCGGCGCGGCCGTTCCCGGCGCGATGGTCTTTGGCAGCCAAGCCTACGGGAATGGCTCCACAGGCCTAGCTCCCCGCTTTGGATTCGCCTACCAAGTGGGGAATAACAGTGTAATCCGCGGCGGATTTGCCGAATATTACGGAGCCACCATCTCCGGCTCCTGGGCTGGGAATCCTTATCCAACCAATGGCTATGCGACCAACCCAACGGTCAGCAACGTCACCG
Source organism: Terriglobia bacterium (assembly GCA_049508935.1). Classification (GTDB taxonomy): domain Bacteria; phylum Acidobacteriota; class Terriglobia; order UBA7540; family UBA7540; genus CAVROP01. The sequence goes on along the minus strand of JBELAJ010000095.1, from coordinate 14,295 downwards.
GCGGAGTAACCCCAGCATACAACTTCGCGAACGGATTCCCCAGTTCTGCCATTAGCTTCCCGCCGGATACCAGTCCTTCGGTGGAGAATGGCGCGTCACCGGTGGGCGTGCTTTCCGACTCCTACGAGATGCCGAGGTATCTGAACTACACCGCCTCCTTCCAACACCAGTGGCACAACAACATGGACCTCACCCTGGCTTACGTAGGAAACCACGCCACGCGTTTGCCCATCAACGCGCTCAACCTGGGGCCGGAATCCAACGAAAACCAAGGTAGCGTGCTGCAATATGGTTCTCTGCTGACCTCGGGAGCGTTCACTAACGGCGTGCCCAACGCCGCATTGACAGCCGCCGGGTTCACAACTCCTCCTTACCCGGGCTTCACGGGAGACCTTGCCCAAGCCTTGCGGCCTTACCCGCAATACCAGCAGATCGCATGGCGCGAGGGGCACACTGGGGCCAGCCATTACAACGCCATACAGGTCCAGTTGAATAAGCACTGGAAGAGCAATCTGACCACTGTGTCCTATACCTATTCCCGGCTCATGAACAACAGCGCGGAGTCGGGCGAGGCTCAGTGCTGCGGTGGATCGGGCAGCGGCGTCTCTCCCCAGAACCCAAGCGATATGCACGATTTGTGGGGACCCAGCGCCGACGACGTCCCGAATACCGTTGCCATCAGCGAGGTCTACACTCTGCCCTTCGGCAATGGCCAGAGGTTTGGCAGCGGTGTTTCCTCAGCGGTGAACAAATTCATCGGCAACTGGAACATCTCCGGCATTCTCTCTTACGAATCGGGGCGCCCGCAGACAATGTACGAAAACAGCGAACTGAGCAGCTACCTGTTTGCCGGCGGCAACCAATTCCCCAATGTCGTTTCCGGTCAGAGCCCGCTGACGGGGGGAAGTTTCACCAACCCCTTCGGCCAAGTGTATTACAATGCGAATGCCTTCTCGGATCCCGGCTCGTTCGCCTTCGGCGATTCACCACGGACGACCTCCGGTATCCGAGGGTTCCACTTTTACAACGAGGACATCTCGATCTATAAGGATACGTACTTTGGCGAGACCAAGTATGTAAGATTCCAAGCCACGGCGGGCAACCTGCTGAATCGGGTTGATTTCTGCCCGCCGAATTCCACCGTCAATAGCGGCGGATTCGGGACGACGTTCACGCAGTGCAACATCCCGCGGCGCATCCAAATGGGCCTGCAAGTCTTCTTCTGAGGCCGATTCCAGCGTCTCTCCTCACCATGGCCGGTCCCCTGGCGGGCCGGCCATCTTTTTCACCTGGAGTTCCGGGCGCCTTCCCATATTCTGCTCGGCCTGGGGTGTTTCACGCTCGGCAAAACGCTGCGTGGCCTCGCCGGCTTACTGAGGAGTCGAAACAACAGGTTCTGAGTGTCGACGGTGATCCGCTAGTGTCCACTCAATATGGCGCTCGGTCGAGGGAAACAATGAAGTGAATGCCCTCCACCCGTTTAGTCTGGAGGCGAGCATCGTTGGTAACGAACAGGTCCACACCTGCGGCCGCGGCGCAAGCCAATTGAATTGCATCCGGCGCGCGCAGCGATCGATCGGATCGGAGGGCCGCGTAGATGGTTGCCGCCTTCACGTCGAGTGGAATCATCACCGAGGTTGCAGTGAGGGCTTCATGGTACTTGCGAGCCAGTTCCTCCTCGCCCTTTTCGAGCGGCTTCACCAGCACCTCGCCCAAGGTGAGTGTTGACGTCAACAGTTGATCCCCTCTCTCAAGCATCGCCCGGCGCATGTCTTTGACGCGCTTGGAGAGGGCCCCGACCCCTTCAAACAGGTAGATAAACAGATTCGTGTCCCAAAAGACACGGCTCATTGCCAGGCCTCACGCAGCCGTCGCACGTATTCGTCGGCGCGCTCGTCGCCCCATAGGCGGCGTCCGGAACCGGCGAGGGAAAGAAGCGGGTCCGCTGGGGCGGCAGATCGGGACTTTCCATTGCACCATTCGCGGTACCAAACGAGCAGGCTGTCATAGCCGTTCCGCAAATCCTCTGGCCGGGGAGTGACCTTCGCCCCCTCGCGTGCCGGGTGGTAAACGTCTCCTCTGCGGAACAGGCGCCGTCTGCCGGGGCCGGTCTCGAAAAGCATCCTGTAGCGCCCAGGATTGGGCGCCCTATTGGCCACGCAATGCTGCACGATGTGCACGTACACACCCGGCCGTAGGGATCCAGTCAAGCCTTCTTTTTCAACCCGCGCCCGAATTTCCTCCAACCTGAAATCGGTCCGGTCCGGATGCTCGCGATGCAAAAGCGCGGTCGCAATCCACACTTCATCGGCCACCTTGAGTTGGGCCTTGGCAGAAGCAGGCATCAGCGGCTCCTCTCTTCTTCTAACATTGTATACCATGTTCGAATGTATTTTCAAAGCATACTGGTGACGAAACCTCCAGCCTAATACCAAAATGTTACGAAACGGAAATCGGGTTTGCTGCTCAGAACGAGTTGGCTTTCCGCGCTGGTGTGCTGTCCCACGTCACTGTTGAAAATGAGCGGAGTGGCACGAACCCCTCACCCGGCCCGCCCCGGCTGACGACAGCGCCGGCTGCGGTCCACCCTCTCCTCCAGGGGGAAGAGGGGTATTGTCAAGAAAGAGATGGGCTATAACACTAGCCCTTAGAGAATCGCTCTCTTCGGACAATTCCCCGGCCTTCTTGAACGTAGACAAGTTGGTTGGCTTCGACGCTCTCGAACCGCTCCACCAGGCCGGAGGGCCAGCGAATTTCAAGCCTGTCCACCTGTTTTGCCCGGCCCAGGCCGAAATGCAGGCGAAAGTCATTTTGGGAGAGATAGCTGGCGCCGCTCATCACCTCGTCAATCTGGGTGTGATTCCCGGTTACGATTTTGACGCGCGCTCCGATGGCGCTTCGATTCGATTTCACGCCGATGCATTTGACCTTGATCCAAGTGTTTCCCGGCCTGCAGTCATTGCGCAGCAGCGACGGAGGCTCGTTCATATTGATTACGACGATGTCCACGTCGCCGTCGTTATCGTAATCGCCAAAAGCGCAACCGCGGCTGGTATGAGGCTGGAGAGCGCCGGGCCCGGCCCGTGGCCCCACATTCTCGAATTTCCCGTTGCCTGTATTCCGGTAAATGACCGGTGGTGACGGGTAATCCGCCATCAGGCCGCGCCCCGAGATTTCCGGATAGACGTGTCCGGTGGAAATGAAGATGTCGCGCCAGCCGTCGTTATCGAAGTCCTGGAATCCCGCCCCCCAACCGACATTTGCCGTCGCTGCGGCAAGTCCAGCTTGATAAACCGCGTCGTAAAAAGTCCCATCGTGATTGTTGTGGTAAAGGCTGACATTCTCGCCCGCGAAGTTGGGCTTCAGGATATCGAGCCAGCCGTCGCAATCGTAGTCTCCGACCGCCACGCCCATGCCGCCTTGTGTCGCGCCGTTCCCGTTGAGAGCGCAACCGGCGGGCGTGGCGATCTGAGTGAACGTCCCGTCGTGGTTGTTGTGGTATAAGAGGCTGGGCGCTTCGTCGCACGAAACGTAAATGTCGGGCCAGCCGTCGTTATCGAAATCCGCCGCCGCGGCCCCCATCCCATAGGAGCCCGCCGGAATCCAGTTACTGCTGACAACATAAGGGTCCGGAAGCCCGCGCGGGATGGCCACACCGGATGCTTCCGAGACATCCTCGAACCTGCCGTCTCCCCGGTTGTGGTAGAGGATATTCGTTCCACCACCCATCCCTTGTGGTCCGCAAGCCACGGGGACTCCGTAGTACTTGCAGAGAGCGGAAGCGCCGGGCGCGGGAGCAATACTCGGGTCGAAGTTCACATAGTTCGCCACAAAGAGATCCAGGCGCCCATCCAGATCGTAGTCCAGGAAACAGCACGCGACATTCCACCTCACGTGCGGACCGCGCTGGACAAGACCTGCTTTCCCGGTAACGTCGGTGAAAGTCCCATCGCCGTTGTTGTGATAGAGAACATTCTGGCCCCAATAGGTTACGAATAAATCGTCAAAGCCGTCGTTGTCGTAATCGCCCACGCAACAACCCTGCCCCCAGCCCGTCCGGACCAAACCTGCCTGGCGGGTGACATCGATGAAAGTTCCGTCGCGATTATTGTGGAAGAGAAAGTTGGAGGGAGGGGGGCCGGAGGAAGGCGGGTCAAACGTAGTTCCATTCACCATGAAAATATCCATCCAACCATCATTGTCATAGTCAAAGAACGCTACGCCACACCCCATCTCCTCCAGGAGGTAGCGCTTCGTGGTTTTTCCGCCGGTGATGTTGATCGCCTGGCCGAGTCCCGCGTGCGCGGCAACGTTGGTGAAGGAAAAACCGTGTTGTGGCACGGCCGCTCCGGCCGCGCGCACGGGCGGGACGCCCGCGCCCCTGCTTCGCGGCGTCGATCTTTGGCCGGCTATCCCGTTCTGCGTTTCAAGGGCGAGAACTGACGCCGGTATGACAGCGCCCAATCGCCGAAGAGACCGCAGAAACTCGCGCCGCGACTTCAAGAGCCCGCTCTCGAATTCAGTGTTCATCATCGTGCGTGGGTGGGACTGGGGGAAGGTCCGGTTCGCGTTCGTGGTTGGCGTCTCGCCAGAGTTTCGCCATGGCGTTCTCGTCGTTATGGATCGCCTCGAACTTCTTCAGAGCCGCCTCGCTTTCCGGGGCTTTTCCCAGCTTTCTCAGAGCCTTGCTGAGAAGGTAGTAATACTCAGCCGTGCTGGAATTGATCGCGATGGCTTTTTCGACCGAGTCCGCTGCCTTCTGCCACTCGTTCTCGATTTGAAACGCCTTGGCCAGATCGTAGTAGGCTAGATCGCACCGCGAATCGACTTCGAGCGCCTTGTTTGCAAAATCCATCGCGAGATCGGGCTGCCGCATTCGATTGTAGTGGGCGCTGAGATATTCAAAAGGCAAGGGCGAGCTCAGGTGTTGCGCCTCATTCATTTGGGCGGCCGTGGTGTAGTCCTTGACCGCCTCATCATTCTTCCCCAGCGTTTCCATCACCAGGCCAAGGTTGTTGTAGGCTTTCATGTACCCGGGATCAAGCTGGATCGCGGTCTCGTATTGCGTCTTGGCCATGGCGAAAACCTGCCTCGTGTAGTAGATCCGGCCAAGAAAGTAGTGAATCTCAGGCGAATTCGGTTCCAGTTGCGCGGCAGACTGCAATTCCACTTCAGCCAGGTCATAACGGCCCACGAAAGTGCAGACCAGGCCAAGGATCTTATGGGCCTGGGCGTCCTTGACGTTGAGCTGAAGCGACCTTGACAGCTCACGGACAGCACCTCCGATTTCGTGGGCACGGAAATAGACATAACCAAGGTCGTAGTGCGCCGGGGCCGAACCGTCGTGTTCTTTCAGGTAGCGCTCCAGTCCCGGCTTGGCTTGCTGGTACTGGCCCTCCTGGATGAGGTTTTCTAAGGGCTTAAGCTTATCATCATCCGCAGCTTGAGCCGTACTGGCGACGGCGCGCGCAGGCTGGTTGCTTGTAGGTCTATCTTGATCGGGGGCCTTCCCCTGTGAGCCGCGAGAAAGGGGAACAAACCCCAAGGCGAGCAGCAGCCACATAATTCCGCCGCCCCACCCGAAGAAGGGAAATGAATAGCCGGCCATTTCAGTTGGGCAGAGACCCGAATCGCCAGCCCTCTCCCGTGGGGATAGACCCGAATCGCCAACCCTCTCCCCTGGGGAGAGGGTGCCGCGTTGCGGCGTCTTCATCAGCCGCAGCGCGACGGGTGAGGGGTCTGTTGCTGAATGTGGCATCATCCATTCCCGCTGCAGTGCCTTTTCACCGTCAGTACTCATTCAAATCCCGAGCCGGTCTAGCCGACAAGTTGTCCTTTCCCGGCATTGCCTCTTCGTTTTGCGAAAGATGCGCTGTCTTTGCTCCGTTCAGCCTCTAGATTCGTGCAAATCTGCATGCAAAACGCGCATCATTTGCACTACTCAAAAAAGTGATGTCCTTTGTTTTCAAGTACTCCTTAGCTTCGTTCCCACGATTTTTGTATTTTCTCCCGCTCCTCCGGACTTCCGGCAACCGGACAATTCCGAATCTCGCCACGTTCCATCGCTCCAGTCTTCCGCTGGGACGTTTGGGGCGTAAAAAAAGCTCGAATTCTGCGTTTAATGCGCGCATTGGGCACTCAATTTGGGTTCGTTTTAGTTCGTTTTTCAAGTGCCTTTCTTTGTTTTCAATGACATAGAGGCTTCGTTCGTACTATTTTTTGTTTGTTTCAATTCCCGGTCTTCCCCAGGGCCAGGACCTTCCGGCCTTCCCACGGGCCTCGCCAAGCCGCGGCGTCCGCCTACGACAATGTGTCCACAAAATGACCACAGCTATAGGCTACCACATCCGCCTGGATTTGTCAAGCGGAAAATGCGGTAATGACTCGGTTTGATATGGCACGGCCATCTTGGCCGTGCTCAGCCCCGCAGGGGCTGAACATAAGTAGCCGGGGGCAACGCCCCCGGAAACGTAGCCCCCACACCCCCATCCCCCACAACCCCCAGGGGGGGCGAGGGGTGCCGAAGGCGGGGTGTGGGGTCTTTTCCGGGGGTTTCACCCCCGGCTACTCAATTTGCTCCCCTCCGGGGAACACCGGCAGCCCGCGCTGCCTGCTTGCACGACCTCACCAAGGTCAATGGTCTCATTCTTGGCGGTTGCAATTTGCCAGAGGCTTTCCAAACTGGAGTAAAATAGCAGGTGGAAAATCTGCACGGCGAGGGAGGTGGACGGCATGACCGTTACGTTGCCGCCGGAACTGGAGATTGTGCTTGCAGAGCGGGCGCGCGCGCAAGGGATTTCGGCCGAACAGTATGTGGAACGCCTGGTTCGCGACGCCACCCAGCAAGCGCCGCAACGAGCGGCCGCACTGCCTTCGTGGCCAGGCCGTACATTGAGCGACCTGCGCCGTGAGCAACTCTACGAAGATGTCCTCTGACCGAGTGGCAGTCGATGCCAACGTCCTGGTCTATGCTGTCTACCGTGATACCCCTCAGCATGCGGCTAGGGTTGGACAGCGACGCGGGATAGTTCCATTAGGGAGCTCGAAATAAGGGAGGCGGCCCCCAAGCGTTCGGCTGGCGGTGAGGCGATATGAGCAAGCGACGATACTTCGTTCTGGACGAGGACATCTCGTTAGGCCTCAAACCGCTCTTTGGCCGGAAGGCGAAAGTGGTCTCCGTCCGTGACTTTATGAAAAAGGCGGAGGACCCCGACGTGATCGAGGAAGCCCTGAAGCGGGAGGCGGTGTTGGTAACAAACGACTCCGGTTTGGTAACGCATTATCGACATGCAAAGCGAAGGACTACGGAGGACGCGTGTTATCCGGGTCTGATTCATCTTGGCAGCGAAAAGGAACTCGTTCAGGAGAGGATGCTCAAGCAGGTTTTGAAGAAGTACATTTGGAACGAGGTGATCGAGCAGGATTGCTTGGTTGTAGTGTTCCTCACCGAACAGAATGAGGTGAGGTCGAGGCATGAAAGTCTGTGTCACCACGACGGGTATGAACGAAAGGTACTGACCCGGCGCTAAGGCGGGCTGGCGGAAACCGCCGGTTGCTGGGGTCTGTCGCGATGCACGGACCGTCTCTGGGAAAGAAACCTCCTCGGCTAGCCTCCAGGGCCGCGAGCAAAGCCCGCTTTCAAACTGATTCTAGTCTTTCCGGCACTCCGCCGGGTTAAATCCAATAGCTGGCGCTTTCGAATCCACCCTGCGAAGCTGAAAGTTACCTTGTTCCTGAGTCGAGAGCACCGTGTAGCTACCACTCAGAGCGTCGCCTTGCAACTCCCCGATGAATCTGATGCGGAGTTTCTTGCCGGTTGCCTCGAATACAACCTTGGAACCATTCACCGTTCCCTGGAATCCTCCGCTTCCTACCAGTGGTTTTTGCACTGTGGTGCAGCCGTATATACCGCCGTTCTCCTCTCGAACGTCAATTGCGAAGGGTGCGGAAACGCCCAGGGTAGAATTCGCGACCTCTCCGGCATACGAGCCGCTGAGGTCGGAAGTTGCAGATGGAAAACTCTCGGCAGCCCGCAGTTCATCCCTTGACTTCGTATTAGTCGCTGCTGGCGACGATACAAAGTCCTTTTCCAACGTGGCGCTAATTGTGGGCGACGAACCTGCCGTCAAGGTCACCTTTCGCTGCCACGGCTTGAACCCGGATTTTTCGACTGAAACGCTGTGGTCTCCGGGTGCGAGGCGAAGAGTGGACGGCGTGCTGCCCACGATCTTCCCGTCAACAGTAACATCAGCACCGTCGGGCGCTGAGTTGACCGTTACCGTGGTTGATTCCAGAGTTGCGGTGGGCGCTCCCGCGAGGGCCTGTAGCTGTTCGCGGTGCTCAGACAGAATCGTGGTTTCGGGCTTTACCTTCCACAACGCTGGGACGTCGAATGGGCACGAGTCTTTCCGCGAGAGCAGACCCACTCTTTGGCATTTCGCGGTCGCCCACCCATCCCAGTAAAACGGAAACTCAAACACGTAATCGCCGACCGGCACATTCAGGACAGATTCCAGTTTCCCGGTCCCATAGTCCCTTCCATAGTGTTTGGGATTGCCAAAGAAAATAACCCCGCCGACGTGCTCTCCAGGCAAGACCGTGTTCTCGCGGAGGCCACGGTCCTGTATCGCGTTAGCCTCCTGGCCCTTAATCTCGGCGGCTGCAATCCAACCGCTATCCGTGGTTGTGGAGTGGAAGTCCGCTCCGCCAGCCTGTCCGACGGTGTAGGATGCGCGCCCCCCGAGCATAAAACCTACTATTGCAAACGCTGCGGCTTCATTTCGGATTTTGGCTGCAATTCGGTCAGGGTCCAGGTATCGGAAGGCCTTCACCTCTGGGGCTACAAGATTGAAGGTCACGAAAGAAGGCACCAGTTCGATTCGGTTCGAGCTTCGGTTGATAACTGCCAAAAAAACCTGCGGATTGTCGTCGATAACCCTCACAGTTGCCCTAATGCTCAGTCCTTCATGGTCGAGCAAGACAACCTGTAACCCGTTGCGAACGACGAGGTCCGAATTAGGTGCCCCGGACTTCCAGCGCACGATAGTTGTCGCTGGTGTTTGGGCTAGCGCCAACCCAACCGGCAGCATCGCCAGTACCGACGAAAAGAAGAGGAATGCCCGCGCTCTCATCCTCCACCCCCTGTTGCAGAGTCGGTGAGGATGATAGACCGTTCATGGCTTCGGGTCAACGATCTGAAACCACGTTCTGAAGCCTCGCTCAGTCCGGCGTCCTGCCCCTTACCCGCGAGGTATGCTCAAGGCGTCCAGGGCCCCCTTAATTGACTGCAGAGCGTCGGCGACCGCGAATTGCGCTCGGTTCGAAGCCATTGCTCCGGCATTGCCTTCGGGGGTGGTAGCAACAAGCCCAGCGATATATGTGTTCGCGCGCTTCATCATCAGGTAGGCGGTACGCAGCTTCTTGCGGAGTTCTCCAGTCAAGATAGAATAGGTTCCATCTGTGATCGCGCGCTCAAACTGAGTAACCTCAAATGGGCAACCCACTTCTCTGATGGCACTCTGCGAAGCTATCTCCAAGTTGAACTCCATCTCGTGGATCAGTCTCTCAATGGTCCCTGCGTCGGAAACCACCGGAGCGTCCAGCAGCGCCTCAGGGCGCTCACGGCAGATCTGCAGCCACTGGTCGCGATGAAGTCGCAGCTCAGCTGGGCTGAACCGCCGCCCACGTGGATGCTTTGGGTTGTACAATCCAATTTCCGCATGGCACTCAAAGCAGACCGGAATCGCGTTCTCAATACCGTCGTCACACGTTTCCGAGCGCTGTTCTATGTGCGCCAGTTCCATCTTCACGCCGCAGGACCTATGGCAAATGCAGCAGCGCCGATGACACGCCGCCAGGAGCTGGCCCGCTTCTCTTTCAGGAAATGCCATATTAGGTAGGATACGCGGCGTGGCGCATACGTGCCAACGTTTCTTGTCGACATATAGGCGCCCCTCGGGATGGGCAGGGCGCAGACATGCCAAAAGACGGCACGTCTGCGCCACACTCGACCACTGGCGCTGCATTCGCGCGCCGACGCAGAACCTGCTTTTTTGGCTTGACGCGAACTTCTCATAATGAGAAGATGTGTTGTGCGCATCGTAAGCCGAAAGGCTCTTCGAGAAGCGAGTGCCAGGCACAGCGAATGGGGCGCGTCCCTCAATGCCTGGTACAAGATAACCAAGGATGCAGATTGGAAGAACTTTGCCGAGGTTCGCAACAGTTGGAAGAACTCAGACGTGGTTGGGCGCTTTGTGGTCTTCGATATAGGCCACAACAAGTGCCGGCTGATTGCGATGATCAAATACAAGTGGAGAATGGTCTACATCCGGCGCATCTTGAGCCACGCTGAATACGACCAGGAGGACTGGCAAAAATCATGATTGCAGTATCAGACGAATACGCGCTGGAGGTTGGCGCGCCGACGCCCATCACCTCCGAGCGCCAACACGAAGAATACCTTTCTGTGCTGGACAAGCTGGCGACCAAAGAGCATGCAACGAGTGAGGAAGAGAAGTATGCGGAGGTCCTGATGACCTTGATCGAAGCATACGAACAAGAGCATCATCGCGTGCCTGATGCTTCTCCGCTCGAAGTCCTGCGCGCCTTGATGGAAGCCAACAACCTCCGCCAAAAGGACCTGGTCCCAATCTTTGGCTCAGAAGGCATCATCTCCGAGGTCCTGCACAAGAAACGCGGTCTGAGCAAAACGCACATCCAGAAATTGAGCGCGCGATTCCACGTTTCTCCTGCGGTGTTTTTCTAAGATCGTAAAGCTTAGGTGTGCGCCCGCCCGTCGATGGCGCGGTCGACGAGGGCGTAATGTGGGTGGTGGGGCTGAACGGAGCGCAGCAGGATGTTGGTGTCGACGAGGATCGCCATCTACAGGCCGCGCTCACGATAGATCGAGTTCCGACTTATCGCTTGGTCGGACAAGAGAGGGGTGGTTGTCGGGTGGCTGTGTGCCCAGCTACGGAACTTGCGCATCCATTCGTCGGAGCTCACGGCGGGCGGCGTGGCGTGAAGCCGGTCGCGTAGGGCGTCGAGGCCAACCTCCACGACGTCATCGGCACTTTTGATCAGACCGGCTCGAATAGCCTCGTCTATCGTCTGTGCCTGTTCAGGTTTGAGTTCTATCGTCATGGCGGATTTCCAATTCCCGACACATCAATACGATAGCGCGCGGCTTGGCGAAGGTCAACAGTTCGGCACCATAAGGCACGAAAAGGCTCGCGCAGAGCACAGCTCGGCGATGGTGGGACTCTCAATCCCCAAACACCGCAGAGCTTCGCTCTGCGCCCATTCCCGTTCAGTGCACCGCGCCCGGCTTGGATGCGCCAAGTTGTTTGAGAGTGGAGGCCAGGTTTTCCTGCGCTTCGTGGTACTGAGGATTGAGTTTGAGAGCTTGCTTGAAGGTGGTGACGGCCTTTTCTGTTTCGCCCTTGCGAGCCAGCGCTAACCCAAGGTAGTTGTAGGCCTCGGCCCATGAGGGGCGCAAGCGGATCGCCTCCTCGAACTGCTGGATCGAAGCGTCCAGGTCGGCATTATCGAGTAAGGTTCTCGCCAAGGTGTAGCGGGCCTCGGAATCGCCGGGTTCGAGGCGCACAGCTTCCCGCCATTCCCGAACCGCACCTTGGGAGTCACCCTTCTTGAGCAGAGCCTCACCAAGCTCCTTGTGTGCGCTGGCCGACGCGGGTTCGAGTCGGGTGACGGTCTGAAGATGTTCGATCGCGGCGTCCGTCTTCCCCATGACCAATTCCTCTTCCGCCTGATTGAACTGGGAATCAGCAAACTGCGTCCTGGTTTTCGTCGCGTTGTACTGTTCGCCAAGCCGGAACTCCTTGGCGGCCTCCTCGGTTTGCCCCAGGCGTCCCAGGGCCAAGCCCATCTGGTAGTGCGCATCGCCCCTTTGCGGATCCAGCTTGACCGCTTCGCGGAGGTGTACGAGCGCTTCCTCGAGGTTCTTCTGATCAACTAGGAGCTTGCCCAGCGTGTACTGCGCGTCCACCGACTGAGGGGCCATGGTTACGACTTTACGCAACTCAGAGATTTCCTGTTCGACGTTTCCCTGGCGGCCATAGGCTACTCCAAGATTGTAGTGAACGCTCGCCAGGGTGGGATCGAGTTTCACGGCGCCTTCAAGTTCCTTGACCGCCTCATCCAGGTCGCTCTCCGTCAGAACGGCGCCTAGATCGGCATGCGTTTCGGCGGAATCGGGTTTCTCCTGAATTGCCTTGCGGAATTCCTCGATGGCTTGCGCGCCCTGATCGGCTTGTACGTACACCAATCCCAGCGCGAGATGGGCTTCATAGAAATCGGGTGCTTCCCGAATGGCCGTCCGGAACTCCTGCGCCACCACCTCTTTGCTCCCGCCCTGGAGGCCCAGCAAGTGGCCTAGTACGTAATGGACCTCGGGCAGGTCGTCGTTTCCCTGGGCCGCGCGCTTGAGTTCAGAGATGGCTTCCGCCAGGTCGTTCGGGGCTATTGGGGTTTGCGTATCCAGCCGCAGAGCTGCCTCGAACTGATGAAGCGCCGGACCGAGATCACCCTTCTTCAATAGAATGACTGCTTGATCCATGTAGGCCGAGAAGTCACTGGGGTTGAGAGCCAGAGCGCAGGCCAGGTTGTCCAAGGCATGATCAGCGTCCCCAAGATCCTTTAATGCCATTCCCAAGAATGCGTAGGCCGGACCCGAGGCCGGTTCCAGTTTGACGGCCTCCTTCAATTGCGTGACGGCTTCGGGTGGCTTTCCCGCATACCACAGGGCCACACCCAGATTGTAGCGCGCTGGGCCGGATTGAGGGTCCAGGGACACGGCCCGGTTCAATTCTGCGATCGCGTCCGGCAACTTCCCTTGCTTGCCGAGGATAAATCCGAGCAGGTTGTGAGCTGGCGCGTAGCTGGGGTCGGCCCGCAGGGCTTCGTCTAACCCCTGGACAGCTCCATCCAGGTCGCCCTCAACAAGTTTGCGGCTCCCCTCCGCGTAGAGCTCCTCGGCGCCTGGATTAACAGGCGCGGGGGGAGTATGGGGCGATTTTGAGGCAAGCTGATTCAGGATCGGGCCCAGCACGTAATAGGCTTCGCGCATTTGCGGTGCCAAGCGCAGGCTCGCTTCGAGGCATTGGACGGCTTTGTCCAGTTCGCCCATCTGCCGGTAGGTCTGGGCACTCTCGTACTCGGTCCGATAAGCGACCGCGCCCGGCGGATGAAGCGCCAGAACACGCTCGAAGTGAACCAACGCGCCCTTGGGGTCGCCTTTGGCGCGCAGGATCACACCCATATTGAGATGAGCTTCGAAACTTGCCGGGCGCAAGGCCAGAGCCTTCCGCACCGCCGCGTAGCCCTCGTCGAGCTTCCCGACGCTAGCCAGAGTCGAGCCGAGATTGTTGTAGGCTCGGAAGAAATCCGGCTTCAATGCGACGGCTTTTCGATACTCTTCAATTCCGGCGGCAATTTCGTTGTTCTGGACGTAGGCGTTCCCAAGACCGTTGTGGGCGTCGGCGGATTTCGGATTCCGTTTCAGGATCGTCTGGTATTCTTCGATGGCCTCTTTGATTTGGCCGCTCTCCTCGAGGGCAAGCGCCAGTGCCAGGCGTGCCGGCTCGAAATCCGGCTGGAGTTCGACGGCGGCCTTTAACTCGCGCGTGGCATTCGGTAATCGCTGCGATTCGGCGGCAATAAGGCCGAGGTAGTAATGGGCCTGCGCGTTTTTAGCATCAAGACGAACGGCTTCGTTGAAGGCGCTCTCAGCGTCTTTTGGATTGCCCAGTCTGGTCAGCGCTACACCCAATCCGGCATAGGCCTGGCTGCTCGTGGGGTTGTCCCGGATCGCCTGCTGGAATTCCGCCGCCGCTTCCTTCCACTTCTGCTGGGTCAGTAGAAGGATCCCTCGGCCATAGGGGTCTGTAAGCGTTTTCGTTGTCGTGCCAGGGAAGTGTAGGGTTGGTAACCACCCAGCAAGGAGGAAAAGGATTGAACCGAGGAAAGCAGTTCGAAGCCGGCCCCGTGGGCGCGTTCTGCGGGCCTTTGGGGTCAGGCTGCCCTGAGAGCTCTCGTTCATGGCAGAATTCTACTGCTAGCCCCGTGCACTGTCAAAAACGCGCTCCGCTAAGGCACTTGCAGTCACATGTTCGTCCCGTGGGTAGAGGTGGCTTCACCTCGCGCTGAGCTTCCGAAGAGAATTATGCGCCGCGGATGAAAGCGGTCCACGATTGTGCGGGTGATATGTTCTAACAGGTCCGGCGTATTCATGTGCGCGTTCAACAGTCTTGGGAATTATACACTGAAACACACGCC
>JBELAJ010000094.1:0-19909 GCA_049508935.1 Terriglobia bacterium | reverse complement strand
AACTCAAGGAATTGCGTCACGCTTTCTTTCCAAAGTCGGGTATTCCAAGGTATGGTCTTCATGCGCCCATGCTACGCCATCCGGGGGAGCAATGCAAGAACTACTTAACATAGTCATACTAGAAGAATGCCAAAAACCACTTCCTCGTCGATTGCGGTTGAAACTTGAGCGCGCAGCGCGTCGAACTTGGCGTGCAGTTCGGCGAGGGAAGCTTCAACTTCCGGTTGTTTCAGAGTCAACTGAAGCATGGCTTCCCAAGTATCTCGAATCTCTTGGCAGTCCGAGGTTGAAAGCATCGCCTTTAGGGCGTAGTTCTCGACGTAAAGGCTCTCATAGTTTGAAAGGAGGTTGAGTAAGATTTCTTTGGCGCGTGGCTTCGAAGTCATTTGATGACAATCTCCTCGATTTTCCGAATGTAATCCGTCAGCCCCGCTTCCGTTGCGGGCGCAACGCGAAGGGTCTAATGAACGCGGGCGAGATTGTACCACGACATGCAAAAGCTAGCGTGGGCAGGCAGGAGGCCCGATCGACTGCCCTGCTTGCCGCCTTGCTTACGGGGTCGGACTCCACCTGTTCGGCCATTGGTCAAGAATGACTTCTGTCGGATGAAGAGGAGACCAACTATACCGGACCATAAGCCGGCCGGCCGCTTCAAGGACGAACGCCTAGCGGGGGGGAGATAGGGCGGAAGCCGCATTGCCTGCATTCAGTGCACTGCAAGGGAGGTACCAATGACAGAAGCTATTGTGACCCGCGCACAGAAACTTTACCACGAGGCCGGCGAGATTGTGGCGAAAGAGGTCAAGCTCAAGGAGCAATCGGGCCGCCATATCGTTAGGCTGGCCTCGATCCTTAAAGACCTTTATGAGATCTTCCTGCAACGCGAAGACCCGCACGAGAGCTTGGTGCTGGTTCCGAAGGAGAAAGGCTTCGCCGACTTCCGTGAGTGCATGATCGAGCTTCTTCGACCGCTCGACTTGCATGAGCGAACGGGGTGGTATTACCTCTCTATAGGCCGCCACCTTCTAGGGAAGATTCCCGAAGCTGCCCTCGCCGGCATGCCCTTCGAGAAAGTCAAGCAACTGGCCCGAGCAGCGAAGGCGAAGATAGATCTGCCCGCCGAATTGATTGAGCGCGCCAAAGACGCCGAGGAACCGGCGGCCAAGCTACGGGAGGAGGTTGACATTATGCTTTATCGGGGCGCCCCCGATCACTCGGATGGTCCGAAGCGTAGTCTGGTACTGGTCGCCGGCAAGAAACTCATCGAGGCCATCGAGGAAAAGATTGGCCGTCTTCGGCCAGCGGCAACTGAGGAAGGGGCCTCGGCCCCAGCTACGGACGCTGAGGTGGTGGACTTCGCCCTGGCCGACTGCCTGTCCGGCATTCAGGAGGCAGAAGATCACGAAATGGAGCAGTCAATGCAGGGAAGGGAGCGGTGACTGAGTTTAGCAAGGGTAAGGCGCTCGGGCGAGAAGCTCTGGCCTGCCACACCAACTCTATGGCCAGTTTTTTGCCTTCGATTCACCCGAGAGTGCAAGGTTGGTCCAGCAGACCCCGCCGCGCCACAGTCCGGGGGACTGTGTCACTTTGGCAAGTCTCAGGATGGACATTCTTGATTCCCAGACCGGCGAAGTACCCACTGAGCAGGGTTTCCCAATAGCGCGTAATCCAGGTTTTAGCGCGGAACAATTTCGGAAATGGAGTTTCGGACATGCTCGCCGTGGTGATCTGGCTGCACACTTCGCCGCTTTCGGTCTGGAGCGTGCGCGCCGTCTTGAAGGAAGGCCGCGCGCGCCGGTCCGACCTCGGCGGCTGCTCGACCACGACGGATGTGACCAATGCCGTCGTAGAGAAGCTCGCCCGACCTTACCACACGCCCGGAACAAGTCGGTAGCGTGTCCGGGTGCAGTACTCCTCGTAGCCCGGCAACTCGCGGCGCAGGGCGCCGTCTTCCAGCACCGTACGGACAATGAAGGTGGCCATCAGCATCGTGATCGGCGCAAAACCCCATGCCGAGCCGAGAATCAGCGCGCACCCCGGCAGCAACAGCATCAGCCCGGAATACATGGGGTGACGCACGACGCGATACGGTCCCGTGGTGATGACGTGATGGCCAAGTTCGGTCTGAATGCGGACCTGCCTTTCGAGGAAGGGATTCTCGGCAATCGCCAGGAAAATGGGTGCGAATCCCAGGAACTCCAGCACGATGCCAGGCCATACCCAGGCAGCGCTTAATTGTGACCACCCGTAGCGGGCGTCGAGGCCGGCCACCGCGTAAAAGCTGAGGAAGCCGACAATCGTCGCGGCGAGCACGAGTTTGTCGAATCGCTTGACGCCCGGTTGCCACTCCAACCGCCGGCGCATCAGGTCCGGGTTCTTGCGTCGCAATACGGCGAAGCTCACCACGGCGAGCAGCAGAATTGAGCCCAAGAAAAGCCAGCCGCGCCACCAATCCAGGCGGCCCGCGAACGCAAATGGCAGCAGGAAAGTGAGCGCGCGGAAGATGGCCCGGAGTGCCAGCTTCCAACGTGGGGTCTGTGCCGACATTGAACAGCCTGCCTTCCCATTTATAGTCTCCCTCGAATCGCACACTCCGCAACAGATGGTTCTGGCCGGGAGGCGGTGCATTTCAAATGGGCTTGGACGTGACGATCCAGGATTTCCTCTATCGTATCCTGACGGACTCGATTCTACACCCAGCGCCTTCCGCTGACGGCGTCTTCTCTATCTTGCCCTCGCGAGGCACTTCCGTGGCACTCGGAAGGGGCCAGCGCTGCCTTCTCCGCGTGCCGAAAAGCCTGGATTGACTCATTTCGAGCGATTTCTCATACACCTCTTTCGAGCTGTCTGCTTCACCGCCGTGGCGTCCTGTCCAGCTGGCGTTGGCAACGCCACGTCCTGCTGCGCCAGTTCCAGTTATCTACCGCACCAGAACGACTCGGAGCCGCATAACTCCCGTGAAACGCGCTGGCGGCTGGCGAGTAGTCAGCTAACCGGAAGTTGGGCGTGGGGGGACGAGGCGGCCGGTCCAACTTCCGGATGCGCCGTCGCTCCCCCAGAACTTTGGATTGCCCCTGCGGATTCGTCGAACGGCAAAACGGCAGGAGCTATTTCCCAGAACCCCGTTTCGCGACAACGATCCGCCCAGCGGAAAACTCAATGCTTACTTTGCGAGGGTGTAACCATTCGGGACTTGGTCAATTCGGTCAACACTACGGCGCGCTGTGTGATCTTGATGGCGTTGCTCTGCGATGCACTGGCAATCCACCACCCTCGGACAGAGGAAGAAAATCGGCCACGCGCGCGATGCAGACGCTTGGCAAGCGCGATAAGGCCCAGTATAATCTTGTATAGTCAGAGCTCGAATTAACCCGGATCGGAATTTGTGAAATCGAGTCTTCATGCCATGAGCGCCCGCCGAGAAAACTGCAGCATCCGCTCTCCTCGCCTTAAAAAGCCCCAGGGCTTCACCTGAATGTCAGAAATTTAGACGTCCGGCGGCCGTTTCCATCAAAGACTGAACCTTGAAATTCGAGAGCCTGAAGCGCGGGCTTCTCAGGCGTCCCAATCTTTTATGCTTGGGCAGAGATGAAGGAGCCTTTTACGGAAGCGCTGGTTAGCTTCGCGCTACTCGGCCTTCTGGTTCAATCAAGAGACTCTTAAATGGCGGTTCAGAGACGCCCAGCTTGAGATTCCTAGGAGCTAATCCTATGACGAAATCCGCTCAAGACCTTCTGGTAGAAAATGAGAAATTGGCAAAGGAGCTTCTGGCTCCCGGCGCTGACGAAATTGACCGTGAGCGGCGCTTTCCACGACAAAACATCCAAGAGTTGGGGCGTAGCGGTCTGCTGGGGCTTGTTGTTCCTCTCGAGTTTGGCGGGGCAGGCGCCGGCATTCCCGAGATGGCGCAGGCCCTGGAGCGCATGGCGCAGGCTTGTGCCTCAACGGCCATGGTGACGCTCATGCACTACTGCGGGACGGCGGTGATCGCCTCCCGAGGCAGCGCCGTGTTGAAGCAAACCCTGCTTCCGGCGATAGCGGGCGGCGAACACTTGACGACGCTGGCATTCAGCGAGGCAGGTTCGGGCGGGCACTTCTATATGCCGGTCAGCGAGGCGAGGAGGAACCGTCACGGCCTGCAATTGACGGCGCACAAGACCTTTGTGACGAGTGCCGGCGAAGCTGACAGCTATGTGGTTTCGACGCGCAAGGCGAGTGCCTCCGGGCCTACCGACCTGGACCTTTATCTCGTCGTCAAGGGCGCGAAGGGGTTTGAGGTTGGAAGGCCCTTTGAGGGCCTGGGCCTGGCCGGGAATGCCAGCGCGCCAGTGAAACTCGAAGGCGTTGAATTGGAAGAGGAAAAGCGGCTGGGAAGTGAAGGCAGCGGTTTCCAGACCATGATGGAGGTTGTTCTGCCGCACTTCCAAGTGGGTGTCGCGGCGGTTTCGCTGGGAATTGCGTCGGCTGCCTTCCAGGCGGCCTCGGCGCACGTTACGGCCCGGAAATATGAGCACGCGGGTGGAGCGGCGCTGTCGGCGATCCCGCGAGTGCAGTTCCTTACAGCGGAGATGGTGCTGGAGCTCCGCTCGTCGCGCGCGTACCTGAAAGAGACCATTCGCCGTGTTGGAGAGGGCGACCCGGAAGCCATGTTAGATGTTCTGGGTGTCAAAGCGCGAGCCGCGGAGGCTGCTCTCGCCGTCGCCTCGCGTGCCATGACTCTAGGTGGCGGAGCGGCCTTTGGCCGGCGCGGAGGACTGGAGCGAATTTTCCGCGACGCACAGGCCGCTTCCGTGATGGCGCCTTCCACGGATGTGCTGAAGGAGTTTCTAGGGAAGGCGTGCTTGGGAGTTCCGCTATTCTAGCGAGGGGGAATATGCCACCAGTGTCCGGAAGTCGAAGCGATAGAGGGCTGCTGCGCGTGGGCGCGGTGGCCTACGACCCGAAGGTCGTCACGATTTGGGAGGGCTTCAAACCTTATTTTGGAAAGTGCGGCGCTCCCATCGATTACGTCCTGTTCTCGAACTACGACGCGCAGGTCGAGGCCAATCTGTCCGGTGAAATTGAGGTGGCCTGGAACTCGCCCTTGGCCTGGGTCAAGAGCCAGCTTTTGAGCCACGGTGAATGCCGAGCCATCGCCATGCGCGACACGGATCGCGACCTCACCACCAAAATCCTTGCGCGCAAGGACTCAAACGTCACGAGCCTGGCTGATCTCAAAGGAAAGACGATAGCGGTTGGGGCCTCGGACTCTCCTCAGGCCACTTTGATCCCTCTGTCAATGCTGGCCGATGCAAGCATTGTTCCCGGAAAAGACTGCCGCGTCCTCTATCACGATGTGATGGTGGGTAAGCACGGAGACCACGTGGGAGGGGAACGCGATGCCGCGCGGGCGCTGGCGGCAGGAAACGCCGACGCCGCGTGTGTGCTCGACGGCAACTACCCGGTCTTCATCAATGAGGGCACGCTCGATCCCGGCACCACTCGAGTGCTGGCTTCTACGCCTCCTTTTGACCACTGCAATTTCACCGTACGCGCGGACCTGCCGGAAGAGCGTTCCAAGCCCTTCGTCGAGGTTCTGCTCGGGATGTCGTTCCAAGATCCTGAAGTCCGCACATTGATGGAGCTCGAAGGTTTGAAGCAATGGCTCCCCGCTCGGACGAGCGGGTACGTACAGCTTGAAAGAGCCGTGGAGCGTTTTAAGTTCTATGCCTGAGCGGTTTCCCAAAGCGCAATTAGACCTCGAGGATCTTACAATTCACGAGGGAGCGCCGGTTCTGCTGAGGCGGGCACTCGCGAAGCTTGCCGTGGGTGAGCTGCTGGAACTGCGCGGAGACTCGCCTGAGTTGGGGGAGGGGCTTGCTGCGTGGTGCCGCAAAGAAGGCCATCGCTATCTGGGAGGGGGCAGGGGACCCAACACTCACCGCATCGAACGCGGCGCGGGACTTGCGCCACTGATGGCTGTGGGCAGCGACGTCGCCGAGGTCGCCGACCCCCACTGGGGCTTGGCACCACGCGGAGCGCGGATCGAGGCTGGGGGACCGCAGTTCGCGTTCACCTTGCGCCATAAACGAGAAATCTGGGCCCAGGAACTGTCGAGCATATATAAGCAGGCAGTCGGAAACCAATGGTCCGCCGCGCGCGATATCCCTTGGGATAATCTTCCCAAGCTGCCTGAGGAGGTCGAATCCGCGCTTTGCCAGATCATGACGTTTCTCACGGAGAATGAGTTTGCGGCGCTCTACGTGCCCGCTCGCTTCATCCCGCGTATTCACCCTCACTACCGCGAGGTTGTGGAGGTGCTCGCCGTTCAGATCGTGGATGAAGCTCGCCATGCCGAGGCTTTTACCCGCCGGGCGGAGGCGGGCGGAAGCGGATTGGGTACGACCGCCGTCAGCGGACAACTCTCCCTCCAGACTCTGCTCGAAGAGCCGGATTTCACCACCGCGACGTTTCTGCTTTGCGTGATGGGCGAGGGGACATTCCTCACACTTCTCAAGTTTCTTGAGGAGCACGCCCCGGAGGCCGTCACGGCGACACTGGCAAGGCTTGCTCACCGCGACGAGGCGCGCCACGTGGCCTTCGGAATGGAGCATCTGCGCTATGTGCTGGAACGGGAACCCGAGCGCCGCGCCTCCCTGGCTGCCGCTGTGGAGCGCCGTAGTCGCATGCTCGCTGCGGTCTCCGGACTCAGCCCGTATGTTTATGATGCTTTGACGGTCCTCGCAGGCGGGGGGGCGTCGCCCCTTCAGGTCCACAAGGGCGCGCGCCACGTGGCCGCGCTGCATCGCGAAATGGATCGCGCTCGGCGCGAGCGCCTGCAAAGCCTCCGATTCGACGCCGAGGAAGCTAGAGCCCTCTCCTCCTATCACACAAAGAACTTCATGTGACGTGACGCGGCGCGAGGGTCGTGTTTGCGCAGGTGACCAAGGAGTTGAGGGGTTTACCCGGCCTACAACCCTGAGCCGCGGGTGGACCTATTCGCCCCCCAGGAAGGACCGGAATTGTCAGCCCGGTGAACGAGATTTCACAAACCTGGACTTGGGAAGCCTGCTCCGCCTGCAAGTGGACGCATCGCAAACAGGAAATTTGGTCTGAGCTATTACTTTTCGGTATTGTGCATGGATGACGGTGTAGTCGGAAAAAACCTTGCCACCATCTCGGCGGCGAAGTACCAATGGGCCGGATAAATCGCTCGTTGAAGTGTTACCCCTGACTCCCCGGCTTCGAGGAAGTTTGTCCTGGCAGAGCGCTCACTGGACGGCGTGTATAGCGGAGTCTCTCAACTCCTCGTTCTCGGGCACTGGCAAGATACTTTCAAGTTGGCCACGGAAGAATTATTTCGTTCGTCTCCCTGCCGCTTGCAGCCGCTTAGAAATCGCCATTCCGTAAATAGGTTTTGCCCGTAAAGCTGGCTCGCCGGGAACTGATCCGCCACACCAACATTCAAGCGTTACTGCTAGGGGACGCGGAGCTGGGGAGGCAAAACGTCTGCCTCGTCAATTTGGAGATTATTGCGAAGGGATTTGGAATGAGTCTGTCGATGCTTCTATCCCAGGTCTCAAATCCAAGACGAGTCCCTTCACGGCCCGCATAGCGGTGACGAGCCCCTTCCTTTGAGCTGATCTAATGATAAGTTTCGTTGTGTCGACGGGAGGAGAAGTGTACGATGGGCACGGGCAAGAGGTCCAAATCGGAAATCCCAGCTGAGGTAATTCGGCAGCTCGTTTTGTAATCATGTGCGTGGGGACAGAATCTGTGGAAGGGCACCATACCGCCTTGATTCGATGGGACGGGTGCATGTACACTAGCTGCTAGGGCTGCCGAAATGGAAATCCTGGTTTAGACATCATAAGCGAAAAACAACGGGCCGATCCGCAATCGCATATCTGAGGAGCGCATATGTACAAGGACCGTACCTTGGCCGGGAGTGTGGCTCTAATTCTGGCAGTTTCATCTGTGGCCTTCGCTCAGCAGGTGGCGCCAACCACGCGAGAGGATGATTTCCGTGAGTCCTTCCACGGCGTCGAGATAGTTGACCCATATCACTGGCTTGAAGACTCCGAGAGTTCTGCGACGCGGAAATGGGTTGACGAACAGAACTCATACGCACACGGACTGCTCGACCCGCAGCCAATACGTTCCTCCATCGTCAGGCGGCTGACGGAAATGATGCGTCATGATCGGCTTGGCGCACCGCTCCAACGCAACGGCTATTACTACTTCGATAAACGAGAAGCCGACCGGGAACAATGGGCTTTCTATCGTCGCAAGGCGACCGGCGGCCCGGACGAACTGCTCATCGATCCTGATCTCCTGAGCCCCGACCATACGGCCAGTGTTTCTACCTTTGGTGTTTCTGAAGATGGCGCGCTTTGGGCGTATGGGGTTCGTCAGGGCGGTGAAGACGAAATGGACCTGCGAGTCCTGGATGTGGCGCGCCACCGCGACCTAAAGGATCATCTACCGAAAGCTCTGTACGTGGGCTTTGCTTTCAAAAAGGACGGGAGTGGATTTTATTACTCGGTGGGACACCGCGACGTCGGGAAGCGTCTGTACTATCACACACTCGGCTCAGATCCCAGCCAAGATGTGGAGATATTTGGCAAGGGCTACGGAACAGACACCTGGATCAGTCCGTTGGTGTCGGAAACGGGACGCTACCTCCTGATCTTAGTTCAACGCGGCTGGGCGAACGGAGAGCTATTTTTGCAGGACCTAGAGACGGGTGGGCTGGTTCGCCCGCTCGTTACCGGACTTGACGCCAAGTTCAATCCATCCTTCGCGGAAGACTCCCTGATTGTACAGACGGACTGGAAGGCGCCGAAATCCCGCATTTTAAAGATCGACTTGAGGGATCCGAGGCCGGAGAAATGGCGCGAGATTGTCCCTGAGGGTGAGGACGCGATTGAAGACTCGGCCGTGGTCGGCGGGAAGCTCTTCGTCCAATACTTGCATAACGTGGTATCCCGCATCGACATCTTCTCGCTGGAAGGACGGCGCCTCGGTGAAGTGCCGCTACCTGGTTTGGGCTCGGCCGGCCTCTATGGGCGGGCCGACCAAAAGGAGGGGATACTCCACTTCTCGTCCTATACCGTGCCCTACTCCATATACCGATACGATACGGAAACCGGAACACAGAGTCTTTGGCACCGCGATTCCGTTCCATTCGAGTCGGATCGATTCGAGAGCGAGCGGATCTGGTATTCCTCCAAAGACGGCACAAAAATTCCGATGTTCCTCGTGCATCGCAAGGGTGTGAAGCCGGATGTGAACACGCCCACAATTCTCTACGGGTATGGCGGGTTCAATGTGAGCCTCACGCCCTTCTTCAATCCGAGTGCGGCGTGGTGGATCGAACACGGAGGCCTGTATGCGGTGGCGAATCTCCGCGGCGGAGGGGAGTTCGGTGAGCCATGGCACCGCGCTGGAATGTTGGAGAAAAAGCAAAATGTCTTTGATGATTTCATCGCGGGCGCCGAATGGCTAATCCGCGAGAAGTACACCAAGCCAGAGAAACTGGCGATTTGGGGCGGGAGCAACGGTGGATTGCTTGTTGCCGCGGCGCTCACGCAACGGCCGGACCTGTACCGAGCCGTGATCTGCTGGCACCCCGATCTGGATATGATTCGCTACTACAAATATACGAAGAACAACAACCCGCCCGCTCTGCTGGAGTACGGCAACGCTGGCGATCCGGACCAATTCAAGTTTCTCCACGCCTACTCACCCTATGAACACGTGAGGCAGGGTATGAATTACCCCGCCGTGCTGCTAGAAAGCGGCGATGCCGACACGCGGGTACCTCCCGAACAAGCTCGCAAAATGGCTGCCCGCCTCCAAGTAGCTACCGCGTCAAACCGCCCAATCCTACTTGTGTATGACACAAAGGCCGGACATGCCGGGGGACAGCCGTTCACCAAGCAAGTGGAAGATTCAGCCCTCGAACTCACGTTCGTCTCATGGCAGTTAGGGTTGAAATGAGGCATGCAGACGAAGCTAGGCGTGCCTAAGTAACCGCTGAATAACCATCTCAGGGGTTCCCAGGGGATAGAGGTTGCTTCCAAGACCGCGCCGACCAGCGTGCCAGCCGTGCCACTCAGGAAAGAAACTATCTCGCTCTACAACAAGCGCGGCACGGCAGAGCAGTGGATCAAGGAAGGCAAGCAGGCGGTGAAGATGACAAGGGTGAGTTGACATCGGTTCCGGTCGCATGAAGTGCGGCTCTGGCTGAGGCTGATCGCCTACAAGTTGGGAAACCTGTGGCGGTGGCTGGTGCTGCCGAAGAGGATCGAAGGTTGGTCGTTGACCAGCTTGCAGCAGCGGTTGGTGAAGACGGGTGGCCGATTAATCAAGCACGCCCGCTATTACTGGTTACTACTGGCTGAGAGCCATCTAACTCGGCGACTCTTCGGGGCCATGGTGCGGCGGATCGGCTTACTGTCCGTGCCAGCAGGCTAGGTGAGCTGCCGACCGAGCGGATTTCAGTGAGCAGAGAGGCCGGGGTGGGAGAAGTGTCGGAGGGAAGGGTCGAAGGAGGGCCTTGGGGTTCTCCGGAGGATCAAAACTGGCCGTTCCGTGGCCTGGGGAAGCACTTGGCACTGCAAACGCCACTGACAATTGCGTTCAGCGGTGGTCAGGCGTATATTATCGATGGGCAGAAAGTCCATAATGGAAATACCGGTTAATATGAATTTGGCATGAGTGCAGGCACTGCAGAGGCGTGGGGTTCGAGTCCCGTCGTCGACTCTCTGTCCTGAAAGGAAGCCGCGAAGCATGAAGATACTGCTCTCCGCGCTGTCGCTCCTCTTACTCTGTGTTGTCCCCCGCCCAGCCTCTGCCGAAGATATGAAGAGTGAAGCGTGCCGCATCACGTTGCCGGGAATCACCTTTACTCGCTCGCTCAACGGAGCCGCCGCTCATGCCAAGGTTGAGGATGGCAGGCTGACTCTTGCGAGTGAAGCGAGGCGGGACAATTTCCGTGACCCGGACGGGAAGCTGTCCAACAACACCGCGCCAGTTCTGCTGACCGAGGTTGACAACAAGAAGCCGTTCACCCTGACGGCAAAGATCACACCGACGTTTCTGAAGACGTATGACGCCGGAACGCTCTATATCTACGTGAAAGATGACCTCTGGCTGAAGATGGCGATGGAAATGGATGAACGCCACAAGACCAGGATGGTTAGCGTTCGCACGATGGGGACCTCTGACGACAACAATCACGACGTGGTCACTTCGAAGAGTGTCTACATGAAGATTTCTTCGAATACGAAGACTGTCGGGTTCTACTACTCGCTCGACAAGAAGACCTGGCAGTTGATTCGCCTCTTCAAGAATGACTACCCAGCATCGATCTGGGTGGGGATCAGCACCCAGTCCCCGCAGGGCAACGGGACGTCCGCCGTGTTCGAGGACCTCTCGTTGACCCAGCAGAGCATTTCGGACTTCCGACTGGGGAATTGAACTCGTTGCCTCTCTGTCGTGGTCCGGATGACCGCGCTCAGCTCCACCGCGGAGCTTCCGAGCGGGCAAAGTCGAGTACCGTATATAGCGCGTACAATTTGAACCATTATTATGGTTGGGCTGGCCCGGATTGTCGGGAGGATATTGCGGTTCACTTCGGCTTGACGTGCGAAGTTTGCCGTACCTCGTTACGTTTCGCCCGGTGAGCGAAGAAGAAGCTTATTGCGTGGTTCGCTGCCCCCAAAACCCTCGACTGACGCTGGCGATACTCATGAAAAGACGATCGAGTTCATCCACAATCACGAACTACGATAGAGGCAAATGTGAAGTGCGCATCCTGCGGTAAACAGAACACGCCAAGCGCCCGTTTCTGCCCGTCCTGTGGAACGCCTCTCAACGCTGACCTGACCGCCACTAGCGGCGCGACGGCGCCAGCGCCGTCACCAACTCCGGCGAAGCGGCCGGCATCGAAGCCTCGCACTTCCGCACGCGGTTCAACGGTAACAAGCGCTCATTTCACCGAAGGCCGGTTCCTGCCCGGTACCTTGCTCGTCGGTCGCTATCGGATTGTGGCCCTGCTCGGAAAAGGAGGCATGGGCGAGGTCTATCGTGCTGACGATCTTACCTTGGGCCAGCCGGTGGCGCTCAAGTTCCTGCCGCAGGCCGTGG
Source organism: Terriglobia bacterium (assembly GCA_049508935.1). Taxonomy (GTDB): domain Bacteria; phylum Acidobacteriota; class Terriglobia; order UBA7540; family UBA7540; genus CAVROP01. The sequence goes on along the minus strand of JBELAJ010000094.1, from coordinate 7,777 downwards.
CCACGGACCAGGACGCTCTGGAGCGGTTTCGCAACGAGGTCCGCACGGCACGCCGCGTCTCCCACACCAACGTTTGCCGCGTTTACGACGTAGGCGAAGCCGAAGGCCAGACCTTTCTTTCCATGGAGTACGTGGATGGCGAAGACCTGGCCTCGCTGTTGCGCCGCATCGGCCGCGTGCACGGTGATAAAGCCCTGGAGATCGCGCGCCAACTGTGCGCCGGCCTGGCGGCCGCCCACCGCGAGGGCGTCCTGCACCGTGATCTCAAGCCTGCCAACATCATGCTGGATGGCCGCGGCCGCGCCGTGATGACGGATTTCGGTTTAGCCACCCTCGCCGAGCGCGTTGAGGGATTCGACGCGCGCAGCGGCACGGTGGCCTACATGGCGCCCGAGCAGTTGGCCGGCCACGAGGCCACGGTCCGCAGCGATATTTATTCACTCGGCCTCGTGCTTTACGAGATCTTTACCGGCAAGCGCGCCTTTGATGCTGCCACGCTCGCGGAGCTGGTGAAACAACGCAACGAAAAGCCGATCAGCAAACCATCGAGTTGGGTGAAAGACCTCGATCCCGCCGTGGAGCGGGTGATCATGCGCTGCCTCGACGCCGAGCCTGCCAACCGGCCGGCCACTGCTCTCGCGGTGGCGGCGGCGCTTCCGGGTGGCGATCCGCTGGCAGCCGCGCTCGCGGCCGGGGAGACCCCCTCGCCGCAGATGGTAGCCGCGGCCGGGGAAAAAGAGGGCATTGCGCCGCGCACGGCGATCGCGTGTCTGGCCGTGGTGATCGCGGGAATGGCCATCACCTTCTACATCGGCCTGCAGGTAAGCGGGCTGAGAATGATGAGTCTGACGCTTTCTCCCGACGTTCTGGCGGTGAAGGCGCAGGAGATCATGAGGAGCCTCGGCTATGCCGACCCTGCGGTGGACCACGCCGCGCAGTTTTATTACAACAACGACTTCACCGACTATGTCCACAGTCACGATGGCCACCATCCCGATTGGCCCAAGGTCCTGGCTGGACAACCGCAGGTGCTGCTCTACGCTTACCGGCAAAGCCCAATCTACCTGGACGCCGACGGTTTTCAAGGGGACACGATCACGCCGGGCGTAGTTCAGTTCAATGATCCGCCTGAAACCCAATCTGGGATGATCAACATCATCGTCGACGCCCAGGGCCGGCTGGTCTATTTGCAGGCAATCCCAAAGGAAGTTGAGCCGAATCCGCCTCCGGAGAGACCCGTAGATTGGAAGCCGCTCTTCGCAGCGGCGGGTCTTGACTTGGCCCAGCTCCATCCGGCGGAGCCCCAGTGGCTGTCTCTCGCGTCGTTTGACGAGCGCGCGGCCTGGACGGGAGCCTGGCCGGGCACCAATCGCGCTCTGAGGGTCGAGGCTGCGGCCTGGCGCGGCAAGCCGGTGTATTTCCACGAGGTTGGACCCTGGACCACGCCGGACCGGAGCCAGTATTCGAACATGACGCCTGGGGAACACGCGAACCAGATTATGGAAGTCATCTTGTCCATTCTGCTGTTGGCCGGCGGCGCCTTAATCGCGCGCCGGAACTATGCGAAGGGCAAGGTCGATCTTCATGGCGCACTTCGGCTGGCGGGTGCGATCTTCGTCATTGAAATGGCGATTTGGGTCTGCCGGGATCACTTTATTCCTACGCTTGCAACCTTCGGGCGCTTCAACCTGGCCGTGAGCACAGGGCTGTTCCTCTCGACTGGTACCTGGCTGCTCTACCTGGCGCTCGAGCCGTATGTGAGACGCCATTGGCCGCAGGCCATCATCTCCTGGAGCCGTTTGATTGGGGGGCGTCCGCGTGATCGGCTGGTGGGCCGCGATGTGCTGTGGGGGGTGGTTCTGGGTGTTGTATGGGGGCTGGTGCTCGATGTGGGGCTACTCGCTCTAAAAAGCGAAGGCGCTACGCCGGACCTGCCCGTTCTGAATCTCCTGTTGGGCGCCCGGGCAGGACTGGCTTGGTGGCTGCTGCGCATCGTTGAGTCCATCATCGGGACGCTGGAGTTTTTTTTCGTCCTCTTTCTCCTGAGGATCGTATTGCGTAATAAATGGCTGGCGGCGGCGTGCTTTGTCGCGATCTTCGCAACCAGGAATACGCTCTCCAACGACCATCCGCAGATCATGGGACCCATCTATCTGATCATTTTTTCCATCGCCGCCTTTGCCATGTCTCGCTTTGGGCTGGTTGTTTTGACCGTTGCGATCTTTACCGTGGATTCGGTTTTCAGTTTGCCGTTTACGGTGGATTTCAACAACTGGTACGCCCCGACCGCGTTCGCCGTGCTCCTGAGCTTCGTGGCTATCGCGGCCTGGGGTTTTTACACTTCCCTCGGCGGCCAGAAGTTGTGGAAGGATGAGTTGTTCGAGTAGCGGTCTGATAAACCCCCGCGCCCGGTTGTGTAAAAGAGTGCGCCCCTCTCAACCGGCTTGCCGAGCAGGCGTTCGACAGCCACCGCATAAAGAAGTGGCTGGAGCGCTTCGCCGCCACCAACAGAGACAGGCAGCTCTTCGGGCACTCTGCCGGTTTTGTAGTCGGTCACGCGAAGTGTATCCCGGTTCAAGTTGCGCGGACTCCTTCGAGTTCGTCGGGCGAGATATTCACCTGCAGACGCCAGCGCGCTACGTGCGGCCCCTCCCTCGGCAGGATTGGATCAAGCGGCTGATAGGTCGCGGTCAGGAATTGCCGGAGCCGCGCCAATTCGTCGCTATTTGGGAGAATGACCGAGTCGGATGGTAAAGACACTGCCATATCGCCTTTCCCTGTTACGACGTGATGGTCGTGTTGGCGACGGTTCTTTTTGCTTTCATTCGGCGCTAATCCGAATCGTTTCTCAGAAAAAACAATTTCACTGGTCACAGCGCGGGGATCACCTCGTGCTCAACTCCCACGGCTGCCGCTGCCTGAGCGAGCTTCCGGCGAATGCGGGCCTCTAAGTCCAGCAAGGCATCCAAGCGCACATCGGGAAAGTAGCAGCGGATGTAAACGTCGCGATGCGGGCTCCCGATGCGGTCGATTCGGCCATGCCTTTGGACGAGCCGCATGGGATTCCAAGGCAGGTCGTAATTGATCACGTTTTGGCATTGCTGAAGGTTTATGCCCTCGGCGAGCACGTCGGTCGTGACCAGGATGTCGTAAAGGTCTTCGTCCTGGCCCGGCGGAGCCTCGGATGATTGCGGTGCAAAACCGAAGACCACCTTCTCGCGTGAAATGCCCTCGTAGGTTTCATCACCCGTCACGGCGACCAGACGGCCTCGATACGCGGCAAACCTTCTGTCGGATGTGAGAAGGTTATTCAGGTGTCCCTCGACCCAATCCACGGTATCGGCAAAGTAGGAGAAGATAATCACCTTCCGCCTATTTCGCTTGTCCTGCTCGTCCAGACCTTCCCGATTCGCCCGGTTGAGGATTTCAACCAATGCTTGCTCCAGCTTCTCCAACTTCGGGTCATTCCTGCGGGTCACCTGACGCGCTTTTTCGGAAAAGCGTCGCAGCAGGTCGCGGTCCTTTTCCACGTCGGAGCGTAATCTTCCCACGTCGTACCCCGCTGTACTGGTCGAGCCGGTCTCCGCGATGAGGCGCTCGAAGGCTTCGTCGCTGTCGGCCTGTTCCAATTCTTCAATGGCCTCTGCGGTCAAGATCGCGCCTCGGTCAAGGCCCTGGAGGAAGGCGTCATGTGCATCGGCCATCCTTTCCATCGTTGTGGCGAAAGCGTGGGCAGAGGATTCAAATCGCTTGAGCAGCCCGGAGAGAAGCAAGCCGACCAGCGCAGCTTGATGCGGGTCGGGTACTCCAAAATAGCGGGATGGATAATAGCGGGCCAACGTTAGCTGAGGATTCCCGCTTGCGGGAGCCAACGCCGCTTCAACTTCGTCGAAGAAACCGGGCAGAACTGCGTCCAACGAATAGGTCATTGCTTCGACATGCGGATCGGGAAAATGGACTGGAATTTCCCGCCCGTGCGGCCCCGGCACGCGGTCGTTGGGGTAATATCGGCGAACGAAATGGCGGGTGCGCCGGACCGCCGTCGCGTCCAGAATGTCAAACAGCGCGTCGGGTTTCAGGTCGTCAGGGTTTTTTGCCATGGCGTCGGCAAATCTTTCCTTGAGTGACCGGATGTGCAGGTCTGCAAAAGCGGCGTCGTGCCGAATGAAATAGGTGAGGAGGTAATAGAGGTCCCAAAGCGAGTTGTTCACCGGAGTCGCGGTGAGCAGCACAAGGGTCTTCGGCGGACGCCCCTGAAGCAACCGGCGCAAAGCCTGGGCACGGCGAGTGTCCGGGTTTCGGAAAGCCTGGGCTTCGTCAACGGCGATCACGGCGTAGTCATTCGCTTTCTGGCTCAAGTGCGGTTCGGTTCCGCCAAGCTGCTTGTCGTTGGCCAATTGTTCGTAGGAGACGACTTCCAGGTAGATCTGATGCGCATCTTTGAAACGCCCCCAAGTGCCATCGCGCAAGGCCGCTGGTGCGATCAACAATGCCCGCTGGCGGCGGTCCTCGACCACCTGACGAAGCAGTTCCCCACCGACGAACGTCTTCCCCAAGCCGACACCATCGGCAATGAGCACCCCGTAGTATTTCTCAATAATCCGCCTGGCCCGGAAGATGCCGTCGTTCTGGAAGGTGGTGAGCCGGATGCGCGTAACGTCTGCCGTTTCTTCCTTTAACTCATCTTTGTAGCGTTCCCACAGGACACGCAGGTAAATCAGATATGGCTCGTAGGGCTCATACCGGGCCTTGTAAACAGCCCCCAGGTCGTAGGGCACGGCCTCGGCCCAAAGGGACTCAAACCAGTCTTTCACCTTCTGGACCGGCACCGGCCAAGATTCAATTCGAGGTTCCTGGTCAGACCGGCAGCGGTGAAATTGGAAGAACCGGCGATCACGCCCTCGTCGGTCGCGAAGACAAAGGCTTTGCCGTGGAGGAAAGCCTTCTCATAGCGGCGGACCTCAATCCGACCGGTTTCAAGGAAAGCGAGAAGCCTGCGAATTGCCCGGTCTGTTTCGGCACTAAACTCCAACAAATCGCGGTCGCGTTGAAGTCCTTCGGAGTGAAGGCGAAGTGCCTCGTTCACCAGTTCTCCCTCGAATCGTTCGCCCAGCGGGTCACCGGGCATTCGCAAAGGTTTCGCTAGGGGCGGGATGGGTTCGGGCCCGATTAACAGGCGGACACGAGTCAGCCGTTCTAAGCGGTCGGCCACCAGCGCAAAGCCTTCAGGGTTGAAGTACCCGGTTGCAATTGAGACTTCGACAGCTTGGGCATATGTCGTGTGCAGCCAGTCCAGGTGGGCCTTTAGAGCCTCATGGAGGGTGATCTCACGATTGTCAACGAACTCCGGTTTCATGGATGTGTGCCTAGGTATCGCTGGAGGTCGAGCCGCTCTCAAACCACATCACTTTCGCCAGGGTTTTCTCCAGCAGAACTCTTGTCGTTTCCAGGTCAGCAGTCACGGTAGTGTGCGCGGCGTATTCCCACCAATCCTCGCCTGCTCTGCGGCGGAAGTAGACAAAGCGCACGCTGCGCTCTTTGGGGTCTGGCCCGTCCCACTCTATTAGCTGCGTGGCGAAAGAATAATCTCCCCACCCTTCTAACCCCGAAGGCTGCGGTGGCTTGCGGTTGATTTCGGGGCCAGCCCAAACTTCGTCAACTATCTTTCCATATGCGGCTGCGCCGCCTGCCCTTTGAATGTCCTGGGGTGCCCCGAACCTCACTTGGCGACCGATGCGTGAAGTAAGTTCTCCCTTAATTCTTGCGAAACTCATGGATGACGGCCCCTTTCGTGCTGTTTAGCGTCGCGTCGCCCAGCTATGGTAGTGTCGCAGGGTCTCATCAAGTCGTCGCGCATAATCCCAACCCTCATGGAACGTCTCGAAAATGTGACGCAGTTGACTCTCGTTCAGGCCATAGAGGTGCGCCACGACCGCATCGAGTTCGTGGATCACGTCCTCTTTCTCGTCATCTTCGAGGCGGCCACATTCGACGCCTACTGCCCTTACCCATTGGCTAAACCGATGGTCTGGCGAAGCGAGGCGTCCGGCAAGTGCGACCACACGTTGAGACAACTTGGACTGTCGCGAAGGGTCAGGGATTCGGAGGCAAGAGAAAGCTTCTTGGTCTGCATGACCTTCGATGAACCGCCTGCACCACCAGTCGCAGGGGATACTGGACATGATGCCAAGCAAGTAAGCCTCTTGCGATTTTGCATGCTCTGGGTTTAACCACAGTACCCAGGGCGCAGTCTGTACCGTGACCACATGAGGTGGAATTAAGGCTACAACGAGCGTTCGCGTATTCGTGCGGTTGGTCACATCGCGGAACGCAATCCGTGGGAAGTGAATCGGGTGGTTCTCAGGGTCGCGTCGCCAAACAGTGGGCAATTCGGCGTAAGGCGAACCAGAAGGAGCACGATTCCATTTAATGTGTGCTGCCTCAGCAATTTGCGTACCCTGCGTGAACGCGTAATAAGCACCAGTGTCTGGCCTCCAGATGTCGAATGATTCACCAGCGTACACAGGCCAAACCGCCTTTGCCCTTTCGTCATGCCAATATCTCTTGTCATGCTTTGAAGTCTCGAAGTCGGCATAAACTCGCCGAGTTCGCAAACACGGATGTCCGGCAATGGCGGGTGAGTTCATAAAAGAACGTAACGTCTCATAGGAAATCGCCCTCGGCAGCAGCGGTACGACCAATGTTGGGCTGTATGCACGGAGCGTCGAAACGGCAATCTCGACCGCTTCATTCGGGTCACGTGAATCCCACGCCGCACGGTCGTGGAACTCAGGCGGGATTCGGAAAAATGCTTCCGATTTCCCTTGTGCCACAGCAGCAGTTGTTAGGGCAATCAGCTTTCGAGGGTCACCCATCACGCCGACATCACCGTCATTGAAGGTACCTCCTACCGCGTGCGCGAAAGCGAACTGGAAGCCGCTTCCCGCAACAAACCCAAGAGCGAAGGGAAAACCCATGCTCACTGATCGCGAGACTTATCGGCAGGCTGTGATCTCTCTCTATCTCCGCCTCCCCCACACGCCCCGACGTCTGAGCCGCTTCGACCTACGCTTGCTGGATCAACTTTGGCAGCGCCAAATCCCCCTGACGGTCATCGAAACCGCGTTCCTCCTGGCCTCCGTCCGCCGCGCCGCTCGCCGCCCCGACGCGACCGATTCGCTCCTTGCACTACTTCGTACCGGTAATCGAGGAGTTGCTTGCCAACCCCATCCCAGAGTCCTACCTCGCTTACCTGCGCAGTAAAGTTGCCCTCTGTCCAGGAGACGCCAAACGGCCGCCGACACAGCCCGACGTTGCACCTCACCTCGGAAACCGGCTCGTGTTCAAATTTCTACGTTTTTGAATGGTCGCCGACATGGGGCAATCCCTCGAGCGCCTACAAGTTCGGCGCGAACCTGAAGTCGGTGATCGAGACGGCGCACGAGCAGGTGGCCGAGTTGATTGGGGCCCACCCGATGGATGTGATTTTCACCTCGTGTGCGACGGAGAGCAACAACGCCGCCATCGCGGCCGCGCTGAAGGCAAACCCCACCAAGCGGCACATCGTCACCTCCCAGGTGGAGCATTCGTCGGTCCTGAATTACTGCAAGGCACTGGAGCGGGGCGGGTTAGATCGTAGCGGCGGGTTTACCCCGCCATCTCCTGGTGGCGAATCTACCTCGCCACATGGCGGCGTAAACCCGCCGCTACATAACCCGGGCTATCGCGCCACCTACCTGCCAGTTGACCGCGAGGGCTTATTGAATTTGGCCGACCT
>JBELAJ010000093.1:0-19400 GCA_049508935.1 Terriglobia bacterium | reverse complement strand
CGACCTTAACGAATTTATCGAATTCAACTGGCTTGGTGATGTAGCAGTTGGCGTTGAGTTTGTAGGACTTCAGAATGTCCTCCTCGGCGTCGGAAGAGGTGAGGACCACCACCGGTATGGCTTTCAGGCCGTCGTCCGCCTTAATTTTCCGAAGAACCTCCCGACCGTCCATCATGGGAAGATTCAGGTCCAGCAGGATAAGGTCTGGGCGTGTCTCGCTCGCGAAAGGGCCTTCCCTGCGAAGGAATGCGATGGCATCGACACCGCTTTCGACGACGTGCAGCTTGTTCAGAAGCTTAGAACCACCGAGGGCCTCCCGGGTTAGTAAGGCATCGCTCGGGCTATCCTCTACAAGAAGGATCTCGATGTGTCTACACATCACGGCTTCAGGCATGAAATTCTCCTGCGTGCTGGCGATGATTTGTTTGGGCATCCAATAAGCTGAAACAAAAGGTGGCTCCCTCGCCCGGCACGGACTCCACCCAGATCCGGCCTCCATGCCGCTCCACGATTTTCTTGCAAAGCGCCAGACCAATACCGGTGCCGGGATACTCCCTGCGGGTGTGCAGCCGCTGAAACACGCCGAAGATCCGCTCGAAGTATTGGGGGGCGATTCCAATACCATTGTCGCGAACGGAAAAGCGCCAATGCGTGCCGTTCCGCTCAGCGCTCACGTGAATACGAGGAGGCGCCTCCCGGCGGAACTTGAGGGCGTTGCCGATCAAATTCTGAAAAAGGGACACGAGTTGCGGGAGGTCGCCGTTCACAGCGGGGAGTATGTCGTGCGTGACTACGGCGCCGCTTTCCTCAATCGCGGCCGCGAGGTTTTGAAGCGCCGTGCCCAGCGCCTTGGCGCATTCGACGGGCCGGAGTTCTCCGCCTTGAGTGCCGACCCGCGAGAACGCGAGCAGGCCATCGACCAGGGTCTCCATTCGCGCCGCGCCATCGACGATGTGGGTCATATACTCGCCGGTTCGCTCGTCGAGTTTCCCCTCGTAATGTCCCTTCAGAAGTCCCACGCAGCCGCTCACCGCCCGCAGAGGTTCCTTGAGATCGTGCGAGGCAACGTAGGCAAACTGCGCAAGGTCTGCATTGGAGCGCTCCAACTCTTGTGTGCGTCTTGCCAGGGCTTGCTCGGCGTTCTTGCGGTCAGTAATGTCTTGGGTCGTGCCGCGAAGCTTCGTCACTTGGCCGCTGCCATTGCGCTCCGTTTCGCCCCGGGCAATCATCCAACCTCTCGTTCCATCGGCGCGGACCACCTCTAGATCGAGGAGGTAAGGTGTTCCACGCTCGAGCGTCTCTTGTTGCGCCGCCCTCAATCGTGCCCAGCTCTCAGGGGTGAACAGCTCCGCGGATTCGGCGACCGAGGGCGCGGGCAGCGCCGGATCGCGGCCGAAGATCCGGTAGACCTCCTGCGACCAAGTCACGAGATCGGGCGCTACCTCCCACGTCCAACTCCCCACTTGGGCGATGCGTTGCGCCTCCCTGAGCTCAGCTTCACTGCGGCGTATCGCCTCCTCTGCGCGCGTGCGCTCTGTAATATCAAGGAACGCGCCAACGCAGCCGCGCACTTCGCCGGCGGCGTCTCGCAAGGGGCTCGCGTAGCCGTACATGTTCACGTTCTTGCCGCTGGGGAGGAGCACATCCAGGTTTGCGCCCTTCACGCCTATGCCCTGGGCCGCAGCCACCTGCATGGGCAGTTCTTCAGCCGCCAACTCTCGGCCGTCGCGGAAGAAACGCCGAGGTGGAACCGGCTCTCCGGGTGGAGGCCTGGCAGTAACGTTTTCCCCCTCTCTCGCCTCGTACATCTGGTTGGCCATGGGGTTTCCGGTGATATCATGGCAATGGGGGTCGTGAGCTACCCAGATCGCCACGGGCACCACGTTCATTATCGTTTCGAGTTCCTCCGCGCGCTGCCGCAGCGCCTCCTCCGCCCGCTTGCGCTGGGTGATGTCGTTGTTGATTTCCATCACCCGAGGGGATCGGGCGTTCTCGGGCTGCAACGCCCAGCGGCTGGCTACCACGATGAGCGTGCCGTCGCGACAAGTGTGCCGGAGTTCCCCCTCCCACCGTCCCTCCCGCATCAGATCTGCTTTAATTTCGGCCAGAGGCTGCGGGAAGACCGTCCGCAGCAGGTCGTGGGAGACTTTGCCGACGGCCTCCCCGGGCGAATATCCATACATCTCCACGGCGCCGCGATTCCAGAAGCGAATCGTCCCATCCATCTCCCGCACCATGATGCTGTCGTGAGCGAGTTCCAGCAGGGCGGCCCGCTCCCGAAGAATCTCTTCCGCGCGCTTGCGCTCCGTAATATCTCGCAAGATGACTGTAAATACTTTTTTCTCTTCCAGTTGGGCTTGGGAGATCGAGGCTTCTATGGGAAACTCCGTCCCGTCCGCTCTCAGCCCGCAAATCTCGGCGCGCTCGGACATCGGTTTGTGGGCAAGCCCGGATTGGCCAAAGAGCAGGACGTGGCGGGCATGCGCGGTTCGGAAGCGCTGCGGAATGAACCGTTCCAGAGGATGGCCCAGTACCTCAGCGGCGTTACATCCGAACAGCTTCTCGGCAGTGGGGTTAAATAGCACGATCCGCTGACCCTCGTCCACCATGATCACCGCGTCCATGGCGGACTTGATTATGCCGGCCATCCGTTGCTCGCTCGTGCGCAGCTCCGACGTCCGTTCCTTTACCCGAATCTCGAGCTGGTCGCGGGATTCCTGAAGCGCCGATTCCGCGTCGCGGCTGGCCTCGAAGGCCTTTCCAATCATCCAAAGGGCCGCCACCGCGATCAGAACGGCCAGCGCGCTACCGCCCAAGACCAGGGTCTTAGCCAACCGGCTAGCGCGCTTTTCGAGTTTTTCGCGCTCTGCCAGCAGTCCCTGCTCGGTAGCGTCCATCTCAGTTATCGCAGCTCGAATGAGCTCGTCCAGTTGCGTTCCCAGGCCGCTCGAGATAAAGGCCCGCGCCGGTAAAGAGCCGTTATTCCGGAGTGCGATGCTCTCGCTTAAGTTCGCCAGCCGCTCCGCGACCAGCGGCTCTAGCCAGTCGAGCCGCCGCTGCTGCACCGGGTTATCCCGCGTCAGGCTTCGGACTTCGGTGAGGGCGCGGCTTGCTCGCAGGCGGGCAGAGTGATAGGGCTCCAGAAATTCCTCCTTATCGGTGATGATGTAGCCCCGCGCGCCGGTCTCGGCGTCCGTGAGGCTCGACATCAGCAGCCGCAACGTGGCGATCGCCTGGTGAGTGTGCTCCACCCAGCCCGCGTCCTCGCGCAGCCGGACGAGCATGGGATAAGACACAGCGGCGATTGCGATGAGACAGGTCAGCAAGACGGCGAAACCGGCTTGAACCCTACGTTGTGCGGAAAGTAGTAAACTCCCCGCGGGTCGGGAGTGTTGCGCCAGCGGCTCGGTCCCCGGCCGCTCCCGCTGCCCCATCAGGAAGCTGATGAGCGTCCCCGCAGCAGCCAAGGTGATCCACTTGATGTTGTCAACAGGACTCGCGACGCTCCAGGAGTGCGTGGGGGGCAGGACGAAGTAGACGGTAGCAAGAGTGCAGAGTACAGTCGACAGCAGCCCTGGGACCAGACCGCCGGCGTAGGCGCTCAGCAGGATCGGAAGCACGAAGACAACCACCGGCGCATTGACGGGTTCGCCACGCGCCGCGCCTTCAACCACCAACAAAGTCACCGCGGTGGTAATGAACGGCAAACAGTACGCCAGCCAGAGTGGTTGCCGCCTGCCGGGGGCCGCAAACCCGGGGCGCTCAGCCGCCTTTCCCGGCGTGGTTGCTCCAGGACTCGCAGACCTAAAGCCAATTGCGGCAAGAGCCCGCTTCAGAGCGTTCATAAACACGTCCAACAGCGTCAAATGGGTCAGCGCGAAGCGCGATCACAACTTCCAAACCCTCTCCCGGTTCCTTCGTTGCTGGTCGCCGAGAGCGGATTATTATTCCAGGTCAGGTGAAAACTGCCTCGGCGAAAGTGAGGATGCAGATCATCCCTGAGTCGCTGATGGTATGACAGTGCCTAGGGCGTGTCAACTTATGAAATGAACATAGGGTCAATATGTCCTACTTACAGCTCAACCCACTTCTGGCGGATCTACAAAGGCGAATACGGCGCAGGAATCACGTGCAAAATCGATTAACGACTCCTTGAAAGGCAACACCGCACTCACGATGGGCCGCACACACCGTATCCGCAATCTCCATATGCCATCAGTGAACCCAACCGCGTTATCGCCGGATGGTGCGCCATTCGGCACTTCTCATGCAAAGCCGTTTTCGTCAGAGTGCCCGGCTTGCAGAGCCGGTGGCGATTAGTAAACACGCAGCAGGCGACAAGGCAGGAGCAATTTACGCGATACCAGACTAGTTTGGTTTCCGGCTCAGCCGTTTCGCTGGCGTCACGTTTTTGGCCGTTCCTTCTGAGGTTTTGCTGGATAGTTTTAGCTTTTGCTCGATGAGGGGCGAAAGGACTTCATTTTCCGCCTCCGCCCAGTCTTCGAGATCACGGCCGTGGTCGGCGCCACGCCTCTCATAAAGTTCATACGCACGGGACGAAACACGCTCTCGAACACAGCACGAAAGCTAATTGGGGAAATAATTGGGAGGGTGCTCACGGTTGTCAATGTTCCTTATGATTCATCTTAACAGAGGCGAGGGACAGCGGCCGATACCACTCGAATAAACCTAGCAGCGTTTGCAAAATGGATTTGCGTTGACATAGAATTCAGTCCAGGTACGAACTGGTCCCCATGATGGAGAAGGGCAGGGTGCCACGATGGTTAGAAGCCGCTCTTTGCTTGCAACTGCCTGCTTGGTTTTGTTTCTTATCCCACTTCATTTTTGCTCCGCTCAGGACAGAGCAATGTCGAGCGCGCCGGCGTTCAGCGGAGGCGTGTTTGTCACGCCCGTACCGGACGCTCCCTTCTCAGCGGAAGTTGACCAAGCCATGACCCAGGTCCTTAGTGACGGCAGTTCCTTCCAACGCAAGACCAGCGCCCTGATCGCGAGGGACGGGCAGGGACGTATTCACAATGAGAGGCATGAGATCTTGTCGGCATCTTCGACCGAAAAGCCCAGGATCATTTCGGTCCACATTTACGATCCGGCGACGAGGCTCAACACTTTTTTAAATCCTTACACGCACATTGCCAGGCAGAACATAACGCCCCATCCGCCCTCTACTGAACCTCCCAAGAACGGGTGGGTGCATCTCAAGAGCCCTATTTCCTCCATGCCGAATCTCCAAGTGGAGGATCTTGGCACGAATATGATTGGGGGGCTGGAGGTTCATGGTTATAAAAGGACCGTGACGATCCCCGCTAAGGCGAGCGGCACCGATCGCCCCGTCGTGGTATACGACGAGATTTGGTACAGCGAAGAATTGCACATCAATCTTCAAACCAGGCAGTACGACCCGCGCATCGGATCGCTTACGCTCACGGTCACGAATACTAATGTGGGAGAGCCTGACGCGGAACTCTTCGCAATTCCAACCGACTACAAGTTGGTTGACATGACGCCGCCCGAACTCGAAGCGCGCGATCCCGGTCGGGTAGACCAGTAATCCCGATTTCCACGCCGAAGCTGATTTCGACTGCTGAGGCCGCGCGAGTCTGCTTGCCCCTTTCCTTCTCAGGGTCTTGTCTGGGACTAATCGGCAGATCAACTCAGAGTCAGTGTGCTACTCGCAAGGCGCTCCAGGATTCTCACAGGCGCCCTCTGGCACGGGTGAAGGCGCTCCCCGGGGTGGTGGATGCGACGGAATCGAGCGCACAGCCGCCCTACGGTGGTGAGGACAGCGAGATGGAGATCTCCGGCAAGCCGCACCAGGAGCAATGGCACACGCAAGTGCAAAACGTCAGCGAGGGATATTTCCGGGTGCTGCGCATTCCGTTCAAGATGGGGCGGGGGTTCAGCGAAGCGGAAATCAGCGACGCCAGAAAGGTAGCGGTGGTGAACGAGACGTTTGTCGCCAGGTACTTTCGCGGTGAAGACGCGATTGGGCGCAGAGTCAAGCTGGCGCAGTTCGAGAGCCGGGCGGATCCGGTGCGCGAGCCGTGGTTTGAAATCGTGGGAGTGGTAGCTGATGTCACCAATCAAGGCCCACCGGTCTACGGCGGGGGCGGCCTCGAGGCTCCGGTTGAGCCGGAAGTGTGGGTGCCGTACACCGTCACCGGTTCGGGAGTGCAGAATCTGCTGGTGCGCTCGCAGCAAACGCCGATGGCGCTGATAAATTCGGTGCGGCAAGCAGTATGGGCAACTGATGCCGGCGTGGCGCTGGCCTTTCCGGGCGCACTGGAGGATGCCATCAGCCAGCAATTGTATGCGGGCCCTCGATTTGCCTTCCTGCTGATGGTGATTTTCGGATGTGTAGGACTAGTTCTGGTCACGGTGGGCGTTTATAGCGTGCTGGCGTACGCGACAGCGCGGAAGACGCATGAGATCGGAATCCGCATGGCGCTGGGTGCGGAACGCGCGGACGTGCTTCGCTCGGTAATCGGGGCGGGCTTGCGGCTGGTCGCGGCGGGCGTCGCAATTGGATTGATCGTCAGCGTGTCGCTAGGGCGAGCCATCGAGGCGGAGCTGTGGCGTGGAGTGAAACCCTATGATCCAGCGACCTTGGCAGGCATGGCTTTGTTGTTGCTGGGTACCGGTGCGTTGGCGTGTTGGATTCCGGCAAGAAGAGCAGCGCGAGTGGACCCGATGGTGGCCCTACGTTATGAATAGATTAGCAGGCAGATTGTGCTGCTAGGCTGTCGGTTGCGAAACCAGCATGCCGAACTGATCAGCCAACACCGTCCGCCACTCCTCGTCCGACTTCAGCAGCAGCTCTTCTCGGCGACCGTTACATGTCGTGATTTGCTTCATTTCGGAAAGCGTGATGCGCCCATTGGGCGTGGCACGACTGCACACCCGCTTTCGGGTGAAAGGAGAGTGCGCCGAGGTCTGGTGGTAGCGGCACATGTCCGCGAACTCTTCCAGTCGGTGCGGCTCTAGGTCGAACAAATACTCGGTCCTCCACCCGGCATCCGCGGCTCTCCGCTCTAGCCTCAGAGACTCGCCCTCCTCGACAATCCGAAAGCAAGTCCCCCTCTCCTCCTGCTCCAGACCCACTTGAAGTCGAAGCGGATCGACAAAGCCATCGCCAAAGCCCACGTCGGCCAACCACGGCTCGTTCAAATCAACCCACAGGGTCAGGTGGTCGAACTCTGGGCCGTAGCTTCCGTCCGCGCAAGGCACGCGAGCCGACAGCAGTGTCACCCGAAAGCCCAGAGCACGCAGGAGGACGGCGAAGGCTCCATTCAGCTCATAACAGAAGCCCCCGCGGCGGCGGTCGACGATTTTGCGGACAATCGCCTCCTCATCGAGCCGAATCTCGCGCCCCCAGCCGATGTCGAGATTTTCAAAGGGTACAGCAAACAGGTGGGCGCGGTGAATTTCGCGCAGGGTGTCCGCATTGGGTGCCACCGGGCCCGAATACCCAATCCTTTCCAGATAGGCACCAATATCCGCCATACTCTGTTGATGAGCGCAGGACGGCGAGGTTTCAGCAAACCGGCATGGCTCGCTCGCTCCGGGTCGTTTTTGGATGAGCCGCCACAGATTAATCTCTGAGTTGATCCCCAGACAAGCTGCTGGCTGTCATGATAGTCCAAATGCCAATGGACGAGGCAGGCTCGTACCAGTGCGCTCTGCGTGAGATGGTGTATGGGGCATTGGTTCCCTAGAAGCGGCCGCAAGAACCCTGCGAATGACCTTCCTTCAATGCTGTGGTGATCTCCAAAAATTGGGCTAGAAATGACGCAGCGCGTCCTCGATCGGTTCGCTTGATCGTTCTTTGGGGTCCCGCTCGAGCGACTTGGAGACAATATTCTTCGATCCAAGTCCCACTGCCAGCGCCAAAGCAAGCACAATACCGCCAAACAGAATGCCGAAAGCAAGTTCGACAATACCGGGGGCAATTCGGAGGTGGTCCAGAGTCATCGCCGCTGTGAGGACCAACACCAGCCATTTCACGCCCACGCTGAGGAGTCGCGCATAATGAAGATTCATATTAACCGCCCCGATAAGCACGCTCCGCGCCAGAAAACGAGCGATGACGCCGCCGGCCAACAAGAGCAGCGCGGCGGTCAGCAGGTTGGGGATGTAGGCGAAAACGCTCTGCGTGATCTGAGCCGTCCACTCAGCATTGAACGCGGTGATGCCGATCAAGAATCCCGCCAGGACCACCAGGCCGGCAATCACGCGCGACACCAGCAGCGACGGGCTCTTGACCAGCGGCCCGCCTGCCAGGGAAGGGATCCCCCATCGGACCAGCCGCTCCTCAAATCTCAACCGGATGAGCGACTGGTAGACCAAGGTTGCAAGTGCGCCGCCCAGGATGATCGAGATCAGCAGTGCAAGGATCAGGGCCGCGAGTCTGGGCAGAAAGCTCGCGAACGTAGTAAGCAATCCCGCAGTCGACTGCGCTAACGCCTGTTTGATTTGATCCCACATAGATACCTCCAATGCACCGAATACAGAGCTAA
Source organism: Terriglobia bacterium (assembly GCA_049508935.1). Taxonomy (GTDB): domain Bacteria; phylum Acidobacteriota; class Terriglobia; order UBA7540; family UBA7540; genus CAVROP01. The sequence goes on along the minus strand of JBELAJ010000093.1, from coordinate 10,866 downwards.
GGGTTAAAGCGGTCCGGCCAGCGCCATCGGGAGACGAGGTAAGACTTTTCGGACTCGTAAGCAACCGACAGGCGTTCGAGTCGTTGCTCAGAACCAGCCGCTCCGGTCGTCTCCAGATCGTGGGCATATGAGGCGACCCACGCCAGGTAGAGAGGCGTCATTGATTTAAGAAGGTGGTCGCGATTAATCGTGCGAAGGCGGTAGGCCAGCGCAAAATCAAAGATAATCCTCACCCAAAGCTCGTCGGGCATTCGAAACTGCTCCGCAGGTAAACGCGCAAGTTTCCTGAGCTCGAACAAGCTGGCGGGCGGCAGCACCAGACTCCAAATTTCCTCAAGGTCTCGATTCGCGAGATGGAACGACTCAATCATGCGGCTGACATCCAAAGGCCCGGCGTCCTGAGACACGATGACAGGCTCGCCGAACGACGGTAGGGGAACGGATCCGCGCATTCTTTGCCAGTACGCCACATTCCGCTGCATGTCGTTAAAGACTGGACCCAGAACCTCGGCGAGGACGGAACTGACATTCGACCAGTCGATTGGTGAGTAAGTCCGGGCTCCCACGTGCACCTCGCAGACCCCTAGATTGTCGGCGAGTGCGGTGGGCGCGAGTGAAGCCAGCGGATGCGGGCCACTCGGCCGGGAATTCGCTTCCGCGCCGGCCACCTTCTGAAAAAGCCGCCGGGATATTCCCAAATCCGGACCCATCGGATTGTGGATTCGCTTTCCGTAGAGACAACGGACGAGCGGAGATATGATGCTGCGATTCAGTAATCCTTCGTATTTGCGGCTCGCGTAGCGCGGTACTACCAGATCGACATTGTTTTCGAGCAGCGGCTGCGCAAGTCGGCAAACCCACCGCGGCGTCGCCGTCTCAAGCTTTGAGGCCAGAATGCAGCAGGCTTTCGCACCAAGCTTTTCGCTGGCCGCAAAAACAGTCTGATAGGCGGTGAACACGCTCAGCATGGGCGTATCCGGCGTGTGCGGCCTTAACTGGGGCCAGGGAATGACTACGAGGGATGTGTTCGCTTCAGCCGTCGCTTGATTGCCGCGATCCGGACTGCTCGAGCCGTCGTTTTGCAACAATGCGACGCGTGGCGAGCCGGAAAGGGTCGCGAGGTCATCGCTGATCTTAGTGATGCCGTCCTGATCAAACTCCGCGAGAATGCCAACCACCAGATCGGCGTTGGCGATCTCTTCCATCTTTTTCTGCGTTTCCTGGGGGATGGAATCGACTTCCACTCTTCAGTGTCCTCTGCTTTCTTCAAGGCTGCGGACCCTCTTCACAGATTCAATGATACCAGCTTGGGACGATTTATACCGACAGCGAGAGAATTCCGAGCAGCGGGATGCGCACCCAGGTGGGGCGGCTATTCAGCTCGTAAAGAACTTCATAGAGCGCCTTGTCGAGCAGGAAGACATCGAGCAGCCTCCGAAAGTCAGAAGTGTCGAGGGGCAGAAACTTGGCGTCGCCCGCGGTATCGCGGTAAGCGCGCAAGAATTCCCCGCCCACTGAAAGTTCCCAGAGCCGCGCCCAGGGCTCAAGGCGGGAGAAATCCCCGGAATGCCGCGCCACATAATTGGTCAGACTGGCGTATGCGGCGTAACTAAAGGAGCGTAACATGCCGGCCACATCCTTCAGCGGGCACTGTTTGCTGCGCCGTTCGGCCAGAGGACGCGCGGGCTCTCCTTCAAAGTCCAGGATGACGAAATCAGTTTTTGTCTTGAGGACTTGTCCCAAATGGTAGTCTCCGTGTACACGCGTCCGCAGCGTTCGAAGGCCATCGGGTTGGAGCGCCTTGAAATTATCCAGGATCCGGCTGCGGCGGCTGAGAACCGCCGCCGCGACCTCAACCAGCTCATCCGGCAAATCTGCCATCCGCTCCTTCAGCAGGTCAAAAACGCTTGCAGCGTGCTTGCGAAGGTCTCGAAGCAGATCCTCGAGATCCTGAGCCGATACCGGTTCCGGTGCGAAGGCCAGGTCGCGCGACGGTGAAGCCAGTGCCAGATGCAACTCTGCGGTCCGCCGCCCGAGCGTGGCGGCCGAGTCAAGATAGAGGCCGACGTGGTCTCGCGCCAGTTGGGATCTCGGATGTCCGGAAATCTCCAAGACATCCTTACTCTCGCCGGTTGGCGCTTCCGGATACGCAATAGGGGCACACGTTTCGTAGTAGCGGTCAAGTTCTTCCAGAGTCCACTTCCAGCCGTCTCCCTCGTTGGCCACCAGTCCCTGGAGCATGGCCAGGGTGGCAGGCTCGGCGTTCGCGGCGGGCTCATATTCGATCGACCCAGCGAAAGGGGGAATCCGATCGAAGCTTGTTTCTTCGGTAAGGTAGCGCCCGACCTCGGCATCCGGATTCAGGCCGGGCTCCGGACGGCGGAAGAGTTTAAGAATAAATCGATCGCCAAATATGATGGAGGTGTTACTTTGTTCCGCCGACCCGCGCCGCACGGATAAGGGGATCTCCGCAGTACCCAGGACATCCTGAAAGACTTTGCCGCGTACGCCCAAAATCCGCGCATCGCGCGACTTCAGCTCGAGCCCATTCTCAATCAGCGAAAAGACGGCCGTGCATGTCTTCTCATCGAAGACTCCGTCGTGAAGCAGGCCTGTTCCATTTTCCGAATAAACGCGCGCGACGATCGCGTTCGGCGCTGCTCGCTGCAATTCCTGCATGGCCTCTCCGAAAGTCATGGCAAAAGGCGTCAAGTAAGTTTCCGGTGTTCCGGCCTCGAACTGCGCCTCGATTAGTACCAAAGCGGATGCCGCCGTGTTCAAGGGCGCCCAGTCGACAATGCGCGTCGACTTAAGGCGGCGAGACTTTCCCGCAAACCAACGCTGCTTGGGAAGGTAGTCGGGAAGGTTCACCGTCTCCAGTTCCTGTCGGCCTGGACCCTCGAGGAGCCCTTTCCAGCCCGCCGATGCGTCCAAGGGTTCGGTGAAATCCACGTGGGTTTCCTCCGGTTCGGTACGCTGCTGAAGTTCTAGCCACAGAAAGCTGTAGGGCGCAAGCGTGAGGCGATAGGGCTGCCGCTCGATGGTGGGAAATTCCACGTAGCCGAGCATCTCGACGGGAGTAAGGCCCTCCAGCTTCGACAAGTCCAGATCGACGGGCTGGGCAAATCGCGAAAGATTGGCGACGCACAGAACCTGCTCCCCCTGGTAGCGCCTCACATAGGCCAGGATTTTACGGTTAGGCGGGTCGAGGAACTCGATTCCGCCGCGGCCGAAGACAGCGAAGATTTTGCGCAGGGCGATCATGTTTCGCATCCAATTCAAGAGCGACGAGGGATCACCCTGCTGCGCTTCCACATTGATCGCTTCGTATCCCCAGACCGGGTCCATGATCACGGGGCTGTATAACCGGGCAGGAGTGGCTGTAGAAAAACCGGCGTTCCGGTCGCCGTTCCATTGCATGGGCGTCCGGACGCCGTTGCGATCGCCGAGATAGATGTTATCTCCCATCCCGATCTCGTCCCCATAGTAAAGGATCGGCGTACCGGGGAAGGAAAGCAGCAGGCTGTTCAGCAGCTCAATTCGCCTGCGATTGTTGTCAACCAGCGGCGCCAGTCGCCGGCGAATTCCCAGATTGAGGCGCATGCGGGGATCGGCGCTATAAGCGAGGTACATGTAATCCCGCTCATCGTTGGTCACCATTTCGAGCGTCAGCTCATCATGATTCCGCAGAAAGAGTCCCCACTGGCAGCTTTCGGGAATGTCCGGCGTCTGGGCGATGATATCGGTAATCGGCAGGCGATCCTCCTGCCGTAGGGCCATATAAATGCGCGGCATCAACGGAAAATGGAAAGCCATGTGGCACTCGTCGCCGTTCCCGAAATAGGGGCGGACGTCCGGCGGCCACTGATTGGCTTCGGCGAGGAGCAGGCGGCTCGAATAGTCCGCATCAATCTCGGCCCGGAGCTGCTTGATGACGGCGTGGGTCTCGGGCAGATTCTCGCAGTTCGTGCCGTCCCGCTCCACCAAGTAAGGAATCGCATCTACCCGCAGTGCGTCGACGCCCATCTCGAGCCAGTACCGCATGACCTTGAGGATTTCCTCGACGACCAGCGGGTTGTCGTAATTCAGGTCCGGCTGGTGCGAAAAAAAACGGTGCCAGTAATACTGCTGCGCGACCGGATCCCAGGTCCAATTGGAACGCTCCGTGTCTGAAAAGATGATGCGGGCGTCTTTGTACTTCTCTTCGGTGTCGCTCCAGACGTAAAAATTCCGCGCCGGTGAATCGCGAGGAGCGGCGCGAGCAGCTTGAAACCAGGGGTGCTGATCCGAGGTGTGATTCACCACCAGTTCGATCATCACTTGCAGGTTGCGGTCGTGAGCGGCCCCGAGAACTGCGCGGAAGTCTTCAATGGTGCCGTACATGGGATGGACGTTCAGGTAATCGGAAATGTCGTAGCCGTCGTCGCGGAGCGGTGAGGGGAAGAAGGGCAATAGCCAAAGGCAAGTGACGCCGAGATCCTGAATGTAATCGAGCTTTTGAAGCAGGCCCGCAAAATCGCCTACGCCGTCGGCATTGCTGTCCTTAAACGCTCGGACGTGCAGTTCGTAGATGATTGCGTCCTTGTACCACAGCGGATCCGATGCGCTTCCGGGCCGTTTAGCCATTGTGCTTATCCCTGCGCCTTACGCATCTCGGGCGAGGTCCGGCTGGAAAACAGCCAGGCCAAGCGGGGGAAGCGTCATGTTGAGTGAGAAAGGACGTCCGTGAATCGGCAGGGGCGCCGCCGCCAGACCCCCGAAATTTCCCTGGCCGCTCCCGCCATACAACGGAGCATCGCTGTTCAAGATCTCCTGCCAAAAGCCGCCCGCGGGCACGCCCACCCGGTAGTTGTTTCTGACCTCAGGAGTAAAATTAAACACGAAAAGCAAATGATGGCGCGGGTCCCGACCGCGGCGGAGGAAACTGATAACGCTCCTTTGAAAGTCTTTGCAATCGACCCACTCGAAGCCGCCGGAGTCGAAGTCAAGTTCGTACATCGAAGGCTGGCCGCGGTAAAGCGTATTGATATCCCGCACCCAGCGCTTCACGCCCGCATGCAGAGGGTATTCCAGCAGGTGCCAATCCAGGCTGGAATCATGGTTCCACTCCGACCCTTGACCGAACTCATCGCCCATAAAGAGCAACTTCTTTCCGGGGTGGCCGAACATGAAGCCGTAAAGGAGCCTGAGGTTCGCGAACTTCCGCCATTCGTCGCCCGGCATTTTGCCGAGCATGGATCCTTTCCCATAGACCACTTCATCATGGGAAAACGGTAGGATAAAGTTTTCGGCGAATGCATAGAGCAGGCCAAAAGTGATCTGATTGTGGTGATAACTTCGAAACACCGGGTCCATCGACATGTAATCTAGCACGTCATGCATCCAGCCCATATTCCACTTCAGGCCGAATCCGAGACCGCCGACATGCGTGGGCCTCGACACCTGTGGCCAGGCGGTCGACTCTTCGGCGATCATCAGAATGTCGGGAAAGGCAGCATAGACTCGCTCGTTCAGCATTCTCAAAAAGTGAATGGCGTCGAGATTTTCTCTTCCTCCGTAACGGTTTGGTATCCAATCGCCTTCGCGCCGGCCATAGTCGAGATATAACATGGAGGCCACGGCGTCGACGCGCAGCCCGTCCACGTGGTATTTGTCGAGCCAGAAGAGAGCGTTGCTGATGAGAAAGCTCTGCACCTCGTTGCGGCCATAATTGAACGCGAAAGTATGCCAGTCTTTATGCTCGCCCTGCCTTGGATCCGCGTGTTCGTAAAGATGTGAACCATCGAAGTAGCCCAGGCCGGCCTCGTCCTTGGGAAAATGCGCGGGCACCCAATCGAGGATGACACCGATTCCGTGCTGGTGAAGATAATCCACCATATACATGAAATCCGCAGGGCTGCCGAACCGGCTGGTGGGCGCGAAGTAGCCGATGGTCTCGTAACCCCACGAACCGTCGAAGGGGTGTTCCATGACGGGAAGGAACTCAACGTGGGTGAAGCCTGCGTCGTGGACGTAGTCGGCGAGAAGCGGCGCCAACTCGCGGTAAGTCAGCCACCGGTCGCCTTCCTCGGGAACTCGTCGCCAGGAGCCGAGGTGCACTTCGTACACGGAGATCGGAGCGTCGAGGGCATTGGCTTTTGCCCGGCCGGCCATCCACGCGTTGTCGTTCCACGTGTAGCTTTCGAGGTCGCAAACACGCGAAGCCGTCTGAGGCCGGATCTCGGCCGCGAACCCGTAGGGATCAGCCTTGTCAACTTTGTAATTCTCATAACGGGATTCGATGTGGTACTTGTAAACCGCCCCCTCGTGAACCTCAGGGATGAAGTTTTCCCAGACGCCTGAACGAGTGGACTGGAGAAGGTTCGCAGCCGGATCCCAGCCGTTGAAATCTGCAATAACGGAAACGAGCTTCGCGTTCGGCGCCCACACGGCGAAATGCACGCCGCGCCGGCCGTCTCTTTCGGCGAGATGTGCTCCCAGCTTCTCGTAGGCGCGGGTATACGTACCTTCCGCAAGCAGGTAAAGGTCGAATTCACTGAGAGCCGAATCCACAACAGTCACTGTTTTTGCCCCTTTTCCCGCACTAGGCGTCCGAACGTTACGACTGGCTAGAGGTAATAGTCAAAGTCCCGTTCCGTACGCACCCACCGCCGCACGCGTAGAATGTGAGCCGGAAGGCTCTCAGGCTCGAGCGCGACAAAGTTCCGCGGTCCCTGCCAAAGGAACAGGCCCCCGCCCAGCAAGTCGTGGGCCTGAAATGCACGATTTGGATCCAATCCAATCGCTCCGAGATCGAGATCAACCCAACCGGTTTGGGTGTGAAAGGAATCAAGGTTCACGATCACGATAATTACATTCGAAAGGTCGTCCGTCGCCTTGCTGTAACAGATCAGCGATGGGTTATCGACTTCGTGAAAGCGCAAGTTGCGATTGCTCTGGAGCGCCGGGTTTTCTTTGCGGATCCGGTTGATCCTGGAAATCAGGTTTTTCAAGCTCGCCGGCGAATCGAGATCGCGGTGTTTCAGTTCGTATTTCTCCGAGTCGAGATACTCTTCGCTGCCGGCCTCGACCGGAACATTTTCGCACAGTTCGAAGGCCGGGCCGTAGATTCCATAGCTGGCTCCCAGCGTCGCCGCCAGAATCAGCCGGCATATGAACGCAGGCCGGCCGCCCACCTGGAGGAATTCCGGGAGAATATCCGGAGTGTTCGGCCAGAGGTTTGGCCGGAAGCAGTCTTGTATTTCGGGCCGGCTGATCTCCTTGAAGTAATCCGTAAGCTCTTGTTTGGTATTGCGCCAGGTGAAATAGGTATACGACTGGGTAAAACCCAGCTTCGCAAGCCGGCACATCACGTAGGGCCTGGTAAATGCCTCCGCGAGGAAGAGTACATCCGGGTATTGCGACTTGATTTCACCAATGACCCACTCCCAAAAAGCAAGGGGCTTGGTGTGAGGATTGTCAACGCGAAAGACGCGCACACCCTGGTCGATCCAGAATCGAAGGACGCTCTTCAGTTCTTCCCAGAGCGTTTTCCATTCGGCGGTCTCGAAATCCAATGGATAAATGTCTTCGTATTTCTTCGGCGGATTTTCCGCATACTGGATCGACCCGTCGGGACGCGTCCGAAACCACTCCCGGTGTTCGCGCGCGTAAGGGTGGTCGGCCGTGCCCTGAAAAGCCATGTCGAGCGCCACCTCCAGGCCGTGTTCCGCCGCCTTGGAGAGAAATCGCCTGAAGTCCTCGCTCGTACCAAGTTCCGGGTGAATGGACTTATGACCACCCTCCGCCGCTCCGATCGCCCATGGGCTTCCGACATCGTCTGGCTGCGCCTGCGGCGAATTATTCTTGCCCTTGCGAAGCGTGCGCCCGATGGGATGGATGGGCGGGAAATAAACGATATCGAAACCCATAGAGGCAATGTACGGCAGCCACGCTTCGCAATCCGAAAATGTCCCGTGCCGGCCCGCCTGAGTAGAACAGGAACGAGGAAATACTTCGTACCAGGTCGAGAAGCGAGCTTTCTCGCGATCGACGATGACGGCCAACTCTTTCTCGTAACGGCTGGCGAGGGTTCGGTCGGGGTAGCGCCCGATCAGATTTCCCAGTTCCTCATTGAGAGCCAGTGCAATCGCCGACGCAGCGTCGCTCGCCTGCCGAACCCGGCGCGCCCACTCGCCGAGGAGCTCCGAATCGTCGCCGGTCGCGAGCGCCGCCGCACTTTCGATCAGAGTGGCCCCAATGAGCAGGTCAACACGCACATCCTGCCCCGCCGCAGTCCTCTTCTTGAGGGCGCCGCGCCAGGTGAGGAAGCGATCGATCCACCCTTCCACGGTGTACTTGTAGGGGCCCATCTCGGCGACGGTAAATTCACCGCGCCAGCGATCGTTGGCAAGCGGCTTCATGGGCGCCGATTGCATTGCCGCGTTGCCTCGCCAGTAGAGAATTTGACACGCAACTTGCTCGTGACCGTCGGCGAAAACATCGGCTTCCACGGTCACTCGCTCTCCCGCAACCCTCTTGATGGCGAACCGGCCACAATCAACTTCCGGTGAAACCCGCTCAATAACTACGCGGCGCCGTCCATCTGCTGGTTGTCCCGGCATTTAGCTCGGATTCTCCTTGTGTGCCTTCGTGCCGGCACAAGCGATCGCTTAAGGACGCAAACCTGTCGAGCTTCAATGTATGTGATGCGAGGGCCATTAAATACGGTTGCTGAAAAACGGCTTGCGAACCGGATGAAAATCAGGAGGCCTTGCTGAAAGGAACAGTGCCCTAGGATGGGATCTTCTTCTTGTGGCTTCTCTACATCCCACCGACCTGCCGAGGTCCTGCAGCAAGGATGCAGCTTTCTTCCATCAGCTTCAAGCTCAGCATCAGGTTCGCCTGTGTCCAAAGAAGTGGGACGTGATCGTTGGGTACGTAGCGGCCATGCTCAAGATAGTAGAGTTCGGGACACCTAAAAGGAGGGGCTTGCTGGCAGCCCTCAGGTGTAATCTGGCCCAGCGACCGATTCAAATACTCAGTCTGCTTCGTCAGTGTCCCCTCCAAGCGGGTCGCCCTAAATCTCATACCGTAAACACAGGAGATTATCGGGTCGAAGATGCACCACTGCGCCTCCTGCCCTAAGGCCGGCAAGAGTCGATCGCGCCGGGACAGGTCGTCACTGCAGTCCGCCGTTCGCTGTTCTGGGCTCAGCTTGTTCTTGTAATCGGGAGCCCAATACGAGTCGCCAAGATAGCGGCGTACACCAAATTCACCCTGCAGATGGGCACTAACATTACCAAGGACCGTATCAGCCTTTTGGCCTTTGAGCACTTTGAGGGGATAGATGAGGAAAAGCAAGGCGCAATCATACAGCCGGTGCTTGGACGGGTCAGCCTGGACACACTCGGCTGGCAGGATTGAGCCCAAAGCTTCTTCCCCCCGTTTAATCAATGATTCCACGAACTCCGCTGTAATGGCGGTCTCGTTGTGCTTGCAAACTTGCTGCGTGATGGAGATCAACTTTCCGAACTCGTGGAGCCCGGCGATGACTACCCCAATACTGGAGGCCGACACTTTTCTTGTTTCTTCCCAGTGGCCGCTGTCTTCATCTTCCCAATATCGAATCGCCCGAAAATAGAGCGGAAAAAGCGCAAGAGTATCCAGCTCGTCTTGAGCTGGGCTCAGATTCCCTTCATTCACAAGCTTGCTGAAAAGCCACAGAAAGTACCCCAACGCGTCGTTCTGGGCGTGGGCCCACTTCCCCTTCACTTCTTCAAGAGTCCTGCCATCAAATCGTATGTGCGGCCGGTTCATGGCAATGGCGGGATCACTCCGACCCTCGATGATGTCAACAAATCGTCTCCGGTGCTTGACGAAGTATTGCATCAGGGCGCGCACAGTTTTCGTCGCCGTTGAAGCGCGGCCGACAGCATAATGAGCATGAGCGATATGGATATTGTCGCGCACCCAGACATCGGAGTACGCGGTGTAGCTCTCATCGCTGTCAAGCACGGCGGCCGGGAACAGGCCGTTCGGCAAGGAAGCAAAAGCAAAAGTTCCCATTCTTTCGAGGAACGCCGAGAGCGTCCTAATTTCCTCCAAGGAGTAGCCGGGCCTGATCATGGCCTTGATTTGTTGGCTGTTAATGAGGGTCAAGCGGTTTCCTCACAAGACATGGATCGTACCTCCCGCGGCGCACTCTGAACCACGCCCTCTTTCATTTTGCAGGCTGAACCTCCGCGGCAGGCTAGGCTGCGCCGTATAGATTATCATGCCGGTCGAGGGTCAGTCGGTGTTTTGTGTCGCAAAGGGAGGGAGATCGAAAACGTCTCCAAGCCGACTATTGGCTCGGCGGATTCCTGTAACACAACTGAGTGCCGGTGATCCGTTTATTGGACCAGTGGAGTTGGTAGTCAAGGGTAAGCGTGGCTCCCTCTTGCCAAAGTAATTTGTCTCGCACTTTGTTTTCATAGAGAATCATTTGATATGTGGGTGAGAACGAGAGAGGCGGCGAGATATGGAAAGTGAGCTTACCCGTCGCCAGGTGCTGAGTCCGGGTCTGCGTCGTGTGATCGCCGGCGTAGTTGAAAAAGAGCTCTCCCTGATTTTCAAGCTTGGCCTGTGGAACGGGTCTGGTAAACCAGCAGTTGATGCTGCAAAACGAATACCTGGCGGCCGAGAACCGGATCTTGCGATCACATTTTCCCGCCCGTCTGCGCCTGTCCGATCCGGAGAGATCCACCCTGGCGGAAATGGGCCAGAGACTAGGCCGTGAGGGGTTGGAGCAGGTGGCCGGTGTCGCCCAGCCCGACACGATCCTGGCCTGGTACCGCCGGCTGATCGCCCGCAAGTTCGACGGTTCCAAGCGCCGATCCTATCCGG
>JBELAJ010000092.1:0-29772 GCA_049508935.1 Terriglobia bacterium | reverse complement strand
AATGACCTTGTCGATCCGGTTCATGAACTCCGGGGAGAATTTCCGCCGCGAGGCCTCCATGGCGGTCTGGTAAATCTTCTGGTCCAATTCCTGTTCGTGATTGTCCGCCACTGGAGAGAAGCCCAATCCGCCCCGCATCAACCTCATCACCTCCTGTGAGCCGAGATTGGAAGTGAGGAAAATCATGGCGCGGGAAAAGTCCACTCGCCGGTTGTCGCCTAAGGTGAGGGTGGCTTTGTCAAGGATTCCGAGCAGAAGCTGCCACAAAGCGTCGGAGGCCTTCTCGATTTCGTCGAACAACACCAATGACAATTTGACTCGATCGGAGTAGTGGCGCTCCAGCACCTCTTGCGTAATCAGAGGCTGTGTCTCACGGTGTCCGACGTAACCGGGAGGTGAGCCTATGAGCTTAGCAACCTCATGACTGTGCTGGAACTCCGCGCAGTCCACCTTGATGACGGCTTTCGAGTCGCCCACCAGCACTTCCGCCGCGGCCTCGACCAGGCGCGTCTTTCCTGAGCCGGTAGGGCCCAGGAACAACAGGTTCACTAACGGCCGCCCGGGCGTCGAGAGGCCTGCCAGGTAGACCTGATAGACCCGCGCCAGCCGGCGCACGGCCCTGTCCTGGCCCACGACGCGTTCCAGAAGCGCCTTCTCAAAATCCCGCACCTCCGGACTGTTCTGTGTTGGATCGAGTAATACTTGATTTCCGCCCATGTTCATCCTCCGCGTGCCCTAGGTTCGATAGGGCACTCCCTTGACTCGGCGCAATTGGTTCAGTTTCACATCCAGCGTTCCTCGAAGTAGTTTGAGACCGGCAATGAATTCTGCGGACAGCTCCGGTTCTTTGGCGAAATCTAGAACCGGCAGCGGTAAATCGGCCAAGTCAAAATGCAGGTTCCGCACCGCGGCGACCAGATCCCGGAGATACTGAGAATTGTTTTGTAGAGGCTGCTCCAGGTCGCTCGAGGCCTTCTGGGTCAAACGCTTCCAATCAAGCTGCAAAAAGGGGTGTTTGGCATTAACTCCTTTGATCACGTCGTCGGTGATGCGCGGCCACCGGCCAAGGGTGGCAAGATGGAGCTGTTCCACTTGTTCGCCCTTGCGGACATTATGGACTAGGTAGTAAGTCCCGCCGCGTTTGCGTACAAAAGCCATCTCTCCATTCCACCTCGTTTACATCAATCGGCTCTTAGCCCCTCGGAGTTGATTCGCTTTCGCCCCGGACCGGGCCAATGGGCCGTAGTGGAGAATATTCCACTACAGATAGTTGGATGGCAAGATCAAAATTTTTGTTACTGGAATAAAATCTGTATATCGGCCCGAAATTGGCTGTATATTCATAGTGTAAACACCTGAGAAAATCCAGGGTCTGCCCGGCGCTGCGAGGCTAATCCGAGAATCAGCACCGGAGACTACATAGCAACGTGCTTCGATCTCCAGCCGAGAGGCGAAGCTGAGGAGGAATTTGCATGTTAAAAGAATTCAAAGAATTTGCCATGCGCGGAAACGTGCTCGATATGGCGGTGGGCATTGTGATCGGGGCAGCTTTTGGCTCGATCGTCACCTCGTTCGTCAGCGACATTTTGATGCCGCCCATCGGATTGCTTTTGGGCAGGGTCGACTTTTCGAACCTCTTCATCAACCTTAAGGGGAGCTATCCCAGCGTGGCGGCGGCCAAGGCTGCGGGAGCGGCGACGCTCAACTATGGCATCTTCATGAACACGTTGATTAACTTTATCATCGTGGCGTTCGCCATTTTCCTGTTGGTGCGCTACGTCAACAGGTTGTTCCCCAAGCCCGCGCCGGCGCCCGCGCCTGCCGTGAAGAATTGCAGGTTCTGCTTCTCGTCGATTCCGGCGCAGGCCACGCGTTGCCCCCATTGCACCTCCGACCTGAAGACCGCATAGCGGCAGGCTTCAGGCGTCAGGTTTCAGGGGTCAGGTGCGGCGCACGTCCCCCGGGCGGCGCGGGCGTCTCGCCCGCGGCGGCGGGAGCGTCTCGCCCCCACGCGCGGGCAGAGCCTGTGCTGAGCGGCGGACTGCTCGCGCCACGATTCGCGTCCGTTGGGGCTCTCACGCCAGCGGCCAACTTTTATGTCGCACACCCGGCCAACCGTAGTGTCCTAGTTTCGGCGTAGCGCTGGCCTTTAGGCCAGCATCTGCCGACCCTTCGCTCCGCTCAGGGCAGGCTCTAAAGGTCGGCGCTACCAGTCAAATTAGGACACTACCGGGCCATCCATCTCCTTGACGCTGGGCAGCCGACCATTCTAAGGTGAGTACTTGAGCGCTTCGGGGCGCCTCCAGTCCGCGGAAAGGGCCGTGCCCACCTGCATTGGTAAGGACATGACGAATCTTCTTTCAGCCTGATTTGGCGGACGCCAGGCGCGGCGAAAGGAGACTCGTATGGCGGCCCGCGAATTACCTGCACATCCGAACCTCGAGCAATACAAGAAACAAGCCAAAGACCTCCTCAGAGCCTTGAAGGCCGGTGCGCCGGAGGCATTGGCGCGAATGCGGAAACATCGACGTCGCAGCGCCAGGCTCGCACTCGCCGACGCGCAGTTCGTGATTGCGCGCGAACACGGTTTTGATAGCTGGCCGAAATTCGCGCACGAGATCAAAACGCATACCGGCGGAGATTCACTCGCCGCCGTGTGGAAGGCAGCAGAGGACGCTGTCGTTGCCGGCGACGTGACGACGATCGAGCGTCTGCTTCGCGAACACCTGGAGATGTTCCGTACGGGGCGGCCGCTGACTTCCTGGCTTGGGGGCCTCGCTCCGGATTACTCGGCTGGGGACGCGCGGTCAATCATTGTGCAGAATCACTGCTTCGAGAATTGGGGTCAGTTCGCTTCGTATGCCACGGCGCTTGAGGACGGCCGGTCAGCCGTCGCGCGATTCGAACGGGCAGCCGACGCCATCGTCACCGGCGAGGTCCGCACTCTCGAAAAGCTACTCCGAGACGACCCGGATCTGGTTCGAGCGCGGTCAACGCGCAAGCATCACTCGACGCTTCTGCACTACCTGGGCGCCAACGGAGTTGAAGGATTCCGCCAACGTACTCCTAAGAACGCGGTGCAAATTGCCGAGATGCTGCTCGACGCCGACGCGGAAGTCGACGCCATGGCCGACATGTATGCTGGCGGATGCACGACGCTCGGTCTTGTCGCGACGAGCATCCACCCCAAAGTGGCGGGGGTGCTGCACGAACTAATCGACGTGCTGCTCGCGCACGGTGCGAGCATCGCGGCACCCGGCGGCGGCCTCTCGACGGCTCTAGTGAACGGCTGCCTCGCCAACGGACGCGACGATGCCGCTGTGTATCTCGCGAGGCGCGGCGCGCCTCTGGATCTTGAAGCGGCGGCGGGTGTAGGTCGGCTCGATCTCGTCAAGTCCTTTTTCAATTCCGACGGCAGCCTGCAGCATACAGCAACCACCGCGCAGATGAAGGACGGCTTCACTTGGGCATGCGAGTACGGGCGCACTGACGTGGTGGAGTACCTTCTCGATCGCGGCATTGACGCGAGCGAGTTGCTTCCGCGCCCGCACGGGCAGACCGGCCTGCACTGGGCCGCGCACGGAGGGCACGTCGACACCGTGAAGGCACTCTTGCAGCGTCGCGCGCCAGTTGACGCGAAGGACAAGAGGTTTGATGGAACGCCGCTCGATTGGGCGCTTCATGGCTGGAGCGAGCGCCAGACCGATGCTGCCGCGAATGACTCCTACCACGACGTTGTTGCGTTACTGGTCGCCGCCGGGAGTCGTGTGGAACCGGAATGGCTCAACGATGAGAACGTCCAAGGCGAGCCCCGAATGTTCGCGGCGCTGAGTGGCAAGAGGCGCGTTTCGTGAGCATCAAGGCACTGGAATTTGTAGCGCCGACCTTCAGAGCCTGCCCTGAGCGGAGCGAAGGGTCGGCAAATGCTGGCCTAAAGGCCAGCGCTACGCCGAAACTAGGACAATAGCGGAAGAGTGCGTCGTTTCTGCGCATCGGTTCTGGTAAAATATGAGGGTATCAGGGCGTTTCGTACGATCTGAGTTTTCGGAGATGATTAAACATGGCCGAATGGTTCTTCGAGCCTGGGCACACGGCTGCTGGGTTCTGCCTGCGGCACATGATGGTCACTTACGTCCGCGGCCACTTCAACAACGTCCAAGGCAGGCTAGCGAGGAGAACTCATGAAACCCATCCATGTGCTTGTCGCTGCATGCATTTCAGTCTTGCTGATAGCGCCAGTCCTGATGCGGCCAAGTGAATTCTCTCCCCCATCGCGGACCTTTCTTTTCACCTACCAGGTAACGCTCAAAGCGATTCCTGAGGGCGCGCGGCGCGTTCGTATCTGGATTCCGCGCCCGGCATCGGATGCCCACCAAACCGTTCATCTGAAGGAGGTCCACGCGCCCGTTCATCTTCGCGAAACGCGGGAGGAGGGGTTCGGCAACTACATGCTCTACGGTGAGATGCTTCAACCTTCACGCGGTGCGGCAGAGTTTACCCTCGAGTACGAAGTGACGCGCAAGGAGTTTTCCAAAGGCAGTTTCGAGAGTCTGGTCAAAGCCGATCGGGAAGACAGCGGAACGCCCCCGGCCTCGGTGGCCCGTTGGCTCGATGCTGACCAACTCGTTCCCGTCTCCGGAGAGGTAAAAGACATTGCGGACGAAAACACGCGCGGCATGCACAGCCCCGTGGAGAAGGCGCGCGCGCTTTACGACTTTGTCTTCCACACGGTGCGCTATGACAAGTCGGGATCCGGTTGGGGCCGCGGCGATTCCCTCTGGGTCTGCGACAGCAAGCACGGCAATTGCACGGACTTCCATTCGCTTTTCATGTCGCTGGCACGCGCCGAGGGCATTCCCGCGCGCTTTGAGATTGGTTTCCCACTTCCCGCCGGCGCTGCCGAAGGCGTGATCCCCGGCTACCACTGCTGGTCGGAGTTCTTTGTCAACGGCTTGGGCTGGGTTCCGGTGGACATTTCCGAAGCCTGGAAGGATCCGAGCAAGCACGATTACTTCTTCGGTTCACTCGACGCCAACCGCGTCCAGTTTACCGTGGGCCGCGACTTGATGCTCCAGCCCAGGCAGGACGGCCCGCCCCTCAATTACTTCGTCTATCCTTATGTGGAAGTTGACGGCCGGCCGTTCGACGGCGCCGAGAAGAAGTTCTCCTTTCACGAAGTCCAGGCCCGGGGATAGTCGCTGGCTGCCCTGGGGGACGCGGACACCCTTTTCGGAGCCCCGTCAGGGGCGAAAGGACACTAAGAGCGGGCGCGTCCGGTTACATGAACAAAGAAGGTGCAACGAAGAGTTGATCAAGGCCATCCAATAAGTGTTGGCGGGCGGGGTCTATGTGAGTCCGGTTCTCGCTGAAAGGCTGGCGCTCGATTGGACCGAAGACGCCGGGCGGCCTGTCCACGAGACCCTGTCCAACCGGGAATTCGACGTCCGGCGGATGATCGCCTTGGGGAAAACCGTAACCCAGATCGCCGAGGAAGTGTATTTGAGCGGTGTCACCGTGAGTGGACATCGCGCCCATATTCTCGAGAAGATGAACATGAAGACCACTGCGGAGCTGATCCACTACGCGGTGCGGGACCATCTTGTGGATTGACCAGCGGCCAGCCACTCTCCTTGCGTCTTCCCTGGGCACTTTCCCTGCATAAGAAACTGCGACCCGCCAATTAGAGTTTGCCTTAGGCACGAATCTGCCTTTGATGGATAGTGCAGGTGCCGCGCAGGCTGCGATATGGAACTCAACGACTGACGGGAGGGTCCACCGTCAGGCGGACCGGAGCTCGGACCGAAGGAATTGTATGGGTTTGCAAGTCGAGATCTATGACGCAGGCAGCTACCTGCTGATAAAGGCCGCCGGCCAATACAGCCTTGTTAATTTGACGGACTTATTGGATAGAACGGCGCAAGAAGCTGACAAGCGCAACTATGGCGAAGTCCTGCTCGATCTCAGCGCGGTCGCTGGACCCGTCCCGGTTCTTGACATGCTTGTGATTGGAGAACATTGCGCGAGAGTCTGGAAGCGCACGCGTAAACTGTCCGTCGTCAGCGAAAAGGGCGGACTCGACGGGTTTTTCGAGGATGTGTCCATCAACCGGGGAGTAATCCTAGCCGTCTTCCCCAATCAAGCAGCAGCGTTGGCATGGTTGATGACGTAACCCACGGCCGCCTCGCCTCTGGTATCTTGGGTGATAAGCCCATGCTTACGGTCAGGTCTGGCGCAGGGGGTAAGCCCTGCGTCGTTTGAGTAGCAGGAGCTACGCACAATGGGGGTCGGCAGCGACAACCATCGCGCAGCCGCTTACGCAGGGCGGTTTAAGAACATTTACTTTCTTTTTAGCTTGCTCTTCGCTAGCGTCTCTGCTGTCTCTAGTGCATCCGTAGCTTTCACTTTGACATCCGGCTCCACGCCCACTACTGCCCAGTCGGGCTCTCGGTAGGGGTTGATCGCTCGGGTCTCACGGATGCCCATTCCAAAGTGATTGTCGAGGCGATGAAAGGTCCCCACGTCAGTAGCGCCGCCCGTCTTCTCGCCCACCAGCGTGGCGCGCCTCAGCATCTTCAAGTTGTAACTGAAGTGCTCCGCGCCGGAAAAGGTTCTTGCCGAGGTCAGCACATACGCGGGCTTGTCGGCCAAGCGGTTTCCCGGCACCGGCGACCGTGTCCACGACCGCTCGCTGGTGTTTTCCCTGGGGTTATAAAAGTATTCCGGGTGGTCGAAGAGATAGGCGGCGAGCAGCATCACCATGTCCGGATATCCGCCCCGATTGTCCCGCAAATCGAAGATGATCGCTTCCGCCCCGTTCAATCTCGCCATCACCGCCCTCGCCGTGGGCGCGCAAACGGAAGGCTCAGGAAACGAATTGAGTTTCAGATAGCCAATCTGGTGCGGCAGGATCTCAACCTTCTCGAACGTACAGTTATTCTCCTGCATCTCCCGGCGATAAAACGCCAGACGCTCGGGGGGTGGTCCGGCCGGGCGGTCGGGCAGAGGATGCTGACTGTAGATCACCTCGAGGTGCAGGTCATGGCTCACCTCTCGAATCTGCCTGGTCAGAAGTTCGGCAAAGGCCGGACCCTCCCTTACCGCGTCGTAATCGCCGGCCGTCTGGTGCGCGGCCAGCGCCGCTGCCATCTTTAGCGCCATGTCCCGGTCGACGTAGTATTTCTTCAGAGTCGCGGCAACCGCTTCCACCATACGCTGCCGCTCCGCAGCATCCAAGTTCGGCGCTTCGCCCGCCGTAACCGCAAGTCCGCCACCAACACCCTGCGGGTTCGATGCTTGAGTTGGCGACGCCCACGGCCTCGATACGCCTGGCGGCCGACCGTTGCCCATATGCGCGATCAAGCGCGGGATCGAGCTGAGCATAATCAGCGAAAGTACGCTCCCGGAAAACAGCGCTCCAAAGCGGGGTGGTGCATATTGAAGGGAACGGAATGAAGGCGAGCCGTCCAAACTCAAGCTAGCCCGAGCACGGAGAGCCTCCGGCTGTACACGCCGATACTCGCGGGGGAGGGAGATTGCCATGTCGGCCAGCAGGTGCAGCCAGAAACGCAAGCCGGGTAGGGACCCCTTCTCGTTGCCTTGGCAGTCGCGAAACAGTTGCAGGGCTTCTTCGCCGTACACTTTGCGGAAATTCGCAGGGTAGAGGCGCAGTAGCCAGGCATACAGCTTCTCAGACATACTCCCCCCTCAGGACTTTTTTCGCCCGCGCAACCCGTAGCAAATCCGCCAGTCGCTCGGCCTCGAACCTCAGCCGCTTGCGACCCGCCGCAGTCAGCCTGTAATACCGCCGGCGCTCCGGGCCTGGCCGCGCGTCCTCACGCCGGTCAACTTCCTCGATCAGCCTCCCTTCGAGGAGCGTTTGAATTGACCCATAGAGCGTTCCAGGGCCGAGCCGCACGCGGCCGTTGGTCTGCGCGGCGACTTGCCGCATGATGGCGTAACCGTGAAGATCATCGCCCGTCAAGGCGAGCAGGATCTCAAAGGCCGCGGAAGGCAAGGGGTCGAGTTTACGCTTCGGCATAGATGCTCGATAATCGGTATATCGATCATCGACTGTACTCCGGGCAAACTTTGCTGTCAAGACCCAATCGTAGTGGTGGTGTTTGATGGAGAGGCGGCTTTACGCCCCCATTCGGCGAGCTAAACTCGCTGCTGCACCCTCAAACTGCACCACTGCCTCCCCAATCTGCGGTGTTTCTGGACAGCAAATTTGAACCTGCAAAAGATGGGGCTTGACATTAAGTCGGGCGGGTGTATACTCCGTACTCGATAACTAAGGGGTAAAGCCAAGCTTCCGACAGAAAATTCTAGCTAAGGAGGATCATATGACTGGTGAATCAGTGCCCACTGAGCATCGCTCATGGGACGAGCTTGCTGACTCGATCGGGCGGTTGTTGCCGGGCTATTATCCCCCGCCGCGGGGACCCAGAGGCGGCGGCCCGATCTTTGACCAATTCGACCAAGGCCGCGGGGGCTCGCAGTCGCCTGGGGGATACACGGGAGGGGCCACAGGCGGAGGCCGCGGCGACAGAGCTTTTCTCTCCGTGGTTTTGTCAGGCATTGCGGTGAAGCTTGTGGGGGCGAACCTGTCCGACGGGGGAGCCCTTACCAAGGCGGCCGGTCAGGCGATCGCGGACTGGGAAGATGATTATTGCGGTACCCCACCGCGTCCTATCCCGACACTCGCGGCGGCTGTTGCGCTGGCGGATTTCGCAACCACTCTGGAGACGGGCACCCTCCAGACCGCAGTTCAACAGGAAGCCGCTAGCCTTGCGCAGAAGGCCTTCGCTGCGGCGACGACGGCACAAACAAAAGTCGCAACTGCCTCGGCAGCGTCCGGAAGCCGCTAATGTCTGGAGCCGATAAGAGGAAATGAGCCCTCACCCTCCAGAAAACCGGGGGGTGAGGGCCGCTCTGAAGATAACTCCACTCCTCAACGAGGAGTGGATCAGGGGTCGGCGGCTTTGGCGGGCTTCTCCGAGAAATCCCATATTACGTGCTGTTTCCGGACCTCGTTCAAGATGCTGGCGAGCCGAACACCACCCGGTCACCGGATTACCCGATTCTCTATTCTCCCTTCCCCGCAGTCACGGTTTCGACTTGCTTACCCGGCGAGGGCAGCGAGGCAGAGGTTGCGTCCGCTGAAATGGCTGCCGCGACCGCTTCCGCCGGAGCATCGTTCGGACTTTTAACCAGCGCGCCGTGTTCCTCTTTGATGAACGTCAGCTTAGAGTTGTCTGGCGAACGATCAACCGTGATCAGGTCGCCAAGTTTGATTTGGTGCGTCGCCAACAGGTTGGAAATGGGAAAGACCAGATGGCGCTCGATAGCGCGCTTCAAGTGCCGGGCGCCGAATTTCTGGTCGGTACCCTCCTGCAAAAGAAAGTCGCGAGCGGCCGGCGTGCAGATAAACACAAAGGGATTTCCTTGCGTCGCCGCCATGATGCGATCTTGCACCCGCCCCAGTTCGATATCCAGGATCTTCTCCAGACTGTCGCGATTCAGGAGGCGGAAGACAATGACCTTGTCGATTCGGTTCATGAACTCCGGGGAGAATTTCCGCCGCGAGGCCTCCATGGCGGTCTGGTAAATCTTCTGGTCCAATTCTTGTTCGTGATTGTCCGCCACTGGAGAGAAGCCCAATCCGCCCCGCATCAATCTCATGACCTCCTGTGAGCCCAGATTGGAAGTGAGGAAAATCATAGCGCGCGAAAAATCCACCCGCCGGTTGTCACCCAGGGTGAGCGAGGCTTTGTCGAGGATTCCGAGCAGAAGCTGCCACAACGCGTCGGAGGCCTTTTCGATTTCGTCGAACAACACGAGGGACAATTTGACGCGATCGGAGTAGTGGCGCTCCAGAACCTCTTGCGTAATGAGCGGCTGTGTCTCACGGTGGCCGATGTACCCAGGGGGCGAGCCAATCAGCTTGGCGATCTCGTGGCTGTGCTGGAACTCCGCGCAATCCACCTTGACGACTGCCTTCGCATTCGCCCATCAGCACTTCCGCCGCGGCCTCCACCAGGCGCGTCTTGCCTGACCCCGTGGGACCCAGGAACAACAGGTTCACTAATGGCCGTCCGGGCGTCGAGAGGCCTGCCATGTAGACCTGATACACCCGCGCCAGCCGGCGCACGGCCCTGTCCTGGCCCACCACTCGCTCCAGAAGCGCCTTTTCAAAATCCCGCACTTCCGGACTGTTCTGTGTTGGATCGAGCAATACTTGGCGTCCGCCCATATTCGTCCTCCGCGCGTCCTTGGTTCGATAGGGCCCGCATGTCACCTCCGGCCTGAAGAGGGTGTAGGAGCAGCTTCCAGGCGTCAGGTTTCAGGCGCCGCGGGCGTCCCCCGGGACTTCCGCCACGCTCGTGAGGCGTTGCATGATGTCCACTTGCTGGCCAACGACATTTGCGAAATTTCCAAGAACCGAGGTCAGTTCCAGAATTGCCTTTTTCTCACCTACCCTCAGTAAACGTCGCACTGCCAACGAAAGGAGCTGCAAGTGGAAAAAGAGGATCAAGAGCCGCTCATCCTTGGAATACCGTGGATTCGCGGTCGCGACATTCTTGAGGAGATACGTTAAGGCAAGGAAATCGTCTTTGAGGGTCTTGGGCAACCGAGAATCATCGACCGGGGCACCGACCCCTTCCAGGGACTTTTGCAGGGAGGGAAACTCTAAGTGGATCATCTTGGCGATAGATTGGAAGTATTCCCGCTCAAACTGCCGATGCAGAATCCTCTGGCAGATGGTCTGGAAATAGAAGAAGAACATCGCAGCGGATAGGATTAGGACTAGGGTAGCAATGATCATTCTCCTCGGTTCTCCCTCGGGCATCGTTCGGGATACTAATAGCGCAGGTGAGCTGACGTGGCAATGGTACAGGAGTACCCTAGTGCAAGCCTCTTAACCCCCGGCTTGGTGCCTGCTGAGAGCTCGTCGCGCTCACATCCCGACGCTTTGCACTGTAACCTAGGCTAGGTAGGGAAGGTCGAATTCACCCAATTGCAGCGGGTACTTTCCGTATTCACGGACCAGTTTGACCACGTAATCGTAGCTCTTGCCCGAGACGCTGCTGGGGACGGAATGATCGGACTGGAAGGTCATCCCCTTTTCTCAGGCAATGGATTCATCCAGCATTCAATGAAAGGCAATTTGAGTCAATGATTGCAACTAATGGTTCTGGCGGAGAGGCAGGGATTCGAACCCTGGGTACAGCTTTTGACCGTACAACGGTTTAGCAAACCGCCCCCTTAAGCCACTCGGGCACCTCTCCGCGACTGTCGTTTCAATAACTTATCCCGACTTACTGCTTCGTGTCAACCTTTATGGGAAAGCGCAAGTAGCACAAACCGTTGTATAGGCCACTCGTGCTCACCAGGCTGGGCGCGCGCGATCACAGATCCAAAACGGCGGGGTGCGCGCCCGGCGGCCTGATAAACATTTCAATTTTGAACTCTACCTCCGATTCTTTGGGTGGCCGTTTTTTTACTTGGAAAAAGAAAGGAAGGGGCCTTCCAGGGCGTGGTCTGAAGCCTGGATCTTCGCGGGCGTTCGAGCGCGTCCTCGACTGAAATCCAGTAAGAGTATCCTACTGTCTGAATGGTAGGCCTCGCCACTGGCAGTTTGCGCTTCGAAAACTGGAACAGCGGAAGAAAGGTACTCCACTTGAGTTACCAGATGTGTCTCCGTCAAATTCCTGGCGATGAACTCGCGCTCCGCATCCACGTTGGGATCGATTCGGTGATTGATCCGAAGCTTTCGCTTCTCGAAGTCAATCGCCACGTCATGGGTTGCGGCGCCCACCCATATGGGGCTGCCATCGATTTCGTGATCTGTTTTCCAGATTCGGAGGTGATGACGCCGGGTTACTATCGCAGCCGGATCGGGCAAGGCATACGAGTAGTCTTGGGGCCTCCCAAAGACGTAAAAAGTGTTCATGGGCAGCTTCACGTAATGTTCTCGTTGCCATAACAGGTGCCAGGAAATCGCGGGCTTTAATTTGTCCACTTTGACCCAACCGGCAAGCGCAAAGACCCGCTGGAAGTCCTCTTCTTTGGCAATGAAGATGAAATTTATCATATCGCCCTCGCGGCCTCGACCATCAAGTACGCGTGGTGGCAGGAAAGCCATCGTCTCTTTCAGGCCTGAATCGCTTTCTTTTGCCTTTGCCAAGTCTGCTGATTGCACCCGAGAATCCCCGTCGATGTACGCAGTCACTGCTGTACCCTTCAGGACAGTGCAGTCACGGCCATGGGAGAGCAGGAAGACCGGTGCAGCGGGCATGTAAATCAGCCCGGCAAGGGCCATCTCTGTGGCCATCCGTTTGGTATGGGAGCCTCCCTTAAATTCCCGGCGGGCATGCAACCTAACCCTGTCGCCGGTGACAAACTCAACCGAATCGAGCTTGATGATCACCTTGCCTCCAAGTCCGAGGAAGCGCTTACCGTTAACTTTAATGACGGAACCCCTGGCAATGGTACCCGCACGGATGGCCGGGAGCCCTCCGTCCGTCACATCTTCTGCGACTACAAAATCCAGACGATCACCGCTACGAGCGTGCGCAGAGGAGATGGTTTGGGCCAGTTGAAGTTTGACAGGAGTACCGTCCGCGACGAATAGCTTGGCAGAACTCGGGAGCAATGCCTGGGCGAACGACCCACAAGGAGGCAGAAGGAAAAGGAAAAGGACATAAGCAGATAAAGACCGATGATCCCCGCTGAGCATGTAGCGCCGTCTTACTTTGGAAGTAAGATCATTTGCCATAGCCTGCACATCCCTGAGCACTTTGTTGTTTTATACTTAGTTTGATTCCGTGTCAGCGCAAGTTCCCGAGCCCTGATGATCAGGAAAATGCTATTCCTCAGGAAGTTTGTCTTCGAGTTCACTGGCCAGCTTGGACACATCCGTTGTTTTACTAATGTTGTACTGCGTAGGATTCGCAGCAACTCTGCGTGGCAGCGTATTTTCCATGGATTAGTTCCCAGAAACCGTCCCTGAAGATCTTGCATCATCGAGAGAACTGCAAACATCTCTAATTTCCCGCGGAATGTGACAGACGTCTTGCGATCGCGTCAATCCGGGGAAGGCCGTCGATCGACCCCGGTAAGATCACTTCCCCGGGAGGAGACGCGAACATAGGACTGTCGGCTGACCAGAAGGAAGTCAGGCGCCAAGCGGTTTCAACCGGACGGGTAGCCGGTCTGATTCCGCGATGGAAGCTGGTCCGCTAAACGCCCAGAACCTTTTCAACCTGGCCGACCTTATTCTGGACCTTGCCGGCTGCCCTCTCGTTGGTGCCTTCGTTTTCTATATTTGTATTTTTGGTAGCCTTTCCCAACTTCTCCTTGATCTTGCCCTTCACTTCGTGAAACTTGCCTTCCGCTTGGTCTTTGGTACTTGGTTTCATATCATCTTCCTCCTTAAAGTAATGAATCGTGAGTTCACATCTGACGATACGGCCAGATTCTTATTTGGACCGTTGGCGAAGCACCAACGGGCGTTATGCTCGCCAGCGAGAATATCCCCAGCCTCCACCACCGAGCAAAAGCAACACCAAGAGAACAACCAATATGGTTTCCACGTCTCACCTCCGTTGTAAGAGGAAGCTGCTCGACTCATGCAACCCGCAGCCCTCTTGTTTTCCACTAGCAACATCATCATGAGCGCCAAGAAGGCGGCTGTCTGCCCTATTGTGACCACGTGTTAGTGCACTTTTGCACACCCCGGATTGGCTAAGGGCACGAATGCATCGCTGCGGTCACGGTGACTCATTTTGACCAGTGCACTGAGCAAACCAGTACAGACAATGGAAAGAAGAACGGAGAGAATCCAAGTTGCAGGGTTCTAACGCCAGAGGGAAATTCGTGAACAGATTTGATTTGCTGAACATTCTTGATGCAGGGAGGTTTCGATGGGTCTAAATGTGATGGATCCGAAGTTGATTGTGCTCGCCGTCGCGGTAGTTCTGATCATCGCAGTGTCTGCTTGGCTGTAACGGTGAACTGGTGGAGTTTCTTAGGCAAGACAAGTGAAGGTCTCAAGCAACCTGATGCTCATGCCGCCATGGCAGCAAATGGCCGGTGCCACCGACCGCCGTTCCACGCTGTCAACTCTTGCCGCCAGGCTCAGGGATTCAGAGGCATCAACAAACAAGCCAAGGACCCCATTATGCAGGTAAGCCAGACAAATAATTCATTTCTGGGCGCTTGGCGAGAGCGCCTGAAGGCACTGCGGAACATCCCCCCAGGCCTCAAGGTTGTATGGGAGGCCGGGCCGCGAGTGGTGGCTTCAGGGATCGCTTGTCGAATCGTAGCCGCCCTCATTCCGATTGCCGTGCTGGCCGTCTCACGCCGAATCATTGATTCGATTGTCGAGGTCGTCAAAAACCATTCCCATGTGTCCCCGGTATTTTGGTGGCTGGTGGCGCTGGCGTTTGGACTGGCGCTTTTCGGAACCATCCTCTCGCGTCTCTGTGACTACTCCGACGGCCTACTGGCGGACCGGTTTACCCGCCACGTCAGCATCCGCGTCATGGAGCACGCCTCGCGCCTTGATCTTTCCTCGTACGAAGACCCGGAGTTTTACAACAAGCTGGAGCGGGCCAGGGTGCAGGCCACGGACCGGATTGGAATGGTCCAGGCCTTTGGCCGACTGCTTCAGGAAACCATTACGGCAATTACCCTTTCAGTCAGCATTCTTGCCTTCTCTCCCTGGCTGCTTCTGCTTCTCATCGCGGGTGTGATCCCCGCTTTCGTGGGCGAAAGCCATTTCGCCTTCCTGGGCTATGCCCTGAATGTGCGGCTGACTCCGATCCGCCGGCAACTTGACTACCTGCGCGACCTGGGAGCCAGTAAGGAAAGTGCCAAGGAGCTCAAGCTCTTCGGGCTCAGCGGGCACCTCAGCGGCAGGTACGCCCAGCTTGCGGACGATGTCTACGTGGAAAATGTCTCGCTCTTGCGGCGCCGCCTTCGGGCCAGTTCCGTGTTCGCGCTGCTCAGCACTGCCGCCTATTATAGCGCCTATGCTTTTGTAATCTTCCAAACCGTTTCCGGTAAGCTATCCGTGGGAACCATGGTCTTCCTCGCCGGGGCCTTAAGCGGGGCGAGCGGCAATATCCAGCAGATCTTCTCAATTTTCTCGAGTATTGCCGATCAGGCGCTCTTCCTTACCGACCTGCTGGACTTGTTCGGCGTCGAACCGAAAGTGAAGTCAAAGCCTCAGGCTCTCCGCGCTCCCCGGCCCATCCGGCAGGGGTTTGAGTTTCAAAACGTATCATTTACCTACCCGGGAACTTCTCGTTTAGTCCTGGACGGATTGAGTTTTCGTCTGCGACCCGGCGAACGACTTGCGCTGGTGGGCGAAAACGGTCAAGGAAAGACGACCATCGTGAAGCTGATTACTCGTCTTTACGATCCCAGCGCGGGCCGGATTCTGCTCGACGGAATTGACCTGCGAGAATACGACCTAGATGACTTGCACCGTGAAATCGGTGTCATTTTCCAGGATTTCATGCGCTACGAAATGACCGCCCGAGAAAACATTTCCATGGGGAAAATCGGTGACGGCGCCAACTTTGACGGCATAACCGAGGCCGCCCGAAAGAGTATGGCGGCTCCGGTCATCGAGAGGCTTCCGCTCGGTTATGGACAGATGCTCGGACGGCGCTTTGAAGGCGGCGTGGATCTTTCGGGTGGAGAGTGGCAGAAGATCGCCCTAGCCAGGGCCTATTTGCGAGACTCACAATTGTTGATCCTCGACGAACCCACCGCCTCCCTCGATGCCCGATCCGAACGCGAGGTTTTCCAACGATTTGCTGAGCTGACACAAAGCAAGATGGCGCTGCTTATCTCGCATCGTTTTTCCACCGTACGCATGGCGGATCGAATCCTGGTTCTTGTAGACGGCAAAATTGCCGAAGATGGATGCCACAGCGAGCTCGTCAGCCGCGGACAAAGCTACTCGAAAATGTTTGAGCTCCAGGCCGCCAGTTATCGTTAGCTCCGGGAGGCTTGAGTTTATTCATGACGTCCTCTGTTGATAATCCTCGGGATTCCTCCATGCGGCCGGATGGAGATAGCGCCACCGCCCCGGCCACTCCCTTCCCTCCCGCGGCCGAAAAACAAGAGGCGCCGGAAGCTCGAATGCAAAGGCTAACCGCCCAGGGGATTCGCGATGCTGAGCGCTGGCAGTTCGTGGATGGCAAGAAGTCGCGTGCGACTTTTGTAAGCCGGTGGCGCGGTGTCAGCAAACAAATTCGAAATATCTCTCGCGCCCTCGGTGACCGTCAGGCCAGAGGCAGCACTCTTCCCGCAAATGGAATCTGGCTTCTGGAAAATGCCCGATTGCTGCAAGCTCTCAGTCAAGAGGTCGCCGATACCTTGAGGTCCTTGCGGGGCCTCGCCGTCCGGCATGAAGAAAATGCCATTGTCCCGCGTATCTTTGCA
Source organism: Terriglobia bacterium (assembly GCA_049508935.1). Taxonomy (GTDB): domain Bacteria; phylum Acidobacteriota; class Terriglobia; order UBA7540; family UBA7540; genus CAVROP01. The sequence goes on along the minus strand of JBELAJ010000092.1, from coordinate 13,314 downwards.
GCGGCGGTTGGTTTTCTTCAAGCTGTGGATTTGATCCCTTCCGAAACGACCCTTTCGCATTATTTCGAGGGAATTCAGCAGGTCGAAAGTCTCATGATGGCGGAGCTCTGGGCCTTAAGACCCATGCTCGAGTTCGCCATCCTGGAACAAATCGCCGACCACGGCGAAGCATTTCACCCTCAGGGTGAAATCGGGAGCGGGGAAGCAACGGCCTCCGGCGATCGAAGCGTCGAGCGAGTACAGATGGCAGCCCAGGCTCTCCAAGTCATCCAGGAAATCGATTGGAAAGACTTCTTCGAGCAAAACAGCATGGCTGAACGTGTCCTGCGGCAAGATCCGTCCGGAGCCTACCCCAACATGGATGATGAGAGCCGGCAGATGTACCGCAGGGTCGTGGAAGAGTTGGCGCGGCACTCGCTCTTGAGCGAGGAGGAGGTGGCGCGGCAGGCTGTCTTTCTGGCCATGCAAGCTCAAGGTCGAGCCAGCAACCCTGATTCACGCACGGGAAGCCGTCGAACCCACGTCGGCTATTACCTTGTGGCCGCAGGGATTCGTACCCTGAAAGAACGCATCGGGTACAAGCCCTCCCTGAAACAACGAATTGTGGACGTCGTTTTCGAATGGCCGGAGGTCTTCTTCATCGTCGGAGTGGAGCTGACAACCGTTGCCCTCGTGTTCTTCCTCTTGCAGCACCTCGGCATTATCATTCCGTTTGTTCCTGGTCTGCTCTTGTTGATCCCTGCAAGCCATGCCGCCATCGGTCTCGTGAATCACCTAACCAGTCTCCTGGTGCCTCCCCGGCGAATCCGCAAGCTGGATTTTTCCGAAGGCATCCCCGTCGAGTGCATGACGCTCGTCGCGGTTCCTTGTATGCTGTTGAGCGAAGCGGAGGTTCGGCGCAACGTCGCGGCCCTGGAAATCCGATATCTGGGCAACCGCGCCCCCCATTTGCACTTTGCGCTCCTTACCGATTCACCCGATGCCTCCCAGCCCTTTGATGAGCATGATAAGTTGGTCGGAATTTGCTCCGCTCTGATTCAACAACTCAACCAGAAATATGAGCCGGACCAGCGGGGCAGTTTTCTGCATTTGCACCGTCATCGAACTTATAACCCCTCGGAAGGAAGCTGGATGGGCTGGGAGCGGAAGCGGGGTAAGCTGATGGACCTCAACAATCTGCTGCTTGGAACCTCTGACAGTTTCCCCGTGAAAGCGGGAGACCTGTCGGTGCTTCCGCGCGTTCGCTATGTTATCACCTTGGATGCCGACACAAAATTGCCGCCGGGGACGGCGCAGCGGCTCATCGGAGCTCTCGCCCATCCCTTGAACCGGGCGGTCGTCGATCCGAGGACGAATACCGTCGTCGCGGGCCACGCCATTCTCCAGCCGCGCGTCAGCGTCGGCATTGAGTCTTCCCGCCACTCACGCCTCGCCTCTATTTACTCTGGACAGACGGGATTTGACGTCTACACTCAGGCAACGTCCGACATTTACCAAGACCTCTTTGGTGAGGGCAGCTTCACGGGCAAAGGAATTTATGAAGTCGAAGCATTCCAAAAAGTCTTGGGAAGACGATTCCCTGCCAATGTCCTCCTAAGCCACGATCTCATCGAAGGATCGTACGCGCGCGCTGGGCTGGTCAGCGACATTGTCGTCATTGATGATTACCCTTCCCATTTCAGTGCCTATAGCCGGCGGTTGCACCGCTGGGTGCGAGGTGACTGGCAGATTATGAGGTGGCTCTTGCCGCGGGTTCCGGACTATTACGGCCGCCGCGTGCCTAATCCCCTGACCTTCATTTCCCGCTGGAAGATCTTCGACAACCTGCGGCGCAGCCTGAACGACATCGGCTTGTTCCTGCTGCTGATCCTGGGTTGGGCGGTTCTTCCCGGGGGCCCTGTTTACTGGACACTGGTCACGCTGGGCTTGCTGCTGATGCCTACTTACTCCCAACTCTTGTTTGCGTTCCTCAGAATTCGCCAAAAGCAAAATTGGAGCGGCTTTCTGAGGGAGCGGGCGAACGATCTGGTGTCGGGGCACCTGCAGGTCTTCGTCATGCTCGTGTTCCTTCCTCATCAGGCGCTTGTCATGCTGGACGCCATCCTTCGGACGCTCGCACGGCTCACCCTGACCCACAGCAAGCTATTGGAATGGGAAACCGCGGCGGAGTCCGAATTGGGGGAGAAGAAGTCTCTCGTTGACACTTACCTGGCGCTTACGCCTTGCCTTTCCTTGGCGACCGGATTGCTTCTTGCCGTGGTTCGTCCCTCCGCGCTGTATATCGCTTCGCCCATATTAGTGCTCTGGCTGCTCCCTGATTTCTTTAGCGATTGGGTCAATCGCCAGCCGGTGGACCCGAAGCCGCAACTGAATGCCCACGACGAAGGCTTTCTCCGCTTGGCGGGCCTCCGCACCTGGCGGTATTTCCGGGAGTTCAGCCATGCCGAAAACCACTGGCTGATACCGGATAATGTCCAGGAGGATCCCCCGCTTGTAGCTTCCCGCCTGTCGTCCACTAATCTGGGGCTTCTGTTCAATGCGCACTTGGCAGCGCATGAATTGGGCCTTTTGACTTTGGAGGAGTACGCGGAAGCGGTGGAACGCACGCTGAAGAGCGCTTTGCAATTGCCCCGCCACAACGGCCATTTCTTCAACTGGTACGATATTCAAACCTCCCACCCGCTCGAGCCCCGGTTCATTTCTACCGTGGATAGCGGCAACCTGGCCGCTTGTTTGTGGACCCTAAAACAAAGCTGCCTCGGTCTTGCGAGCGAACCACTATTGTCCAAGAAATTGTGGCGGGGAATGCGTGACCATATACAGCTCCTGTCGGATCTTTCGCAAGAACCCTCAGTTCCCCTTGAAGCCTCCAGCGTCATCCGGGAGTTGGCGGCATTCGCCGAACCGTTGAAGGACGACGCTTCCTCGTGGATCGGAGCGTTGCCGTGGTTGGAAGGGCAGATTCAAGGGATCGAAACCAGGTTGAGCAATAGCGCCGGGAATTCCACTGAGATGGGCATACGTCTTGCGCCGGAGCTGGCTTGGTGGGCGGGAGAAACGGCGGCGCGCCTGCGCGGAGTTCGCGCTCAGGTCGAGAACCTCATTCCTTGGGCGCTGCCCGAGTATTTGCCACTGATCCATTCGGGGGCCCCGCTCGAGAGCATTACCCTGGCGTCTCTGCCTGCTGCCAGGCGCGACATGGAAAACCAGGTCGCCGAATTCCTGCATAACGATCGAGCGAGCGAGACGGAGAGAAGCGCCGCACAGTCGTTGCAGCGCCGGTTCCCCTTCAGCGTCGACAACGCGGCCAGGCTCTCCCAAGCGCTTCAGCGGCTCGCTCGCGACGCCGATCAACTTGTCAATGAAATGGATTTCAGCTTTCTCTACAATCGTAAAAGGAAACTGTTTTCGACGGGCTACAACGTCACCACCGGCAGGTTAGACCCCTACTACTATGATCTATTGGCTTCCGAAGCGCGAACCGCGGTTTTCATCGCCGCCGCCAAAGGAGAAGTAAGGCAGGAGGCTTGGTTTCGTCTCGGGAGGTCATACACTTCTTACTTGGGAGAACGCCTGCTTTTCTCCTGGAGCGGAACGTTGTTTGAATATCTGATGCCGGCCCTCTGGATGCGCTCCCTTGCGGACACGATCATGGATCAGACTCTGCGTGCCGCAGTTCGTTGTCAGCAAGAATACGCTCGGCGCAATGACATTCCTTGGGGCCTGTCGGAAGCGGCTTTCAGTGAACGAGATCCCCGGGGGACTTACCATTATCGGGCTTTTGGCGTTCCTGGGTTGGCGCTGGACCCGCACGCCTCGGACAAGCTTGTGATTTCCCCCTATTCCAACTTCCTTGCCTTACTCGTTGAACCCGACGCCGCTATTCGAAATCTCGCGGTCATGAGGAAGTTGGGTTGTCTCGGTTCGAGAGGTTTCTACGAATCCTGCGATTTCAGTCCTGCTCAAAAACCTGCCCATGGAAATTTTGAGATCATCCGGTGCTGGATGGCACATCATCAAGGGATGAGCCTGGTGGCGCTCAGCAACTTCTTGAACGAGTTTTCCATCCAGAAATGGTTCCACCGGGAACCCAGAGTGAAGGCGGCGGAATTGTTCTTGCACGAAAGAGCGGCTCTGAGTGTTCGAGTGGAGACTGCATCCCCCCGTCCCGCCGAGAAGGGCAGACCCGCAGCGGGACTTCGGAGGCTCCGCAACCGCTTTGCCTCTTCCGCGGCGAGCAGGAGTTCAAATCGATAGTCAGGTGACAACGCTCAGCGCGGAACGAGACTTCCAAACTCCGGAGGCCCGCCGGCTCCCCCTGAAACACTTAACAGATTTTGAAACCGCTTTGGCTGAGCACTTTCGGTCAGGACTGGAAGGTTTTTGCTCTACGGGGCCGCCACGCCGCCCCCACTACCCGGAGGTACCTCTTTTGAACTGGTTTGGCTATCAGTAGAAGAAATGAAATCCGCCTGACCGGTCGTGCCATCGCTTGTTGGCATTAGAAGATGACCAACTGCCCCTTTCTGATCAAGGCTGGTCACGACGATCACAAGAGGCTTACCGTGCTCCCCGGGATAAAACACCACGGGGCTCCAGACTCCCTGCTTTTGAATCCAAATTTTCTGACTACCCAGCAATGATTCAATCCATCCGTCAAAGCGTTGCCGTCGAACGTCGATATGGGTCAACTGGAAGGAGACACCAGGGGTAACCTCCGCCTTCTGATTCTTTCGAATATCAAAAGTCATATGACGAGTTGGAAGCGAGCTGCTGAGGGTAGCGAGTTCGCGAAGCCCTTCGCCCTGCTGTTTGCGGAGTGCCTCAACCTGGCGGGTGTAATCCGCGCGCGTGGTTTCGAGATCATTACGAGCTTGCGCGAGCTCCCCTTCAACTTGCGTCAAACGGACGCGGTCCGCGGTCCGTTCGCTCACCAATTGGGAAACTTGAGCCTTGAACACGGAGGTTTGTTGGTTCAGGTTTTTGAGAAAAGTCTCCTGCTCGCGGGCAATCAGATTAACCGTTTGTTGCCGGGTCAGGTCGGGGGCGGCCTTCGGTCCTGCGTAAGTGTTTTGCAACTGCGAGGCGAGCTTCTGTTGATCCGCCCTGGAATCAGCAAGGCGCCTCTCGACACTACCGAACTGTTGACCAATTGCTGAAAGCGACTTCGTCATTCCGGGGATCTGTTCTAATTGAATGCCTTCCTGCCGGAGGATTGCATAGCCGTAAGCCACAACCACCGCTAATATAACGGTCAGGGCGGCTAAGCATGCCCAAACTCCGGCCGACCTCTGTTTATAATACGCCGCGACGTCTTCCCCTTCCGCCCGCTCCCTTTCGGAATCCTCCCCGATTTGAGAACGCTTGCGATCGTCCTGGTTGAGTTCATGTCCATGCTCTTCACCGGCGGGAATCATTGCGGAACCTCCAAGATCGGGGTGCAGCCCTAAACGGTTACTGGTGCTATGGGCCAGCCTCTTATAAACTTAACACTTTTGCTCCAATAAGTCGCGTTCCAGCGGCAGCGGCCAGCGGCTTCGGAATTCCCACGAAAGGAAGCTCTTGAACCCGGCTTGCGGCGCATTGGACGGCTAATCGAGTTGGCCTCGATCACCGTGTCGTCCGGCGTGTGCTGGCGGTAGAAGATCACCCGCACGGTTTCCCAACGCAGCGCTTCCCAAGGGTCAAAGTCATCCGCATCCCAGAGTTCTGCTCGGTCCTCGCCATGGCGGAAGACCTGCTGCGGGGGTTGACCACGAAAGCGCTTCTGGGCGGCAGCGAACAATTCAGGGAGATTCCCTTTCAGCGGGGCGACAATGTAGAGACCCAGACTGCCAGCGCCGTACAGGAAGGGAGCACGGGCGAATTCCCCATCGAATGCTTTCGGAGTTCTATCAGGAACTGGTCAAGCTGCGGACGACGCTGAGGGCCTTTGCCCGGCTCAGCAAGGAGCATCTGGAAGTTCGCGGCTTTGAGAAGGAGAGGACCCTACAGGTTCGGCGTTGGAGCGATGGCGAAGAAGCGCTCTTTGTGGCGAATTTCAGCGATGAACTCCGAACCGCCCTGCTAGCTGCTCCCGTCGGCGCCTGGGACAACAAGCTGGATTCAGCGGATCGCCGTTGGGGAGGGCCAGGAAGCTCCGTTCCACCAAGTTTCAATTCCACCGGAGAAGTCCCTTTAAGTCTGTGCCCAAAATCGTTTTGGGTATTTCAAAGGTTGGAGTAACCTCAAAAGCATGGGATACATCTGCATTCACGGACATTTTTACCAGCCGCCGCGCGAAAACCCCTGGCTCGAGGCCGTCGAACTTCAGGATTCGGCGCACCCCTATCACGACTGGAATGAACGGGTCGATGCTGAGTTACGCGCCGAACGCAACCGCTCGCATTTTGGACGAGGAAAAACGCATCGTCAGCATTGTGAACAACTACGCCAAGATCAGCTTCAATTTCGGCCCCACTTTGCTCTCCTGGATGGAGGCAAACGATCCGGCCGTCTATGGCGCGATTCGCGAGGCCGATGCTGAGAGCGCCAAGACCTTTTCCGGGCATGGTTCCGCCCTTGCGCAGCCCTACAACCACATGATCATGCCTCTGGCTAATGACCGCGACAAACACACACAGGCATTCTGGGGGGTCCGCGACTTCGAACACCGGTTTGGACGCCGACCGGAAGGGATGTGGCTCCCCGAGACAGCCGTGGACGTCGCGACCCTGGAGGTCCTGGCTGAACTCGGCATCAAGTTCACCGTGCTTGCCCCTAACCAGGCCCGCCGCGTAAGGAAGGTGGGCGGTCGTAATTGGAAGGTTCCCGGCAACGGTTCCGTTGACCCAACCATGGTTTACCGTCTCCGCTTGCCCTCGGGCAAGACCATTAACCTTTTCTTCTACGACGGTCCGATCTCCCGCGCCGTGGCTTTTGAGGGGGTGCTTGACAACGGCCAGAAGTTCGCCGAGCGGCTTCTCGGGGCCTTTTCCGAGGACACTCGACCCTGGCCCGAACTCGTGCACATCGCCACGGATGGGGAGACGTATGGCCACCATCACCGACACGGTGAAATGGCCTTGGCCTATGCCTTGAACTACATCGAGTCCAAGGGTCTGGCCGAACTCATCAATTACGGGCTGTTTCAGGAACGGCATCCCCCGACGCACGTGGTCGAGATATTTGACAACAGCTCCTGGAGTTGCGTTCACGGAGTGGAACGCTGGCGCAACAATTGCGGCTGCAATTCCGGCGGCCATCCCGGGTGGAACCAGGAGTGGCGCGCTCCCCTGCGCGCGGCTCTGGATTGGCTCCGCGACACGCTGGCCCCTCTTTTTGAGGAGAAAGCCAAGGGGTTGCTGAAGGATCCCTGGGCGGCGCGAAATGACTACATTGATGTCGTCCTTGACCGCTCCGGGGCGAGCCGTGAAGCGTTTCTTACCAAGCACGCCCCCCGGCAGCTTGATGAGACTGAGAAAATAATGGTCTGGAAGCTCCTGGAGCTTCAGCGACATGCCATGTTGATGTACACGAGCTGCGGTTGGTTCTTCGATGAATTGTCGGGAATTGAAACCGTCCAGGTAATTCAATACGCTGGCCGCGCCGCCCAACTGGCCGAGGAGCTTTTCGGCAATCCCCCGCAAAGGCTTTTCATCGAGAAGTTGAGCCAAGCCAAGAGTAATATTCCCGACCAGGGAGATGGCGGCCGCATTTACCAAAAGTCCGCCCAGACCAACTTTGTTGACCTGCGAAAGGTCAGCGCTCACTATGCCATCAGGTCTCTTTATGAACCCTACGAATCTGACACACATATTTATTGTTACAAAGTGGAACGCCAAGCCGGTTTTAGCCTCGACAAAGGGGAAAAGCACGAGCAGCGGCTGGCGGGGGGTCTGGCGAGATTCACCTCCGAGATCACCCAAGAGTCGGCCGTTTTGGGCTTCACCGCAATTGACCGTGGCGACTACAACCCGATCGGCGGTGTCCTGAAAGCCAGCAGCGCCGAGGCCTACGAGGCCGCAAGCGCGGCACTCAGGGAGCCCTTTTCGCGCGGCGATCTGGAGGAGGTAAGCCGGCGCCTGCAACAGAGCCTCGAGGGCGATCCTTACCCTCTCAAGGTAATCTTCCGTGACGAGCAACAGAGAATCCTGAAACGCATCATCGAGTCGGAATGGGGCGAAGCCGATGCGGCTTTTGACAACCTCTTCCCCCATCTGTTGTCAATGATGCGGACATTGGCGAGAGTGGGAGGGTCCGTGATGATTCCCCGAGCCTTTTATGGCGCTGCCGAATTTGTATTGAACACTCGGCTCCGGAAGGCTTTGGGGAGCGAGCAATTGGATTTCGATGGCATCCGAAATCTCATCGGCGATGCCGAGGGCGCTACGGTAGCCCTCGACGTACCGACTTTGGAATACACGCTCCGGATGAGGCTCGAAAGGATGGCCAAGGGCTTACGAGCTGACCCTGCCAATGTGGAGTTGCTCAGTAGACTCGATGCGGCGGTGGGTATGGCACGTTCACTGCCGCTGGAAGTGAACCTCGCGACGATTCAAAACATCTGCTATGAGTTGCTGCAAACCGCATACCCAGACTTCCAGAAAAAGGGCACAGCGGAAGGCCAAAACGCAAGCTCGTGGATCGATCACTTTCGGGCTCTAGCAGAAAAACTCTCTCTGCGTATTGCGGAGTAGCGCCACCCTTTAGGGCGGCCGGCGCCGAGCTAAAGCCCGGCGCTAGATTCTTCTTGGTAGAAGATAATGGCCACACTGCGGATTCCTTTGGCGACGTACCGGCTCCAGTTCAACGCGCAGTTTCGCTTCGAGCAAGCGCGGGCGCTGGTGGATTACCTGGACCAGCTCGGTGTGACGGATATCTATGCTTCACCCCTGCTGCAAGCGCGGCGCGGCAGTCTCCACGGCTACGACGTCACAGATCCCTCCCACATCAATAGTGAGATTGGGACCGAGCAGGATCTCGAGGCCTTGGCGGCGAAGCTCCAGGAACATCGCATGGGTCTGCTCCTGGACATCGTCCCTAACCACATGGCCGCCGGGATCGAAAACCCCTGGTGGAGGGATGTGCTTGAAGACGGTCCCGGCTCTGCCAACGCTTCGTTCTTTGATATCGACTGGCACCCGCTTTATTAAATCCATCACCAAGCCATCGAGAGACAACGCGTTCTTGTCCGACTTCCTCCGTCTGTTTCGGGAGGTTGCCTACTACGGAGCACTCAACTCCCTCGCCCAGCAATTTCTTAAGATCACGATTCCGGGAGTCCCGGATTTTTACCAAGGGTCTGAGCTTTGGGATTTCCGATTGGTTGATCCCGATAACCGGGGGCCGGTCGACTTTGAAAAGCATGTCCGCCTGCTGGCCGAGCTCCAGCAGCAGGAGGAACAACGCGGGCGTTTGGGCCTCATCCAGGACCTCCAATAAGCCTCCGGACGATCCGCTTTGGTATAAGGATGGGATCTTCTATGAGGTCCATGTGCGCGCCTTTTGCGACAGCAACGGCGACGGGACAGGAGACTTCCCCGGGTTCGCGCAAAAGCTGGATTACCTCGAAGACTTAGGCGTCAATACGATTTGGCTACTTTCCTTTCATCCTTCGCCGCTCAAGGACGACGGTTACGATATCGCCGACTATACGAACATTCACCCTTCCTATGGTACCTTGGAAGACTTCCAATTGGTTTTGGATCAGGCGCATCGGCGGGGAATGAGAGTCCTCACAGAACTGGTCATGAATCACACTTCCGACCAGCACCCGTGGTTTCAGGAGGCAAGGCAATCCAAGAGCAACCCGCGCCGTGATTGGTACGTGTGGAGCGACACTCCCGATCCCTATCAGCAAGCCCGCATTATCTTTACCGACACCGAACTCTCAAACTGGGCCTGAGATCCGGTTTCCAAGTCCTATTACTGGCACCGGTTTTTCAGCCACCAACCGGATCTGAACTTTGACAATCCAGCCGTCCGGGAAGAGATGTGGAAGGTCATGAAGTTCTGGTTGGAAAGGGGAGTCGAGCGGATGCCTTCTTTTGTGAGGATGCTCTCCAGGCGAGGCGCGATAATATATGCTCAACTGTCAACGCGAAGGGAATGCTGATAATGGCGAAACCTCTCAGACCCATCACTCGAGATGACCTGCGCGGCCAACCCGGGCTCTCCCGTGCGGCGAGCAATGCACTGGTGGCGCAGCAGCCTCCGACCGTAATGAAGGCACTTGTGATGCACGGCGTCGGGCGCAATCCGTATAAACCCTTAGTGTCAACTACTATTACCGAGCTGCTAATTTCGCCGTTCAGTACCCTGCCGAGCGGGATATTGATTTCGCCCTCACACACTCGACATCTACGGTTGCGGCTCAGATTTCAATCTTGAAGCCGCGTGGACGGCATCAAGCAATTCATCGTCACTGAATGGCTTAGTCAAGTACGCGACTGTCCAAGCCGAGGAAGATTCCGACCTCGCTCGTTCGTCAAATCCGTGCGCCGTAATGAAAACCACCGGTAGTTTACAATTGCTAGCCAGCACGTGACGGTGGAGTTCAATCCCGCTCATCCCCGGCATGCGCACGTCCAATATGAGGCAGTCCAGCTTGTTCGGATGAGCCGAGTTCAGGACCTCCTCCGCCGAGGCGAACACCGTCACTGCCATGCCGACGGACCTGATTAAGCTCTCAAGCGATTCCCGCACCGCGACGTCATCAGCTACCACTGCCACAAGAGGGATCATCGGTCCTCCGTCCTCTTCAATACCAGCGGTGGGAAGGAAAATCAATTACACCTTAGGAGTAGGTTCGCTTTCTGATCGAATGAGCCTCGGTTTCCGATTTCGCCTGCGTTTCCGCGCGATTACCATAATCGTGCCGCTCTCGCGCGTCAATACAAGATCGACATGGCACACGGCCCCACAGCTACGGCTGGACGTTCGTGACCCCTTCGGCGCCCGGCCGCGGAAAGTGTTTCTCATACCATGCGATGCACCGATCGGTGGAATCCACCTGGTGCTGGGTTTCGGCCAGGCCGTGCCCTTCGCGTGGGTAACGAACAAAGACGGTTTCGACGCCCACATCCTTGAGCGCAATGTAGTACTGTTCCGCCTCAGCAATGGGCACGTCGGGGTCATTCTCCCCGTGCATGAGCAGGGTGGGGGTGTGAACGTTAGCCGCGTATTTGAGCGCGGAGCGTTGCCAGGCGAAATCCATCCAGTTACCCTGGTGCAGAAATTGGCCAAATTCCATCTCTTCATATTGATTGTAATATGTCATGTAGTTATAACTAATTAGATTCGCAACGCCGGCGATGGGAATCGCCGCTTTGAACTCGTTGTTTTGGGTAATCAGCCATTCGGAAAGCTGGCCGCCGTAGCTCACGCCTTCAACGCCCATACGCTCACGATCGAGCCAAAGATAGCGGCGCACGGCAGCACTGACGGCATACAACACGTCCTGGGCTTCGTTCCCGTTCTGGTCGCCGAAGACCGCGTCCGCAAATTTTTGTCCGTAACCGGTGGACCCGCGATAATTCACCTGAAGCGTCGCCCAGCCGTGAGAGGCGTAGACCTGGTTCTTGAAAGCAAAGGCCGGGCCGTTCTGGCCGTGTGGTCCGCCATGGAGGACTACGATGAGGGGATGCTTGGGCGCTGCCGCCATGTCAGGCAAGCCTTCCACCAACCCCACGGGCTTGGTCAAGAAAGCTTCCACTTCATACTTGTTGTCGTTGCTTGTGAAGGTGAAGGATTCCACGGCACCGAGCGGCTTCCCTTTGAGGACCGCTTCGTTCAAATCGGTCAATTGTCGCGGCGTGCCGTTGGCCTTTTTCAGATAAAGCTCCGGCATGTCCTGCGGCGTGGCGATCGCATAGGCCAAGAGACCATCCGGGCCAACGGAAAATCCGCCCACCGCACCCAATTCATCTGCTACCTTTTCAGGTTGGCCCGGAAGGCCGGAGTCGGAAATCGGCAACCGCGCCAAGTGGACGCTGCCACGTTCCTGCACCGTGAAATAGACCGCGTTGCCATCCGGCGACCAGCGAGGGAGGCCCTGGCGGTTGTCGACCATGCCGCTCACTTCGTGCCGGTGCGACCCATCCGCGTCCATCAACCACGCGTGCGAGTCTTCCATGTTGGTTTCGCGGTCGGTAAGGCCCCGCCGGTTGCCCGCGAAAATAATCCGCCTTCCATCGGGGGACCAGCGTGGAGCAGTTTCCAAGCTTTCCGTGGCCGTCAGGCGGCGCACACTGCCGTCGGCCACCTTCAGTGCAAAGATGTCGTAGTTAAAGAACTCATCCGCGTTGGGCTCGTGATTGGAGACGAAGAGGATTTCCTTGCCGTCGGGGGACCAGTCAATGGAATGCTCATCGTTCGAGCCCTGGGTAAGCTGGCGCACCTGGTGGGTAGCAACATCAACGGTGAAAATGTGAAGGCGGCGATTGTCATTGAAGTGCGAGAGCCCCTCACTTGCGGTAGGTTTGTAGAGGTAGCGTGTGATCACCATCGGGTCACCGCTCGCCTCGGCAGTTTCCGGTCCCGGTGTGGATGAAACGAAGGCAATCTGTTTGCTGTCCGGCGACCACGTAACGCTTTCACCCTGCTCGGGCAATGGGGAGTTGGTACCGCTCGTCGGCGCAAGGAATGTTCCGCCAGAGCCATCGGCGTGCGCCACCCACAGCCCGGACTTGTCGCCCCCACCGGCCGAGTAGCTCAACCACTTGCCATCAGGCGACCAAGTGGGGTGCGAACTTGCCTCCTTCTCGCTGCCCAAACGGATCGACGCCGCGGTGGAAAGGTCCATGATCCAAACCTGGGAGTAAGGTCGCCCGGGACGATTGTGCATGGTCACGGTGTACGCGATCCGATGGCCCTCAGGCGAAAGCGCCGCTTGGCCCACGGCGCGGAGGCGATAAAGATCGTTGCTTACCAGGCCCTGTGCCTGGCACCGCGGCGATGAGAGCATGAGACCAGCCAGCATTGCTCCGAAGATCAGCATACTCGAGATGGCTGTGGGGAAGAATTTGGTACGTGCGCGCATGTCCTTCTCCTCTGCTAAAAGCTAGGGTTTTAGGGATTTTTTGCCGACCGCGGGCTAATGTACACCTGAGCCAGAATTTCCGTTTTCAGTTTTCGCCCTACCGCAAATGTACACCCGCCCGCCTCTAATTGAAAGGTCCAATCGGGCTTTCAGTGCTTTGTGCTTCCACGGGCCCTAGCGGTAGTTTACTGCGAGTGCGCTAAAAAGAGCGGGATGTAGTTGAATTCTCATGGAGTTGCCATGAGCGGGTTGTATTACCCACGTGGGGTACTACCGAATTGTTGCAAGCCCAG
>JBELAJ010000091.1:0-19897 GCA_049508935.1 Terriglobia bacterium | reverse complement strand
ACCAGATATCGTCAAGATCGGTTTCGGCGCGGGGCGCTAAGCGATGTGCCATCAGCGGGACGTGGTAAGTTCAGCGAGAAGGCGCGCGCGTCCGCGTTCCTTCACTTCCTGGGCAAGCTGCCGCATGGATTCCTGGGTGATAATGCGGCCATCGCCACGGGCAAGCGAAGCCTTGGCGTCGTCGAGGGTCAGAAGAAATTCCGCCCGTTGCCGCTCGCGTTCTTCCCACAAAGCAAGCGCCTCTTGCACGGCGTCTTGTTCCGAGTGCAGCCGTCCGCTTTCAATCGCGCGGCGGGCGAAGGCTTTTTGATCCGGGGTGAGTTGTACATCCATGGCTTTCAGAATACGGGAAAGCCGATTCCGACGCAACGCTGAAAGAATTGGACCGGTTGCGCCGCGGGAAAGACGGGGGGCTAGAGTTTGGACTTGCGCGTGCCGCAAAGATCGCTTTTCATGTGTAGGCTCCTGCCTGTAGAAGTGCAACTCCTGACTCCCCCGTAGTCCCCTTCGAGGAAGCTTGTGCTGGTGCAGCACTCGTCGGTCCGGCTGCCGGGACTCCGCGGCTCTTCCGTGGAGCGTTCTGCCGCACGCGCATTAGTCCTGAAGGAATTATCCAGCGTCAAAAGCCGCAGAGCCCCAACGCTTCGCCCGGCGCCAGCCGACGAATGGGCGATTCCGACCCCCGTTGGGGCTTATTTTACAAATCCCACTTCTTTCGTGGAGGGTAGCGCGTAGCGCCGCGGGGTTTTTCGCATTTTTCGCTTGACAAACCGGTCGGCCCGTGATAGCCTACCACCATGGTCATGTTACGGACAGATTGTCGTAGGCGACGGCGTGGGCGCGCTGAGGCGATAGAGAAGACGGAAGGGTCCCGGCTATGGGGGAATGTAGGGAACTACAAAAAATGAAAAATAGTGGGAACGAAGCTAAGAAGTACTTGAAAACAAAGGAAAATCACTTTTTGAATGCTGCAAATTCTGCGCGTTTTGCGCGCCAATTAGCGCAAAACAGGGCATGAAAAGGGCAAAATCAGCGCATTTTTCGAAAACGAACTCAGGCGTGGAGAGGCAAGGGGAGGCGGAAACAGTGACAGAAAGTCGGCTACATTCCGTCGAACTGACACGTCGCGGGAAAGCCCGTTCCCTTGCCATTCCGAGCGAGGCGAGGAATCTCGCTCGGGTTTGTTTTCAGGGCTCTGCGAGATTCCTCATCGCCTGCGGCTCTTCGGAATGACAGGCGAAGAGGGTTTCTCCGCAGCGGGCTAACTAAGCTCCGATGTACTTGGCATAAACGCTGCGCGCCACAGCGGGATCGTGCGTGCCTTTCACGATGGCGCGGCCGTCGGAGAAGACCGTCAATTCGTAGGCATCGACTGCGAAGACGAGCAGGAAGTCGTTGGCCCGTACTCGGCCGAATTGCTCGAGGCGAGCCCTCAACTCCGCAAGGTCCAACTGCCTCGTCGCTGCCGCGTGAATCTGCACGGAATCGCGCCCGCAAAGGCTGGTGTGAGTTGGCGCGGTCCGGTTGAGGTAGGCGAACTCTTTGGCGCCGCAAACCCGGCACTGCGGGTCTTTACGCGGCCGGATTTCCTGGAGCTGGTTTTTCCAGATGTCGTAGGCCAGCATCGCTCCGTGCAACTCCTGGCGCCGGCCCAGCAGAATCTTCAGCGCCTCCGTCACCTGGATGGCCGCAACCCACGAAACTGCGGGGCTGATCACGCCCACCGTGTCACACGTTTCGTGCGCACCCTCGGGCGGACTGGGAAACAGGCAGGCCAGACAGGCCGTGCTCTCGGGAAGGATCGTCATGGTCATGCCGTAGCTCGCCACCACGGCGCCGTAAATCCAGGGTAGACCCAGTTTCACTGCGACATCGTTCAGGAGGTAGCGCGCCTCGAAATTATCCGTGGCGTCCAAAACCACCTGGAAACCGCTGACCAGTTTTTCGATGTTGCGGTTGTCTACGTCTTCAACCACACCCTCGACTTTGACTTCGGAATTAATCTGGTTCAGCTTGCGCGCCGCAGCGATGGCTTTCGGCATTCGCTCGCGGGTGTCCGCCTCGTCGAACAGGATCTGACGCTGCAGGTTCGACTCTTCCACAAAATCGCGATCCACAATGCGCAGCGTTCCCACGCCCGCGCGGGCGAGTGCGTTGGCCTGGGCGGTGCCGAGCGCTCCGCAGCCCAGAATTACGGCCCTGGATTCGAGCAGCTTCTCCTGCCCTTCCGCGCCGATGGGCGGGAACAGAATCTGACGGGAGTATTTTTCGCGGTTCATGCTGGGTTTGTGGGGGCAACCCCTGTGGTTGCCCAGGGCGGCCACGAGGGCCGCCCCTACAGAAGATTCTCTCACACTTTGCGGCAGAGGCAACCCTGCACTGGGCGCGACGACCTTGCCGCCCTCGCAGAAAAAACTCTGGACGCGCGTAAGGTGTGGAGCGATGATTAAGGCACGTGATTGCCCAGCGGCAGGTAATGCTGCCCGGATTCCCGGTCCGGGCCCGGCCTCCTGCCCGACGATTTGCGACATGACCGAGCCGATACCATTTGCACAAGAACGCCGATTGATGGTCGAAATCCAACTGCGGCATCGCGGCATCCACGACCAGAGGGTCCTGGACGCCATGCTGCACGTACCGCGCCACGAGTTTGTTCCGTCGGCTCTGCTAAGGGCTGCCTACGATGATCGGCCATTGCCGCTAGGCGATGCGGAGACGATTTCCCAGCCTTACATTGTCGCCGCCATGACGGAGGCAGCCCGCGTCGAGGCCGGAGACAAGGCTCTGGAAGTGGGGACCGGGAGCGGGTATCAAGCGGCGATCCTGGCCTATTTGGGCGCGAGAGTTTACACCGTGGAACGTAACCCCGCGCTGGCGGAAACGGCACGCGAGCGCCTGGCACGCCTTGGGTACGAGGGAGTGGAAGTGATCGTGGGCGACGGAAGTGAGGGTTACCCGGTGGCTGCGCCTTATGCCGTCATCATCGTTACTGCCGCCGCGCCGGTTGTGCCCCCCGCCTTGCTCGAGCAGCTTGCGGAAGAAGGCCGCTTGGTGATTCCGGTCGGAGACCTCCGCCACCAGGACCTTCTGCTCTATCACAAACAGGCCGGACAAGTGAAAACGCGCGTGCTCGATCCCTGCCAGTTTGTGCCGCTGGTCGGCAAGGCCGGCTGGCCAGAAAAAGAATGGCGGCTGATGTAAGTGCGTTTTTTTCTTGACTCGCATTCAACCGGATTTTATTATCACGGTAGCTAGAAAGGAGGTGATCCATGTCGATAGAAAGTAACTGTAGCGAGGGTGCTGAGGCTTAAGGCGTCTGGCACGTGCCCACTTGTGGGAACCTCTCGCTAGCGACAGAGGGTTAGTGGCAAGGGCGCTGTGCGGCGCCTCTCCCCGATGCAGGATGGAGAAAAGCCAAACCCAATCAGTATCCCGGGCCCCTGGTCGTGCGGTCAGCGTACGGCCAGGGGCTTTTTGTTTGGCGGAGTCGAGAGTCGAAAGTCGAGAGTCGAAAAGTTGAGAAGGTGAAGGTCTGAAGGCCCATGCGATTTGCGCTATAATTGCGCCATGCTGAAAAGCGTCCACCTCAAAAACTTTAAACTTCACGAGGACACCACGATTGAGGCCGCGCCGATTACTGTCTTCATCGGGCCCAATAACAGTGGCAAGTCGAGCATCTTTCAGGCGCTCTTACTCCTTCGGCAGGCAGCCCTCCGGAATGACCAGTACTTATGCCAACCACCGGCCGCTCACGTACCGTCAGTATCCGAGCCATACCAGTACTCGTCCCTGCTCAGTGTGGACGTGGGGAAATTCGAAGAAATCGTCCGTGAAAGCGGGGAGGACGTTCATCTCGGGTTCACGGGTGTCGTGCGCGCGCAAAGACCCATCGGTCGCGTGGAACAAGCTGTCGTTAATACTCAGTTACGGATCAGAACGAACGAACTCGCCTACCACACCGGCTCGCTGGAGGTAGCGGGGACCAACACCACCTGGGAGTTTGTTCGGGGTCGTTCCCCGAAAACCCCAATTATTCAGCTACCCGGCGTGAAATACTTCCTGCAGATATCGCCCACATTCCAACTAACGGGTCATGGTGGATATGAATATGACCGTCAAAAACAAGGCTTCACCCCACCACCCGAGGCTTTGCTGGAGTACAACGAGGTTTCCCAGTGGCTTGGCGCTGTTCCAAGCAGCTTGCTGCGGTCAATACATCCAGTATTCCCTCTTCGGGGCTTCGAGGAGTGGGGATACCCAATCACCGAAAATCCGCCGGGCAATGTGGAATTGATGACGCTTCACGACCGGGCGCTTGCGTTACCGAACGCGCTAGCCTCAGACAGAAGACTCAAGGAGAGGCTGTCAGAGCAACTTAGCGATTTACTCCATATCTCCATCGACTTCGAAGTTGTTCCGGGGAAAAGGGTCAAGATCTGGGCCAAGCACACTAGTGACAGCCGCAGTGAAACCCTTTTTGCCAATGAGGGTACGGGCGCAAACCAGATTCCGTTCATTTTCGTTCCGATCCTTCTTACCCGGTCGAACGAAACAATACTGCTTTCGGAACCCGAAGCCCACCTTCATCCCAAGCGACAATGCGAGCTCACGCGCATGCTGCTCACGGTAGCCAAGAAGGAGAACATCCAGTTCTTCATTGAGACCCACAGTGAGCATGTCTTACACGAGGTTCTCAACGCGATAGGCAGAGGTGAGTGGACGAAAGACGATGTCGCGCTTCACTACTTTGAAAACGTCGAGGGGACCGCCCAGGTGAAACGCCTTGGAATCAACGAGCACGGCCAAGTTGACGGTGGCCTTCCCGGATTTTTTGAACAAAGCCTGAGGGAACTGACCGAGTTTCTGGACGCCCTCAAGAAGACATAACGCGTGAAGCACCGATTCCTGCTGGATGTTATGGTTATCTACCACGCCATAAAGGGCGTGGATGAAGCCGGAAATCCCGACCAGACCGCGAGCGAGCTTGTTCGTATGATCGGTGAGAATTGCCATAGCGTAGTAGCCGACAATGAGCTCGCTGAAAGGTACTCACGTCACCTCAAAAAGCTGCTTTCAGTCCCTTCGCTGCTTTATAAGACCAGTGAATTTCTGTGGGAAGTGATCTATAACTCTTCGAAGTTTGTCGTCGAGGTATCTCCAGCACCTGAATTGCCTCCCGGCGTCAGAGTTCCGCGTGAAGACGAGTACGTCATTAGAGCGGCACTAAATTCTCACCCCATTGTAGTAAGCGCCGAGGAGCGGGTCTTAAGGGACGTCAACGCGCAATCGGTGCTTGGTTTAAGGGCAGTGACTCCGGCTGAGGCGCTCGAGCTTGCAAAGGACACGTAGCCGACTGCTTCACGCGCCTAACGCGCCTTTTCTCTTTTCTCGAAGAACTCAAATGATTGCAGGATCACTTTCGTCGCCATCTCGGTCAGGTTATACTGAAGCATCTCTTCGCGGCGCACCCAGCGGGCATCGGTGACGTCGGAAGCGGGCTTGAGCTTTCCTCCCTTTAGCCGGCAAACATAATCCACGATTACGTAGTGGTACTTGACGCGTTCGCCTTCGCGAGTGATGCGGTCGAAGGCCGCCACGATTGCGATTGGCTCGACGTCCAGGCCCGTCTCTTCTTTCAACTCGCGCCGCACACCTTCCGCCAATTCTTCACCAAGTTCGAGCATGCCGCCGGGGATGGACCACTGGCCCTTCAGCGGTTCGCAGCCGCGGCGAATCAGGAGAGCGCGCTGGCGATGGATAACGACTCCGCCCACGCCGACGATAGGACGATCTGGATATTCACGCTTCATCTTTGCTACTGATTCGCCGCTCGTGCAACCAGTTCATACAAAACCTTCACTCCTCGGCGAAGCTGCTCGACGGGCACGCGTTCATTAGCGGCGTGCTCAGTGGCGTCCACTTCCGGCGTCACTTCCATGGTGTTGAACCCATAGCAAGTAATTCCCAGAGGGCGATACATCTGGCTCTCGGTGTACCCGCCGCCCAAAGCCGGCGCAACGATTGCGCGCGGATTGTATTGGTGCACCACCTGCTCAATCAACCGGTAAAGGCTGGTGTCCGTGGAGGAAGAGTTTGGAGGCTTGAAGCGGTTGGCAGACGTAATCTGGATTGCGTCATCCGCCAGTGCGCTTCGAAGCTGGCCCAGAAACACCTTGGGGTCTTCATCCGGAAGCAGTCGCACGTCAAGCTCCGCGTAAGCCGTGTCGGGAATTACGTTGGTCTGGTTGGAGGCATGAAGGACGGTTAGAGAGACCGTGTCGCGCAGCAGAAAATTGTACTCTTCGTCCCGGGTCATGCTTCGCGCGAATTCGGGATCTTGAAGCGCCTTACGGATGTCGCGGAACTGTGCGGCGCGCGGTTCCGGTTCGAGCGCGGCGATCACGCGGAAGTACTGCTCGACGGAAGGCAGCAGGTGGATGGGCGGTTGCCAGTCCACCACTTGGGCGAGAGCCTTCACCAACCGGTTTGGCGCCGAGTCCGGAATGGGGATCGAACCGTGGCCGCCTCGGCCAGAGGCGGTGAGACGAAGCCAATACGGGGCCTTCTCCCCTACACCGACTTCGTAAATCGTTCCCCGTCCACGAATGATCAGGTTCGAACCACCCTCCGTGATCAAGTATTCCGCGTTACGCACCAGTTCCGGATGATTCTCCAATATCCAACGGCTGCCCGTCCCGTCGACTTCCTCGTCCGAGGTGGCAAGGAAAATCAAATCGCGCTTCAGGGGCAAGTGCTGGCGGGCTGCAATCAGCATCGCCATCGCCTGCAGCAGCCCTTCGTCCTTCATATCCTGCCCGCCGCGGCCGTACATTTCTCCATTCAATACTTCGCCCGAAAAAGGCGGCAGCCGCCAGCCACTCGGGTCTGCCTGCACCACGTCCATGTGGTTCAGCAAGATCAAGGGCCGAAGCGTTCCATCACCTTTGATGACGGCATAGAAATCGGCGCGCCCGGGAGCGTAGAAATAAATAGTGTTGGGAATTCCGGCCCGCTCGAAAAGCCGATGGAAAAACTCTGCCGCCGCCAGTTCGTTCCCAGGCGGATTCGACGTATTGATGCGCAGGTACTCGTGCATCAACTGCGCCGTCTCATCCTGGTAGGGCGGCCAGGCGATCGCCCGGAAATGGTCCTCAAGCCGGGTTTGAGCGAAGGCTGGAAGCGAGAGCGAAGCCGCAACCAGCAGCGCGCAGAGCGCTTGAAATCCACTCGCCGAATTCTGTGCAGCAATAGTGTTTTGAAAATCATCCATAAGCTGAGGCGACCCAGCCGAGGCGTGCCGAAGTTCGCTGGCGCAGAGAGCGCCTTGCTGCCCGGCCAAGCACCTGCGGGCTCGGTACTCACTGACTATAGCAGATGACATGCCGGAGGCAAGAATTCAAGCTGCGCGCAGGATCGTCCCGAAACTCGGTGGGATGAACCGAGCGCAATGCTTATGCCGCGACGGCGGGACCAGAACCAGACCCGACTGGCCGCAAAATTCTTGCGTTTCTTCGGTCAAAACCCTTATAGTCAATTCGTTGAAACCCACAAAGGACGGGAAGTCGTTGTTGGCGAAACCCACCACACCGCGCATCTTCATTACGCTGGCGGGTCCCACCCTGGCGGCGATGGAATCCCAAGCCAGCCGCTTCAGTTCTGCCGGGGTGGGCTACGAATTGCGCCTAGACTATCTCCAGAACTTCGCCGACTTCGAAGTCTCGCTCCATCAGACGCTCTCGCGTCTGCACCTTCCGCAAGTTATCGCCACGTGCCGAAGGGAAGAGGCAGGAGGAGCTTATAAAGGCAGCGTCGAGGAGCAGGCTGCGGTCCTGGCCGTCGCAGTGCGAGCGGGTTGCCAGTCAGTCGATATCGAACTCGAGTCCATCAAGCAGGGCGGCTCCACTCTGCTGGGGCAGTTCCATCCCGCCAAAATCATCGCCTCCTATCACAACTTCCGCCGCACGTCCTCTTTGGGCAGTGTCTATCGCCAACTGGCGCGGCTTCCGGTGGACATGGTCAAAGTGGCGACGCAGGCCCAGCATCTGCGCGACAACCTCCAGTTCCGCCAACTCCTCAAGTCTTGCCACCGCCGGACTCCGAAGCTGGCGGCGTTGGCCATGGGAGCGGCGGGCATTCCCTCGCGGTTGCTGGCGCTGCTCTGGGGTTCGGCCATCACTTACGCTTCCCCGGGAAACCACGCCGTGGTTCCCGGCCAGATCGCGGTGAACCTGATGCGTTCCGTTTACCAGGTCGAGCGGCTGAACCCGCACACACAGCTTTATGGCGTGGTCGGCTCGCGCGCCTCGATTTCACTGTCGCCCGCCATGCAGAACGCGGCTTTCCAGGCCAAGCACGTGAATGCTGTCTTCCTGCCTTGCGAGACCGGCCAACTGCCGGACTTCATCACCTTTGCGCGACAGGCGGGCTTGTCGGGGTTCGCGGTGACCATGCCCTATAAGGGTGCCATGCTGCGGGCGCTCGATTGGGCCGATCCGCTGGCCACGCGCATCGGGGCGTGCAATACCGTCGCCGTGCGGCGCGGCAAGTGGATGGGCTGGAACACGGACGCCGCGGCGGTGGTCGAGGTGCTCACCAAGCGCCTGCGGCTCTCCGGCAGCCGCATGCTGATTCTGGGCGCGGGTGGAGCGGCCCGCGCCGCCGCCTACGCCTTGCGCGCCGAGGGCGCTCACGTGCTGGTCGCCGCGCGCCGCGAGGAAATGGCGCGGCGCCTGGCGCGCGCGGTCGAGGGCGAAGCGGTTTCCTGGGCGAGCGCCGAGGGACTGGAAGCAGATGCGGTGATTAATGCTACGCCCGTCGGCATGTACCCTCACACGGATGAGTCGCCGCTCGACCTGGCGCGGCTGCACACCCGCGTGGTTTTCGACATGGTGTATTATCCGCTCGCTACGCGCTTCATCAACGAAGCCCGTGGGCGCGGCCTGGTCACGATTTCAGGGCTCGAAATGCTGGTGGCGCAAGGAGCTCGCCAATTCGAAATCTGGACCGGCCTCACCGCCCCACGCGCCTTGATGGAGCAGGCGGTGCGGCAAGTCCTGGATCGGTCGGTGAGTTAGTTTACAGTCGTCAGTTGTCAGTTGTCAGTTCAAACCGTCTTATTGCTGCTTGTGGTATTGCGTTTTTTTAACTGATGACTGAAAACTGACAACTGATGACTTCGATTATGCCCGACCTTCAACCCAGCTTCGCCGAATTCAAGCGCTTGGCGCGCCACGGCAATGTTCTGCCCGTTTATCGCACGATCGTGGCGGACCTGCTGAGCCCTGTCTCTGCTTATCTGCGACTTTCCTCTGAGACTTCTGCCGTGGCGAGCCGTCGAGGCCCCGGAACTCATGCGCATCCCTACAGCTTTCTGCTCGAAAGTGTCGAGGGCGGCGAGCGTGTGGGGCGATACACGTTTTTTGGCACCGACCCCTTTCAGGTGATTACTTCGCGCGGCGACCGCGTCACCATCACCCGCGGTGCACACCGGACGGTTGAGACCGGCGACATCTTCGACTGCCTGCGCCGGGTGGGCGATCGTTATCGCTCCGTGACGCTGCCCGGCCTGCCGCCTTTCACAGCCGGCGCAGTGGGCTTTCTTGCCTACGAAGCAGTGCGCAGGCTGGAGCGGCTTCCGCCCCGCGTCGAAATGGACGTTGACCTGGACGACGCGGCGTTCATGTACTTTGCGAACCTCGTCGCTTTCGACCACGTGCAGCACCGCCTCTTTTTGATTGCGAATGTTCTGACGGAGGAAGGCAGCGGCACGCTGCGCGCCAAATACGACGCCGCAGTGCGCCAACTTGCGCCCCTGGAAAGCCTGCTGCGTCGCCCGCTCGAGCAGCCGCGCGTGCGCGTGCCGCGCGGACCGTTCCGCGTGCGTCACAACATGTCACGGCGGCGTTACGAAAGCATGGTCGAGCGCTCGAAGGAATACATTCGCGCCGGCGACATCTTCCAGGTGGTCGTCTCGCAGCGTCTCGAAGCGCCCGTGCGCGTTCCCCCATTCGCCATTTACCGCGCCCTACGGGCGGTAAACCCCTCGCCTTACATGTACTACCTTCGCATGGGCGATTCGACCATCCTCGGCTCGTCGCCGGAAATGCTCGTCAAGGTTTCGGGGCGCGAAGTCGAGTACCGGCCCATCGCCGGAACGCGCCCCCGCGGCAAAACCGAGGACGAGGACAAGCGGCTCGAAGAAGAACTGCGCTCCGACGAGAAGGAGCGCGCCGAGCACATCATGCTGGTTGACCTGGGCCGCAACGACATCGGGCGGGTGTGCGAGTTCTCGAGCGTGCGCCCCAAGGAAATCATGTTCGTCGAGCGCTATTCCCACGTGATGCACCTGGTCTCCTCGATTCGCGGCCGCCTGCGCCCAGATGCGGATAGCTACTCGGCGCTCGCGGCTTGCTTTCCCGCCGGCACCCTCACTGGTGCGCCCAAGGTCCGAGCCATGGAGATCATCGACGAGCTCGAACCCACGCGCCGCGGGCTCTACGGCGGCGCCGTCCTTTACCTCGACTTTTCCGGCAATCTCAACTCCTGCATCGTTATCCGCACGGTGCTCGTCAAGGGCCATCGCGCCTACCTGCAAGCCGGCGCCGGAATCGTCGCTGACTCCGTCCCTTCCCGCGAATACCAGGAATGCCTCGATAAAGCCCAGGCCGTCCTCAAAGCCTTCGAGATCGGCGAGCGAGGGTTGTAGCTCCGGAGTGCGGCAGCGGAGCTGCCGCCGTCAAAAGGGTAAAGGTTAGAGGGTAAAGGGTAAAGGGTAAAGGGTAAAGGGTGAAGGCTGACCGGCTGGGGTCACGTCTAACCTTTAGACTTTTGCCTTTTACCCTTCCACCCTCCTTGCAGCACAAGCATAAATCGAAAAGCGAAGACAGCCCTCTCCCCTGGGGAGAGGGTGTCCCGCTGCCGGCGCTTTCATCAGCCGGAGCGGGACGGGTGAGGGGTCGTGTTGCAAATCCAGCTAAACGCTCTCGCCGCTAATTGAGCGATGGCTTCTCGGCATGATCAATGACGAGGACTTCGACAGGGTTCTTGGCTGGTTCCAGTTTCAGGCCAAGCTGCTCCTGAATCGCCGTGAAGATCGAGGGCTCGGAAGCTTCGAGCATGTGCGGGTTGTTGGCGGCCTGCTTGCCGCCTTCCTGCCCTGCGGATGTCTCAGCCTCGGTTTGTACGGATGTCCACTGAAATGTGAAATTATATTCTCCCTTGAGCCCGGTGTGATCCACCACAGTGCAGCCCAAGCTGTCTGACAAAAACTCCGCCAGCGTCGCCATGGGCGTCCGTCGAAATGAAAGCAGGCCCTGTGCATTGCTGCCCCATTCGCCTTCGACGCCCTCGATTCCGTCGGCTTCCCGAAGTTTGGGACCATTCTTCGCGATGACCAGCGCATATCCCGGAAGAGCTTTGGTTTCACGGTGAACCGCCAGTTTGAAGCGATCTGTCAAAAGCGCCTGAAGCATGCGGTGCTTTAATGCCGCTCCCTGGTCCCCGCTAAGCCCACTCAGTTCTTGATTTGCGGCGTCGCCCGCTTTCGCTTGAATATCGAATTTCTCGGAACGGAACCAGCTCGGCCCGCCCTGGATCAGCCAAGAGTCATGAACTCCGAAGGCCATCTCGACGAGCCCTTCGACAGTGACCTCCGTGGCCTCAAAGATTCCCTCATTCGGTGGATCGGCAATGGTGTGCCCTAGGCGCCACCCGACCGGGTCAGACGCATATAGCTTGATTGAGGCGACTTCGAATCTTGGCCCCGTGGCGGCTGTCGCTTCGCTTTGCGAGGCAGGCTGGTTCTGGGCTGTCTGCGCCAGGCCAAACGCGACGGGCAGGGTGACGACCGCTAATCCACCCGTGATGAGCAATAATTTTCCGTGGAAATTCATTTTGCCCCCCTTGGAACTTACAGTAGTCCATCGCTTCGCGCAGAGATGATAAGGCGGCTCAGGGTTACAGGGTTGGAGCTTCCCTATGGCGGACTTGCGTGCGAGTGAAGCTCATGCGCCCCAGGGCTGCTCAAGGTCACGGCGAGCCGGGTTCCGTCTTCCACAGGCACTCCCGGCACTGCTTGCCCATCCACCTGAACCGAGTCAACTCCCTTGTCCACCGGCATCGAAACCTGGGCCGTCACTCCCGCCGGTAATTCAATAGCGGCCTGAAAATCCGAGTCATCGTGGCGGTAGTCAACTTTGAGGAGGCCGTGGGGGCAGGGTTCGGCGCCGCGGGCGTATTTCATGCCGCAAAGATCGGGGCGGATGCTGACGTTGCTGAAGCCTGCAGCCGTCGGCTGGATGCCCAGCACCTGCTCCATCAGCCAGGCTGTGGGCCCGCTGGACCAGCCATGACAGAGGCTCACGAAGTAGCCCTCGCCGTGATCGGTCTGGAGGTGAGCGTGAAAGTGCTCCTTCGGCCAGCGCGAGTCGTACCCTTCCCAGAACGTTGTCGTGTCCGGCCGCAGCATTCCGCCCCAGTAATCCACAATCCAATCCGCGGCCTGACTGCGGCGCCCGGCGTCGGCCATCGCCGACACAGCGAAATAGTTGAAATGGGGCGTTACGTTGAAGCGATAGGTGCGGGAGAGGATGTTTTCCCACACCTCCGCGCGCTGGGCCGGGTCGGCGAGACCGGAATAGATGGCCATGGCGTTAGTCTGCCAGCGGTCGCCGAAAATGTTCCTGGCGGGATCGAGAGAATTCTTGAGCGTATCGGCGCGCAGCTTCTCAGCGATCTGGCGGAATTTCTGCGCGGCCGTCGCGTCACCTGCCTGCTCGAGCAGCCAGGCACCTTCGCCAAAAGCCCGCAGGAATTCCATCAGGGTGACGCGGCGCGATTCGGCGGAGTCTTGATCGAGGTCAGGAGACCAGTCGACAAACGTGGAGCGGTTGTTGGTATTCCTGAAGAGGCCCTTGTCGTCAATCTGGGTGGCCATGTACTCGAGCAAGCCGCGCAGGGAATCCAGAACGGACTTGAGATGTTCGAGGTCTCCGGTGTGCCGAAAATAATCCGCCTCCGTCATCACCCAAAGGGCCGAGTAGCCGGGAATTCCGTTGACGTCGTTCTTGACGGGATTGCCCACGCCGGCAATCAAATCCTTCAGGGATTTATCGATCAGGAAACGGTCGCCGAAAACGTCGCTGATCACGCGCGCGCTGATGTCTAGCCCGCCCGCCAGGCACATCCGGTCACGCTTGGGCCCGTCCAAAATCAAATCCTGCATGCAGAGGTGCGCGGTGTAGGCGCCGGTCTGCCAAATCTTATTGACTACGGGATCCGAACACTCGAAGGAACCCATCTGCTTTACCGGGTAGTAGATGAAATCCACGTCGATGGCCTTGAAACGCAGGGGAGACGTGCCTCCCAGGAATCTGACCAGGGCGTATTGGAAGGCGCTCTTGGGGCCGTAAACGGTGCCGAAAGGCGGCACATAAACTTCAGTCGCCCCCAGGTAGGGATTCGATAAAGCTTCTTCAGCGGACTCGCCGTACTGAAGCTCGAGGCGCATGGGCGCGGGCGAATCGGAGACTATACGCAGGCGGCCCGTACATTCTTTCCTGAACCCCAGTACTAGGAACGGGTATTCCGACTGCGGAAGTTTCTTGGCGGGCAACGTGGCGGCGAACTCCTCCGACTGCCGTAGTGCGGGCGTCTCGCCCGCGGTAGCGCGGGCATCCTGCCCGCGCGCGGGAGCGGGACGCTCCCGCCAGTAGTACCCCATCAGCGCCGAGGTGTTGGAGAATTTCCCCATGCCCTCAAAGCCGTAGGTCAGTTCTTCGGCTTTCAGAACGGCGTGCGCGAGGAACGGTGAAATGCCGTCATAACCCGGCCAGCGGTACATGCCCGCGTCAGCGTAAGCCTGAAAGAACTCACTCTTTGATTCGATGGCGCCCAGCGATATGGCCTGAGGCCAGGCGCGGTCGTCGAATCCCGGACTCTCCCATCCCTTGCTGGATCCGGTTCCGCACTTCCATGTGGCATCGGTCACGAGAAGTGCGGGCTTGACGACCTGGAGTGGAGCGGGGACGATTTTCAGCACCAACCGGTCGCCGCTGACAGTTGCGGCAATCAGGTTGCGTCCCGCGCGGAATTGACCGGAGACATCGATCGCCAGCAGAAAGGGGCGAAGCCTGTCTTTGGCATCGCGCGCGGCGGCGGCCAAGAGCTTCCCGTTGACGTACAAACGAATATAGTGCGGGCCCGCGGCGTAGAGCGTCGCTACGGGCGGGACCCTTTTTAAAGTGAAAGATTTCCGCAGACAATTGAACACGCCTTCGCTCGTGCTTCCGGGCTGCGCGCTCCAGATATACTGCTCGGGCAAGGGAGTGTGTACGCTGGATTCGAGCATAGGCGCCGCGATATCCAATGTGGGATCGAGAAGAGTCGGTTGTGCTGGATTCTTTGGAACATCCTTGACAAGGGTTTGAGGGATAAAGCAAAGAGCGATGATGGCCCGGAGGAGAAAAGCTAAAGCATAGTGGGGATTCGTGAACATGGGCGCGGTTGAACTGAAGGAAATAGTAAACGTTTAATCGTGAATTGGTTGAACCTGGTCCGATAGTGATTCCCCTCCTCGCTGAGGAGGGGTCAGGGGGTGGTGCGCAGCGGACCGAACATCGACCAACCACCCCCGCCCCCTGCTTAGCTAAGGAGGGGAGTCGGCTTTAGAGTTCTTAGACACCGTTTCTCCGTTCCCTGTTCCCTATTATCTGGTCCCTATTCCCTGTTCCCTTGCTCTCATTCGTATCGTAGTGCCACCATGGGATCGACCTTGGTTGCGCGGCGCGCGGGGACGTAGCAGGCGAGCAGCGCGATAGCCAGCCAGAGAAGAGCCGCCACGGCGAATGTCAGGGGATCAACAGGCTTGACGGCGAACAGGAGGGATTGCAGGAACCGGGTTAATCCGAACGACGCCAACAAACCGACGCCGATGCCGATCAGCGCTGAGCGCAGCCCCTGGACCAGCACGAGTTTAAGAACTAAGCCGCGGCTGGCGCCCAAGGCCGTGCGCACGCCAATTTCATGCGTGCGTTGGCTGACCGAGTAAGAGACTACGCCATAGATGCCCACAGAAGCGAGGATTAACCCAAGCCCTGCGAAGGCGCTAAGCAAGAGCAGATTCACGCGCCGTGCCGTATGGGAAGCTGTTTTGAGTTCTTCCAGGGTCGCAAAGCCGTGGGGCGGCTGGTCTTTGTCGACGCTTGCAATCTGCCTGCGCACCGCGCCCTCCCAAAGCCGTGGATTTCCCGCCGTGCGGACGAAGAGAGTCATAGAGGGTTCGCCATCCTGCAAGTAGGGAAGAAAAATCTCAGGGTTAGGCTCCTTTTCGACCACATCGCGAACATCACCCACGACGCCCACGATAGTTAACCAACCCTTCCTTTGAACCCAACTTCCAACCCTTCTCCCGAGGCAACTCTCATTAGGCAAGTAACGGCGGGCGAAGGACTCATTTACGATGGCGACGCTCGGCGAGCCGTCACGGTCGCTGTCGCCGAAATCGCGTCCCTGCTCAAGGGGAATCCCCATTGTGCGGAAGTAATCAGGACTAATGGTGGCGTATGAAGCACTCGGTATTTCTTCAGATCGTCCTTCAACCGCCAACCCCGTGACCATTCCCGATCGAGTATCAAGAAGCGGCGGCATGCCGCTACCGCCCACCGATTGTACCCCTTCCAAGCTCTTGACCCCTTCTATCACCTGTTGGAAGAACCTCGCCTGGTCCTTATCCGTTGGATACTTAGAGAGTGTCAGGTCTATGGTCAGGCACAGGGTGCGCTGCGATTTGAATCCCAGGTCGATCCCGAGCACTCGCTGGAAGCTTTTGAAGAGCAAGCCGGCTCCCACTAAGAGGATCATCGCCAGGGCGGTCTCGGAGATGACGAGCAAGTTGCGAAACAGCATGCCCGACCGAAGTTCGGCGCCGCCTCGACCCGCCTCCTTCAGAACTTCATTCAACGAAACCCTCGAGGCCTGGAGCGCCGGGGCCATACCGAAGGCCAGTCCGGTGACAAGTGCTAAAGCCAAGCTGAAGCCCAGGACTCGGTAGTCGAGCGTGATGGGTTCCAGCGCCGGAAGGTTTGGAGAAATGAACGCAACTAAAAGATCCTTGCCCCAACGTGCCAATGCCAGTCCGATGAGTCCCCCAAGCAAGGCCAACAGGGCGCTTTCAGTGAGAAGTTGCCGCACGATTCGTGTCCGTCCGGCGCCCACAGTCACCCGCACCGCGATCTCCTTTTGACGCGTGGCCGAGCGGGAGAGCAGCAGGTTTGCGACATTGACGCAGGCGATAAGGAGCAGAAAGCCCACTGCGCCAAGGAAGAGCAGCAACGAAAGCCGGGATTGCTCGGTAATCTGCTCCTGCCAAGGTGAGAGGACAACGCTCTTTTTGAGGCCTTTTGGCAGCGTCGGCTGCAAAATCGTGTCCAGTTCGGTGCGTGCTGCTGCCAGGCTCACACCGTGCTTGAGCCGGCCGATCACTCGAAAGATGCGAAACGGTCCGGCCCCGGTCCGGCTTTCCGCAACCGGCACCCAAAGCGCATGCGTGATCTTGAACTCATCAGGAACAACGAAAGCAGCGGGAAGCACTCCCACGACAGTATAAGCTTTGCCATCCAAGGTGAGGCCTTTGCCCACCACAGAGGGATCGCCTCCGTAACGGCGCTTCCACAAACTTTCACTTAGGATCACCACTGGCGGACCGCCAGGGCGGTCCTCTTCAGGAAGAAAGAGCCGTCCGACCAAGGGTCGGACGGCGAGGATGGAGAAGAAACGAGTAGTAGCCATGCCGCAGATGATTCGCTCGGGCTCGCCACCTCCCGTGAGGTTGGCCTCAAAATCCATGTAAGCAGCAACGGGGCTGAGCGTTCGACTCTGGTTCCGCCACGCTACAAATTCCCTGTTCCAAACGAATTGACTCAGTCCGTAGTCTCCGAGAATCTCTTGCACGTAAACCAGTTCCTCGGGATGCGGGTACGGCAACGGGCGAAGAAGCACTGCGTGGACAACCGTGAAAATAGCTGTGGTGGCCCCAATCCCCAGTGCCAGCGTTATGATCGCGATGGCCGTAAGGCCGCGATTCCTCGCCAGCATGCGGACAGCGTACCGGAGGTCTTGCCAAAGCGTTTCCAACCAACCAATGCCATTCATGCGATAGATCTCCTCGCGGATGAGCGTCGTATTGCCGAGTTTTCGATGCGCCGCATGCCGCGCCTCTTCGGGCGACATGCCGCGCGCCATGTTTTCGTCGGTCTCGATTTCGAGATAATCTTCGAGCTCACGCGCGCGTTCCTCATCCCAGCGGCGGCGGCGAAAGAATTTGGTCCAACTCATGGCTTACTCCGCATCACGCTACGACCCTTCCGCAATCGCGGTGCCGACGGTCGACCCCTTACCGATCCCGCGACGGCTAGCGAAGTGGGATAGGCACTCTTGCCTGTCTGTGTCTTTCACCGCCGGCGGGACAGGCAACAGTGCCTGTCCCACCTCACGGCTCGGCCGGGCGCAGCACGAGATTGACGGCGCGCACCAGTTCATCCCAGCGGCTGGTTTGCTGGGCTAGTTGCTTGCGGCCCGCGCGTGTCAAGCGGTAATAGCGAGCCTTGCGGTTGTTTTCCGAAGTGCCCCAGAATGAGGCAATCCAGCCGCGGTCCTCCAGCCGATGCAAAGCCGGATAGAGGGAGCCATGCTCGACTTGCAGGACATCTTCGGAACGGTGTTCGATGGCGTAGGCGATGGTGTGGCCGTGCGCAGGGCCGAGCACCAGCGTCTGTAGAATCAGCAGGTCGAGCGTGCCCTGAAGCAGCTCGCCCTCGAGCGGTGGTGAACCTTTCTTTGGCATGAGAGGGTTATACTCCCATAGATCATCTACCACAAGAGAAAAATGCATGGAATCTCGAGTTTTTCAATGTGACAAGATGACCGTGAAATTCACTAGTCAAACACTAAGGAAGATGAGCTATGGGTTGGTCAACCTGGAACGAGTCATTTGCTGGTAAGGGTATTGCAGTTTCCACGTCATTCTCGCGAAAGCGGGAATCCAGTTCTTCGGCAATTTTGGGAACGTCCGCGAAGTGGATTGCCGCTTACGCGGGATTGACGGGCCTTTTGAGACGCAGTGGGAGACGAATTACTTCCCCTCTATCCCGGGCAGCCAGTGCGCAGCGTTGTCATGGAAAATCTTTCGCAGAACGGGCCCGGGCAGGGCGAGACCTTGATAGCGGTGGCCCATATATTCGACGGTCTGATCCGTGGCGAAGAATTTCCAATCGCGCGCGTAGGTGCCGGTAAACTCCGAGAGCGCTTCCTCGGTCTTATCCTTCGGCATCACCACGATGTCGGTTGCGTAGAGGATGCGGTCCTGGTATTTGATGAGGAAGGCTCGCACCTTATCACGCGGCTGGAGCATGAAATAGGGGACGCGCGCGGCGGTGTCGACGGCAAAATTGGGGAAGCGGTCAAAGCGTTGGGCCATCTGGTTCACATCCGCTTCCATGCTGCCCAAGTGCGCACCGATCACTCGCAGATTGGGGTTCTCGGCCACAAGATGGTCACGGGCAGCGAGAATGGCGGCCTTTGAGGGCCACTCGGGATGCGCATAGGCGTATTCCTCGGGGTGCTGCTTGTAGTACTCATAATCTGGACTGGCGGGGTTGGGCGCCTGCCAGCACGAATCGGGCTCCGCAAGGTGCGCCACCACGGTGCGGTGGTGCGCGGCGATATGCTTGTAGATGGGCTCGAAAGCGGGATCGTCCGGCATCACATATTTACCGGCCTTGGATTTCATCTCCATGCCCATGACTTTATAAATCTTCACGGCGATGGCCCCAGCCGCGAAGTCGGCGTCGAGCTGCTCTATGGCGCGCCGGCTGAAACCCGGCTTCTCGAAATCGTAAGGGCTGAAGGTTGTGCAGAAAACCGCCCGGCCTTTGGTGGTTCGGCCGACCTTAAGCACGTCGCTGCGCTGCGGCTCAATTCCTTTCCCGTAGGGGTCGCGATCGTCAATCACGCAGATGTCGAGAATACGCAGCTTCAAACGTTCGAAGAGGGCGCCAAAAGCCGGATCGTCTTTGTAAAGGTGCACGTGGGCGTCGATCGGCGCGAGAGCGACGAAGCCAGCGAGCTCGCTAGCCGGCGGCCGGCCGGGTTTGGCTCCGCAGAGTGAACTCGAATCCAGAACCGAAACGAGCGCGACCATAACGGTCAGTACCGCCATAGCCGGAAAGACCAACCTCCATTTCGCTAATCTCACTTTATGCCTCCCGCCAGCAGATTGGTAGAACCGATGCTGAAAACAGTTTCACTTTGTCACTTCGCAAACATTTCGCAGGGTTACACTTATACACGCGACGGCGCCTTGTCAAGTCAAAAAAGGCGGCGTAAATAGCCACGATTACGTGTGCTGTGGGCACCGGTGGATAACGGCCTCGCCCAGTCCCCGCCGCGACGACGAGAACCGGGCCTGTTATTCTGTTTGACAAACGAAGGGAAACGTTATAAATGGAAAGAGGTCGAGAGAACAACTGGGAGAAGCTCTACATGATTTCAAGAGATGAGGCTGTGGAAGCGAAAACGCAGAACGAGATTCTTTCCCAACCGGGTTGCTGGGAAGAATGTTTTAAAGCGCTCGAGGAAAGCGCGCAGCTCGAACAAGCTGCAAGATGGGACACCGGAGACGCCGAGTACCTCTTCATCGGTTGCGGCTCAAGCTACTACATTTCGCAGGCGGCCGCGGCAAGCTGGGGATTGATCACGGGAAGGCGTGCTTGGGCTGTTCCGGCGTCCGAGGTGCTCCTTTTCCCGGATCTAGTCCTGAACGGATCGGCGAAGTGCCAGCCCGTTCTCGTGTCCCGGTCCGGCCACTCCTCGGAGGTCGTGCGTGCGGCACAGTTCCTGGAGC
>JBELAJ010000090.1:0-19938 GCA_049508935.1 Terriglobia bacterium | reverse complement strand
GCGCACAAAGAGCGGGTGATCCGTGTCCTCCGCGCCAAGGGGCACGTAGTCGGATGCATGGGCGACGGAATCAACGACGCTCCCGCCTTGCGAGCGGCGGACGTCGGCATCTCGGTGGACACTGCCACGGACATCGCCAAGGAATCGGCAGACCTGATCTTGCTGGAGAAGGACCTTATGGTGCTGGATGGAGGCGTCATCGAAGGCAGTAAGGTCTTCGCCAACATCGTGAAGTACATTCGCATGGGAGCCAGTTCCAATTTCGGGAACATGTTCAGCGTGCTGGGGGCAAGTGCCTTCCTCCCCTTTCTGCCGATGGCCCCGATTCAAGTCTTGACGAACAATCTCCTGTACGACTTCTCGCAGGTGCCGATCCCTGCGGATGCCGTGGACGAAGAGCAGGTGGCTCGGCCACGGCCCTGGGACATCGGAGAAATCAAGCGATTCATTCTCTTTATCGGCCCCATCAGCTCGATTTTTGACTATACGACCTTCTTCGTGATGCTCTATTTATTTAACTGCTGGAATCCTGCCCGAGCGTCGCTATTCCAATCGGGCTGGTTTGTCGAATCGCTGATGACGCAGACGCTGATCATCCACGTCATTCGCACCAACAAGATTCCCTTTTTTCAGAGCCGGGCAAGTTGGGCGCTGACCGCCACGACTTTATCAATCATGGCCTTCGGGATGTTGCTGCCGTATTCTCCCATGGCCTCGGCGCTGGGCTTCACGCACCTCCCGCTATTGTACTGGCCAATCCTGATGCTCACGCTGCTCGCCTATATGGGCCTGACGCAAATTATCAAGGTCTTGCTACTGCGGAAGCAGTGGATATAACCACGGAGTTTTCGGCATTGGAAGACAAGAGGATTCCCAGAGTTCCATCAGGTCCGAGGTCCAGGAGGCTGTATGAGGTCACCAATCGGCACGGAACTTCACCACACGGGACGCATCGGCTGGCTCCGCGCGGCGGTGCTGGGCGCGAACGATGGCATCCTTTCAACATCGAGTCTGGTGCTCGGAGTCGCTGCTGCCCATGGATCTCACAGCAATATCTTGATTGCAGGAATTGCCGGCCTCGTGGCGGGAGCAATGTCCATGGCTGCCGGGGAGTATGTGTCCGTCCACTCGCAGCAAGACACCGAGGAGGCTGAACTGAATCTTGAGCGTACGGAACTTAAAGAAGACAACAAGGGCGAGCAGAAGGAACTGATGGCAATCTACGTCGCTCGCGGACTCGATCCTTCGCTTGCGAAGCAGGTCGCTGAGCAACTGATGCGCCACGATGCGCTAGGCGCGCATGCCCGCGACGAACTCGGCATCTCTGAGACTTTCCGTGCACGTCCGATTCAGGCGGCGTTGGCCTCGGCTGGCAGTTTCGCGGTTGGAGCAGCCATGCCTCTCATGGCCACTGCCATGGCCCCGGCGGCGGGTCTGATCCCGATTGTCTCCGGAACTTCACTGCTGTTCCTGGCACTTCTCGGCGGGCTGGCCGCACGCGCCGGTGGCGCAGGAGTGACGATGGGCGCAATACGCGTTACCTTTTGGGGCGCGATGGCTATGGCGCTGACCGCCGGCATCGGGGCAGTGGTGGGAACAGTTGCGTGAGCAGCGCCAACCGAAGGTCGGCGCGCCTACGTCCTCGAGCAGGGCGCGCGCTTTCCAGACCCGCTCCTTCAACTCCTAATCTTCCATCCAGTTGCGCATGTGAACCGCTGATCCCGAGACCTCAAATTTATCGCTGCCCTATACGCGCCTCCATGGACGAACTGTGGAAATATGCAGAGGTGTGCCGGGTCGCGAACGTCATGCGGCCCTATCTGGAGTCCATTGCATGAGTCGGAGGGAGATTCGGAACCTGGGCGCATCCGTGCGGTAGCGCCTTTTCAATCTGGCAAAACAGCATGGAGACGACTTCGAAATATTACTCACGCGTTATGCTATCGAACGACTTCTTTACAGGCTCAGCCAGTCCCCCCACTCAAGCGAGTTCCTTTTACAGGGAGCGACCCTAATGGGGCGGGGGTCCGTATCGCTCCACACCAGCCCTTGATCTGATTGGGATCGGTGAAAGCACCGTCCCGTGGCTTGAACAGGTCTTCGGCGAAATCTGTAGTGTTCAGGTCGAACCTGACGGCCTGCGTTTTGCCGCCGAGACGGTCGAAGGGAATGATATCCGCGAGGATCTTGAGTATGGTGGTGTGCGGATTACTCTTGTCGCCCACTTGGAGCAGGCCCGAGTCCAAATTCAGGTGGACATCGGCCTCGGGGAGGCCGTCACGCCGCCAACCGCACCTCAAGCCACTCGCATAATCCGCAGCGGACAGTCGACACAAGCGTACAAAACTACAGCGAAAGCCAGGCGAAAATGCGACGACACTTACGACGACAACGACGACAGTTTTGAGACTAAAAGCGACAAAATGGGATAAGTCTGAGGAGAGAGGCGCTAGCAGAATCAACAGCATACGGAAGGGTGGTGGGCCAGCAACGAATTAGCAAACCGCCGCCTTAAGCCACTCGGCCACCTCTCCGTCGTTTTGCTTTCGACAATTTACCACAGATTTCACCGCTTGACCACCGTTTACGCAACAGTTACGCCAACAACGAGCAACCAAGTGGGCGGTGATCTCATCGCACGGTTGAGCAAAAACAGCTCGACCTTCCCTGGTGCCGATCGTGGATCGTCCTGCGCAGGCGGAAGGGGGTACATGCTGACCGAAGCAAGATCCTCCCGAATGTGTTGGCCCCAGTTCTGATCCTGATGTTGCTAACGACAGCTCGGACGATCTGCGCGCAGACCAGCAAGCCCGAGTGGCCACGTGCGACCTTCATGCATGCTAAGGAGGATCACCGCATGAATTCGCCTCGATGTGCAACCAACCTATTCTTTGCTTGCGCAATTCTCACAGCGGCTTGCCAACCGGCCACGTTGGTCTGCGCGATCGAAGACCGGTATCAGCATGCCGCCGAACTCCTTGCGCTGGGAAATCTTCTAGGCGCACAAGGTGAGCTTGAGACCATCCTCAAGAGGAGGCCCGACGATAAGGATGCCGAGGTTCTTCTGGGAGTGACGCTAGTGCGGCTCAGCGGGAAATCCGCTGAAAAAGGCGACACCACCACTGCCCAGGAACTGCTCGGCCAAGCCCTGCGATTGGACCCGGACGAGGCCTACTGGCACAGCATAGCGGCCCAACTCTGGAGCGGGCAGGGGGACAGGCAGCGTGTGGCGAGGGAGTGCTCACAGGCAGCCCAACTCTCTCCCGACGACGACGGCCTCAAGCAACGACGGTGTCCGTCCGTGTTGACGAGGTTTGGAGACGGCCACACGAACCCGCACGGAGTGAAAGCCGTTGTCACTCACTCTGGGGGCGGCAGCCCTGGTTGTTTTCCTGGGACCGGGCCCATTCTGCAAAGCAAGTCTGAGCCTGCCTATACGGAGAAAGCTCGGCGCGCTCATTATGAAGGCACGGTCGTGCTAATGATCGTGGTCGGAGCCGACGGAAATGTACCGGAGGCGACAGTGTTGGGACCTCTTGGGCTGGGACTGGACGAAAGCGCGCTGCGCACCGTTCATCGCTGGAAATTTAAACCCGCATTGCGAGATGGCAAGCCGGTCGCGGTTCGAATCGTGATGGAGGTCACCTTCAAGCTCTACAATGATCCTTAACGCGAAGGCGTGTCGACTGACCAAACCGCGGGCGGGCGCAAAGAAATCTATAAAGTCTCTATAGAGTCTTTACCGCGTCCCCGCCGATGCGGCTCTTTATTCAGTTCGCTGGCGCCGTTGCGCGCCTCGCTATTAAGCTCTGCGCAATCGTTCGCGCGCGGCGGCCAGTGTTTCGGGTTTCTTAGCGAACGCAAAACGCACGGACCGCTTGCCCAATCCCGGCGTTCCGTAGAAACTCGATGCCGGCACCACGGCGACAGCGTGTTTCATTGCGAGGTAGTGGGCAAACGCCATATCGTCGCCGTCGAATTTCCAAGGTCCGAAATCCGCCATCACGTAATAGGCGCCCTCGGGCGGTTGCGCCTCGAAGCCCGTCTCATCCAGGATCGACATCATTGTGTCGCGGCGCTCCCGGTAGTCGCGCTTCAGCTTTTCGTAGTAGGCTGTCGGCAATTCGAGTGCGGCAACGCAGGCCGCCTGCAGAGGACTGGGTGCGCAAATCGTCGCGTAATCATGGACTGTGCGCAGGGCCGTACTCAAAGGGTCCAGCGCGCATACGTAGCCAATGCGCCAGCCCGTCACGGCAAAGGTCTTGCCGAATCCCCCGATGGTTATAGTGCGTTCGCGCATTCCGGGCAAGGAAGCAATCGGGATGTGGGGGAGATCGGTATAAATGATGTGCTCATAAATCTCGTCGGTGATCGCAATGGAATCGAACTCCTGGCACAGCCTCGCTATTCCCGAAAGCTCCGCATGCGTCAATACCCGCCCCGTCGGGTTATGGGGCGTATTGACCACTATGGCACGCGTGCGTCGGCTGAACGACGCCCGCAAACGGTCGAGATCCAAACGGTAGCTGGGAGGGTCGAGCGCTACAAAACGCGGCGTTGCTCCCGCGAAGCAAGCCGCCGGCAGATAACTTTCGTGGAACGGTTCGAAGATGATGATTTCATCTCCGGGATCGACGATGGCCATGAGCGCCGCTGAAATCGCTTCGGTCACACCGCAGGTCACGGTGATGTGTTCATCGGGATTGTATTCGAGATTGTACCAGCGTTTCATCTTGGCCGCGATCGCCTGCCGCAGCGCCGGTATGCCCCAAGTGATGGTGTATTGATTGGTTCCCGAATCGAGGGCGCGATGGGCTGCTTCGATGATTTCGCGCGGAGGGTCAAAATCGGGAAAACCCTGCGCGAGATTGATCGCCTGGCACGATAACGCCAGACGCGTCATCTCCCGGATGAATGATTCCCGCATGCCATCGAGTCGTCGAGCTGGCACAAGCATGAAAATATCCTTCAATCGTAGATGCAGGGACGAGTGAGAACTAGTCTCAAATCAGAATATATCGCTTAGACATCAGGGCGCGCAAATTCAACATTAGCCGCGTCCAGCATCAATGCTTCGAGATCCGCCTACCCAATGCTCGGAGTCTTGCCCATGATCTCTCAGCCCTGTAGGGGCGGCCTAACAAAGCCCCGGCCAACGACCTGGGTGAAAGTGGTAAAAGCCTCTTTCATTTCCTGCCAGAGCCCTGAAGGGGCGTGACAACTGCGAACTCCGTAGGTCGCCCCTTCAGGGCTCGACATGGCAACCGACCTCCTTTCCCAGGCCGTTGGCCTGGGCTTTGTTAGGCCGCCCCTTCGGGGCTGTGGTCAGCACGTGAACACCCACGACGAGCTTGAGATGCCGGACCAGCACACATTTAGGACGCCACCCGGGGATTTCCGTTGACAGCCGCGGGCGACAGATGTATTAGAGACTCGGAAGCCGGTCAAGCGGCAGGTAACCCTCCAGTTGAGAATCTGCCGCTGAACCGCTTGGTCCAAGGACCTTAAGGGGGCACGATAATGGAACAAAGCTCGTCCACACAGCCACAGCGTTACGCAGGTCAACCCTCCGATCGCATCATTTCGGTCGACGCGTTGCGCGGCTTCGACATGTTCTGGATCGCCGGTGGGGGGCCGTTCGTCATGGCCTTCTTCAAGCTCTTCGCGAATCCGCTCCCGCCGTGGCTCGATCGCCAATTCGATCACGTCCCGTGGGTCGGCTTTGTGGCCTGGGATCTCATCATGCCGCTGTTCCTGTTTATTGTCGGAGTGGCCATGCCATTCTCGATTGGCAAGCGTCGCGAGCGGGGCGACAGCCGAGGCAGCATCTACGCCAAGGTGGCCTATCGCGTGGTGGTGCTCTGGATTCTGGGCATGATCGCGCAAGGACACCTGCTGGCCTTTGACCTTCACAACCTGCAGCTTTACAGCAACACGCTCCAGGCGATTGCCGCTGGTTACTTGATCTCCGCGATCGCCCTGGTCGAGTTGCCGGTGCGCTGGCAAGCCGTGCTTGCAGGCGCGCTATTGGTGGTCTTCTGGGCTCTCATGAGGTTCGTTCCCGTGCCCGGCCACGGCGCGGGAGTTTTCACTTCCGACGGAAACCTGGCGATGTGGATTGACAATGTCCTGCTGGGCCGCTTCCGCGACGGCACGGACTACACCTGGATTCTGAGTAGCCTGGGCTTCGGTGCAACCACGCTCATGGGAGTCCTCTCCGGGCACCTGCTGCGCTCGCGCCTCCCGGGCGGGCGCAAGGCGCTCGTGCTCGCGGTTTCGGGCGTGGGTTGCCTCGTCGCCGGCTGGCTGTGGAGCTTCGAATTCCCGATCATCAAGCACATCTGGACC
This sequence comes from Terriglobia bacterium, assembly GCA_049508935.1. Classification (GTDB taxonomy): domain Bacteria; phylum Acidobacteriota; class Terriglobia; order UBA7540; family UBA7540; genus CAVROP01. Next base: position 13,590 of record JBELAJ010000090.1, on the reverse strand, counting down.
AGTTCGATGGTCCTCTGGTCAGGCGGTTGGTGCTTGCTGCTGCTGGCCATTTTCTATGGCCTCATCGACGTACTCGGCTACCAGCGCTGGGCGTTCTTCTTCATCGTTTATGGCATGAACGCCATCGTGGCCTACATCGCGCCCGACCTCATCAGCTTCGCGCGAATCAGCAATGCCAATCTGGCGGGCTTGGCGCGGCATCTGGGCGTGTTCAGCGAGTTCCTGCTCACGGGCGGAGCCGTGGGGATTCTCTGGTTGGGGCTTTATTACATGTTCCGCAAGAAGACGTTCGTGCGTATCTAAGCCGCCTGCTTGCGATTATAATCTGTTCATGGATACCTTGAGTCCCGTTGCATCGGCGCTGGGGCTGGGCATGCTGGCCGGCCTCCGGCTCTACGCAACCGTCCTGGTTGTTGGCCTGCTCCTCCGGTTCGGGCGGTTCTCTTTGCCGCCTGCCTGGCAGCACGCGTCAGTGCTGGCTGACACGCGCGTCCTGGTCTTTGCAGGAATCGCCTGCGCGATCGAATTCATTGCCGACAAGATTCCCTGGGTGGACAGCGCCTGGGATTCCATTCACACCTTCATTCGGCCGATCGGGGCCGCGTTGCTCGCGTCCTCGCTGTTCTCAAACCTGGATCCCGTCTATCAAGTCGTACTGGTCCTGCTGGCCGGCGGCATGGCTTTGACCGGGCACTCGGCGAAGGCCACGCTGCGGCTGGCCGTGAATCACAGCCCCGAGCCGTTCAGCAATATCGCGTTAAGCCTGGGTGAGGACGCATCTGTGGCCGGCGGTCTCTACCTGCTGGTGAAGCATCCGTGGGCATTGGGTCTCATCGCATTGGCGTTCCTGGCTCTGTCCGCCTGGCTCGGTCCGCGAATCTACCGCGCCATGCGAGCGGAGTGGGCGGCAATTGCAGCGGTGTTTCGAAACTGGTTCGGGACGGCTCGCGTCCCGCAACTCACGCCTGCTCAGCAACAGTGGCTCACAGAACGTTTGCCCGGACCAGCGCCCTCCCGGTTGCTTCATGTGATCGGCACGGCAGACACCCGGGGTCTCCGCAACGCAGTCGGCACGCTGTGCCTGAGAGAGCGGGAGGCCGTGTTTTTCGCCCGCAGGTGGGGGCGTCTTGTGGCGCGCCAGATCGGCCCGCTACACACCGTCGAAACCAGAGAAGGGTTTTTGCTGGACCAACTTTTTCTGATTTCCGCCGACGCCACACGATGGCGCTTCGGGCTGCTCGCCGGCCAGTTGGAGAGCGCAGGGGAAGGACTGGCAGCTTCCCACCTGTCCATCAAAAGAGCAGCTTTAATCCGAATTGAATCTGCCTGGAGGTCGTGGCGGTGGCGGTGATGAGTCCTGCCGTAGAGCTGACGGCCCCATTCGAGAACACGATCGGATTGGGAGTATCAAAATTCGTGCGATTAACCACGTTGAAGAATTCTGCCCTGAATTGCAGCTTTATCTTCTCGGATACGGCAGAGTCTTTGGCGAGCGATAGATCCACTTCGGCCAAACCCGGCCCGTCGAATGTTCCCCGCCCCAGGTTTCCATAGGCGCCTGCGGCAGGCAAGCTGAAGGCATACGGATTGAACCACGGAGCCGGATTCTGAAGCAGTATTGGCCCGATAAAAGACGAATTCACCTGCGGCCGGTCCGGGTTTCTTGTATCCCCATCACCGGAGATGTTTGAACCTACCTGAGGAGTAAATGGAAATCCGCTCAGCAGCGTGGCGATTCCATTGGCTTGCCAGCCTCCAATCAGCAGGTTTCCCAAACTTCGAACGCTTCCCTGCCCACGCCTATTGCGGTCAAACGGAAAGTCGTAGTGGGCGGAGATGCTGACCTGGTTGGTTACGTTCAATGCGGAACGTCCCCAATCCCGTCCCGGATCGTTCCGGTCGAGCACCATCTGCGCCTGGTTGTTGGCTTGGGCGCCGGTGAGAGCGGAATTCATGTCAAGGTTCTTCGCCCAGGTGTAGCCGGCCCGAAATTGCAGGCCCTGTGCGAGGTGCCGGACGATCTCAAGCTGCAGCGCGTTGTAACTGCTGTTCCCCTCGGTATACCAGAAAAACCCGGAAGAAAGGTACGGATTGGGCCGTGACCCAACAGGAATATACTGGACGCCCTTAGCCGCAGTGCTCTTCGCGGCGCCCACGCCGCCGGCCTGGCAGCCGTTTGCGTCCGAGCAGATCTCGGCGGGGATGGTATTGGGATCGACGCTCAAGAGCCCGTGATAGCCGAATGAGCCGTCGTAGATCGCACGAAGCATCGTGTTCGACCCCGCCTGGCGTTCGAGGGAAAAGCTCCACTCCTCGACGGTAGGAGTCTTCGCGTTCGCTTGCACTCCCTGCGGCGCGTAAATAGTGCAAGGCGCCGCAACACCCGGCCCACATGACGGCCGCGGCGGCACATTGGGGAGAATCGGCACGATCGATGAGAGCGAAACATGGGAAAACGAAACTGAGCCGTTGTAAGGCGGGAGCGCATTGAGCAGGTAGCTGAGATCGTCGAGCAAGGAATAGTGGATGCCGAAGGCTCCTCGTATGGCCGTCGTTCCCCTTCCTGTAGGATCCCATGCGGCAGCGATGCGAGGGCCGAGCAGTGACTTGGCATTGTTCTCGGTGAAGGCCGAACCCGCCACGCGCGGATTGGTTTCAAGTTCTTCATAAGCATCGACAAGGTAGTTGGCGGCCCTTCCAGCCACTTCGTTCCAGCCGCTCGTAAATTCGTCCCGCAGTCCCGCCTCGAACGTCAGATTAGGCCGCAATTTGACGGTGTCCTCGAAGTACCACGCGCCGAACAGGCTTCTCCAGCCCAATTCGGTGGGGGTGGGAACCGCTTGGAAGCTGCTTACTGTTCCCTCGAGGAACGTTTCCAAACTTGTGAAGCTCGCTTGCCCCAATTGTCGTGAAGCGGTGTCTTCGTTGTCCTCGATTCGTTGGAACCAAACGCCCAGGCCGAGCTGATGTGCGCCCTTGACGATGTGTACGTCGTCAGAATAGGTAAACAGGTTTCTGGCGTTCCAGGCTCGCGCGGCGTTGTTCGGCCCGGCGGAAGTGATGGCGGCAGGTCCGGTTGTGGTAAGGCCGCCTCCTATGACAATTCCCCCTGGCCCCCGCCCGGAAACGAACGAAAGGCTGGAGGGAAAAACGGCAAAAGAGAATGGCTCGAAATTGAAGCCTGCGCGGGAGAAGCCTGCGAGGAATACGTTGAGCAGTTTCGGAGTGAAAATGTGCGTCTCCTGGAAACTAGCCACCTGGCTGCGCAGTGCCAGAGCAGAACCGAACAAAGGATCGGCCAGCGGTGTCAGACTGTTGCCGTCGTCTAATGTATAGGCGGCCGAGACAGAATCTCGGCTTCGAATCGGAGAATCGGCTCGCAGCGTGCCAAAATCCTCTCGGATAGCCTGCCGGGGATTGTAGTAGGCGAGCGCCGTTCCACTCGGCTGACCTTTGACCAACAATTCCGCGCCGTTCGGTTGCGGCCAGAAAGACATGTAGGGCAGCATCGCCGCGTCGCGGCCGGGGACTGGAGCGTATACGCCAGAAGCATTGGGTAATGAACCTTGCCGGGCCAGTTGGTCAGGGACGACACTCACGTCACTCACTGCCAGGCTTTGCCGGAAGCCTTCATAGTTTCCGAACAAAAACAGCTTCTCCGGCTTCAGGGGCCCTCCCAGCGCTCCGCCGAATTGATTTCTCCGGAAGGGAGGAACAAATCCCTGGTCAAAGAAGTTGCGCGCATCCAGCGCGCTGTTTCGGACGAACTCGAAAAGGGAACCATGCAGCGTATTGCTGCCGGACTGCGTCACGATGGCGACTTGCGCACCGGCGCGCGTTCCGTACTCTGCCGGATAAGTGCCCGCGAGTACGTTAAACTCGCGGACAGCGTCGATTCCGAGCAGTTGCCCGCTGACACCGCCCGGGGTAATGGCGAGTTGGCTCGTGCCCGTATACTCGATTCCGTTCAGCAGGAATAGATTCTCATACGTCCTCCGTCCCTCCACGGAAAACGTATTCCCGTTGCTCGTAATAGTCTGTGGGCTCTTCAACGCGCTGAAGTTGATCGTGCCCGTATTCAGCGTGAGCAGATTGTCGAAGCTGCGGCCGTTCAGCGGCAGCTCTTTTATCTCGCTCTCGCCGACTACGCCGGAGAGTGGCGTAAGGCTCGTGTTGACCAGAAGAGAACCGCCGGTGACGGTCACTTCCTGTTTGACCTCACCCAATTCCAGCCGCAAGTTCACCACGGCTCGCTGCCCTACGATGAGGTTGATTCCGGTGCGAACAGTTGTCTTGAACCCTTCCTTCTCGACTTTCACCTCGACGGGTCCGACCGGCAGCGAAAGAGCGGTGTAAGCGCCCGCCGGGTTAGTGGTCACAACGCGGGTAACTCCGGTCTCAAGACTTTTCACCGTGACAGCAGCGCCGGATACGGCGGCGCCCGAGGCGTCCTCAACAGAGCCGGAAACTGTGCCGTCCACCTGTGCCCAGCCGGGCGATTGAATGAGCAGAACGGCCAACACACAAACGCTTAGTCCAGCACACTGCTGAAGAACCTCTCTCCACGCTGCCATTCCGAGCGTAGCGAGGAATCTCGCCCGGAAAACAAACGCACTGCGAGGTTCCTCATCGCCTGCGGCTCCTCGGAATGACACTCCAAAAGGGTTCTTCATTAGCCTGCTCGGACAACGCCCCCTCAGATTCGATCCGCCTCCCCTTCGTCTTTGTCTAATTGCTGAAAGCCTCTGAACTTGAATATACCTTGCGCGTGTCACAAGGGTCAATTTGCTGCCCGAATCCGCATGCGTCTGTCGCTCAATGAGCTTGAAACTTCCAGCCCAGAATGACAGACTCAAGAATTGAGCCCGCAGAGCGGGCGGCAGAAAGTAGCCCACTCCGCAAGCCGCATGGGAGTTAACCTAAGCACCCTCTCTGGGTCCCGAAGGGAGCCAATATCATTAGCCGTAGGTGCAACCTACGGAACAAGAGTCCACCTGGAGTTGACCAACCCCGAAGGGGTTGAACAAAAGCACATTCGACCCCTTCGGGGTCGCCAGAAACTGGAGGATGATGGCTATGGCCCGTAGGTTTCACCTACGGCTAATGAAATTAATGCCCTTCGGGCATTCGCTGTCTGCGCCCCAGGATTAGCTCAACGCTTATGGGGCTTTCGCCCTGGGCTACTGTCTGCCGCCCCTAGCGGGGCTCCGAAGCACGGACGCGAATGATCAAGATCCTCTTGATGAATTTCTGGCTCACTACACTACGGGAGGAATCAAATGCCTAACGCTGAAGAATCCGGGCGTAAACGTCCCATCGAGCAGGGTGACTGGAATATGGCTTTCCTGTTTCCAGGAGAAGTGGCGGCGGCCCGGGATCGCAATGGTTTGGTCTTGCTTCCGCTGGCTCCGTTAGAGTGGCACGGACCGCACCTGGCGATGGGTTGCGATAATCTGCTGGCGCACGCTTTCGCTCGCCGCTTGGCGCGCGAATTCCAGTGTCCGTACTTCCCTCCCCTATTTGTCGGAACGGAGCGCGAGCGTAATCCGAACATGCTCGAGTCGCTGGGATTCGCCCGAGATGCTTTCATCGAGGGGATGGACTTCCCCAAGAACTCAGTGGCCAGCGCCTACTTCCGTGAGGAAGTGTTCGCGGCGGTGGTGCGCGACGCTCTGCAAATCCTGTTCGGACGCAAGCAGTTCCTTCGCGTGTTGATTGTGAACGGGCACGGCGCGGATAACCAGCGGGCGGTGCTGGACCGGCTTTGCCTCGAATTCAATGCCGGCCACGCCCCTCGGCGGGTCAGGTGGGTCTACCCAGGATTCCCGCGGTCACTCATCGCCGGAGCGATCGGCCACGCCGCGGCGGAGGAGACTTCGATGCTCGCGGCAACTTGGCCGGGCTCGGTCGATCTTTCCCGGCTTCCCGCCACGGGCAAGCTGCACAATGTGGATTACGCCATCGTCGACGGAGAGACCTTCGACTGCGTGCCCACGCCCGATCACACTTTGCGCGAAGCACAGGACCCTCGCACCCATTTCGATTCCCGCTGGGGAGAACAGCAGGTTGAGCAGGCAGCCCGCGAGGTGATTGAGGAAGTCAAGGCGGAGTGGCTTCTATAAGTTTCCTGGTATAACTCGTAGCGCTGGCCTTTAGGCCAGCACTTGCCGACCTGAAGGTCGGCGCTACGTTCAGATTAGACGCCTGCCTCATTCCCACTCGATGCGTGATAGGCGCCCGCCCTTCAACTCACACCCACAAGTAGGACCGCGACGAACCCCAAGGCCAGGCCGATGGCGGTCGGCGCGCTCAGTCGCTCGCCGAACATCAGCCGGCCGGCCAGCGCCACGACGAAAATCGAGCCACCAATGGCGATGGGAAACACCACGTGTCCCGGAACGCCCCGATTCAATGCCACCGCCATCGCAACTTGCCCGCCGATGCTCAGGGCTCCTGCCACCGCCCCCCAAATGAGTTCTGTCTTTCCAAACCGCATCCCCTTCCATAGCATTGGCAGGGCTATCGCCGCCAGGCCGCTGGCATACCAAACGGTCAGGTAAGGGTATTTTACGGTCTCAGGAAGCCCCCAAGCCACGATCATCTTGAGGCCGAAAGCGCTCATCCCGTTGGTGAGAAGTATTACGAGCATCAGCAAAAACCACATGGCGAATTCACTCTCCTCCTGCGGGATTGCCGGCGCCGGCGCGCCGTTCGATCACCTGGCCCCAAGACAGGAAAACGATTGAGACGAGCACCAGTCCCAGCGCTAGAGCCTTCAGAACGGTCAGTTCCTCATGGTACATCCAGACGGAGACGGCCGCCGGCACGCCCGCTGATAGATTCATCATCAGCCAGCCGACCGTGACCTTGCCGAAGCCGATCGACACTTGAAATGCCAACGATGCCACTGCCGCACAGACTCCGAAAATCACCGCAATCACAAACACCTTGCTTGGGATGTGACCGCCCGGCTTAAGAAGCAGAGTCCTGGCCAGCATAAGTAGGGCAGGCCAGGCGTAAGCCGAGACGACCAATCCGGCGGCATCGGCCCGCCTCTTTTCCGCGGCCTTGAGCGCCGTGCCTAAAAGGCCAAAGGAAAGACCGCCCAGAAAACTAAGTAAAATGCCCACGGCAGTAACTCCCTCCGCTGCTTCGCTGGTCTCCCGAGCCAGAAGCTCGTTAACGAGTTCAGCCCCACCAAGTCGGGGCGGCCACCTATAGCTCACGGCGCAAGCGGGTGTGAAAAAAGCGCCCAGCGGTCATCCTAAGCGAAGGATCGCCTCGGTTTTCTGACGCATGCATGTGCATTCTCACGTTCTAAGGTCACGGTGATGGATCTTCGATTCCCAGTGGCTTTTCATGATTTCGGGCCGTCATGGTGATAATCCTGGAGCGCCAATCTCGTACTCACTCTGCACCAATCCGCCGCTATAGCTGCGCGTTGCGACGTGGTGAAGGATGATGTCGCGCGGCAGGGGGCCAAATAACGGGATGCCAGCTCCGATCAGCACGGGCACGCGTGTGATCACTAGTCGGTCGATCAGTCCGGCAGCGAGGAACCGTTGAATGGTAATGCCCCCATCTATGTACGCATGTTTTAAGCCGCGGGACTGGAGTTGTTTTACGATTTCGGCCGGCTCCCCCGACATCCGCTCAACCGCAGCGTCTTCGACCGATGAGAAATCGAGTGGACGACTGCTCAGCACGACCACGGGCTTCTTGCCATAAACTGACAGGTGTCCGATTTTCAGCACGACTTCGAGCGTCCTGCGGCCGATCACGACCACATCGACGCTAGCCAGGAACTCCTCAAACCCGTGAGGCTCTTCGCCACCAGTGTCCAAAAAGTCGAGCCCGTCGTTCGGGCGAGCCAGAAAGCCATCCACGCTCACTCCGCAGAAAACTGAGAGCTTCATGCCGCCTCCCTGGTTTGAACCGTTTAGTCAGGATTTCCGTTCTGGCTTATTGCCCGCCTGGATTATACATCCAACCCGGAAGCTAGTGTCCTGATTCGGAGGTAGCGCCGACCTTCAGCTCGGCAAATGCTGACCTGAAGGTCAGCGCTAACCGGCAAATCGGGATACGGGAAATTGGAGATCGCCCAAAGCGCTTGCGAGAGTATATACTAACGCTCCCCACGAGGGACCGCGAAGATCGGAGCCGCAGCACCCTCGCGCAATTACCGCGGAGGTACAAACCATGTCGCGCATTGCTGTTTATGTCGTTTTGGCAATCTGTTCGTTGGTGTTACTGACAACGGCGGTTCGGAACCAAGCTTCGCCCTTCGCCGCCCCACAAGCAAACACCAAGGGTTTTCACTGGCCGAACGGGAAGAGGGTAGCTGTCAGCCTTTCTTTCGACGACGCCCGCGCCAGCCAGGTTGACGTCGGCTTGGACGTAATCAATCATACCGGCGTCAAGGTCACCTTCTTCGTCACCACGAGCAGCGACGCGTTCCACTCCAAACTCGACGGCTGGAAGCAGGCACTCTCCGGCGGCCATGAGATTGGAAACCACACCGTGAATCATCCTTGCACGGGAAATTTCCCCTGGTCGTTCCACAACGCCTTGGAGAACTACACGCTCGAGCAGATGTCCCAGCAGCTTGACGATTCGAGCGCGCAGATCCAGCAACTTCTGGGCGTGCGCGCCGTGACTTTCGCCTATCCCTGCGGCCAGAAGTTCGTGGGCAGAGGCCCCGAGATGAAGAGCTACGTGCCGCTGATCGGCCAGAAGTTCATGGTGGGGCGCGGATATATGGACGAATACTACAATGACCCGGTGTTTTGCGATCTTGCCCAGGCCAGCGGCACTGCCTTCGACGACACGGACTATATCGACATGGTGAAGCATATCAACAAGGCCGCTGAGCAGGGCGGTTGGGTCATCTTCGTAGGCCACGACATCGGCCACAAGGCCTTCCAGGTCACCGACACCATTGCCCTCGCCGCGCTCTGCAAGTATATGCAGGACCCGGCGAGCGGCGTCTGGGTGGATACCGTCAAGAACATCGGGGAATACGTCGTGAAGCAACGCGCCAGCCTGCGGTAGCACAAAGCCAGTCGCGGTTCGGCTTCCTCTGCGGCTCTGCCGCCCTGTCTTGCGGAAGGCTCCGAAGCTGTGAAAAAAACCAAGCGCCTGTCATCCTGAGCGAAGCGAAGGATCTCCGCAGTTTGCCGTGGTTCAACAACCAACGAACAACTGCACAGATCCTTCGCTCCGCTCAGGATGACACATTCCGAATTTCCTCGCACGATCGCAACCGTTCGGCAAGGCGGGCGGCGAAGCCGGCAATTTCCGCTTGACAGCCCCTCCTGGTTTGGATAGCCTATAGTTGTGGTCATGACAGAGACCCGTTTGCCGGGGGTAATCTCCTTTAAGGTGAATCCGATGGCAGCTCTCGAAAGGGTTTTCCGCTCCGTCGCCTTGATTCTGCCGTTAGGCCTAGCAGTGTTGGCCTCAGCCCAGGAAGCTCCCATTGAACTGCGGGGAAGCTGGACGGCGACCGCGGGTGTGAACGGGACTTTCGCGGGCACTTGGACGGCGCAGGTTTCGCCGGACAAGCCAAACTCCGCCGAGGGCTCTTGGGCGCTGATCAACCAGGCGGGCGAGACGCTTCTGGAAGGCACCTGGGCGGCGAACAAGACTCGCTTCGGCTGGCAAGGGGCCTGGTCGGCTCGAACCCTGACGGGCCAGTCATTCTCCGGCACCTGGACTGCTGACATCACAGGTTCAAACGGCAAGTCTTTCCGACAGATGCTGGAATGGACGCTCGAAAGGGACATCCTTGGGTCATGGCGAAGTGGCCGCTATCAAGGCAGGTGGCGGCTCAAGGGAACGCCTCGAGCCGGCCAAGGCCGGTGATGCGAATGAGAAATTGTGACTTTTCTGTGTAACCTGTCACGACAGCTCCCAAGGCGAACGGCGCGGTGGATTGATTTGCGCGTTGGCAGCCTCGAGGTCGCCAGCGCGGCCCTCCGCGACACGCGTGATGCGCTCGCGCTCGGCATCCCATTCCAGCGCGGCTCCCATACGCACGGCAATGCTGCCCAACAACACGGTTTCCACGACCTTCTGCTCGAACTCGAAGTTTGCACGGGGTGGCTCGCCGCCTCGGATGGCGGCTATCCATTCTTCGTAGGCCCCGGGTGATTTCGGCAAATCGTCCGGGGGCGGCTCGAACGCTTTCATCCGGCTGGAGGGGATCAACCGTGCATTCTGGCCTTCAAAACCACACAAGATCTTGCCCCGGTCCCCCACCAGCAGCATGCCTTCGCCGTCCTCGATGTCGCTCATATGCTCGTCCGGTTCGAGCTCCGCCGGACGCGGCGGGCGCAAATCGCCGTCATACCAGTGGATGGTCGTCGTCGCCCGGTCTTCGCGCGCCGGGAACTCCCAGTGGATGAGTGAGCCCACGGGATAAGTCTCCGCAAAGCGCGGCGTTGAACTGCCGTCGACTCTGACCGGTGAGGCCAGTTTAAGGGCGCGGAACATCGTGTCGAAGCTGTAGTTGCCCATATCCCCGATGGCTCCCACGCCAAAGTCAAACCAACCGCGCCACACGAACGGCAGATAAACATGGTTGTAAGGGCGCGCCGGTGCGGGGCCCAACCACAGATCCCAATCCAGGCCGTCGGGCACGGGCTACGGGTCTTTGGGGCGCTCGATGCCCTGCGGCCAGTACGGGCGCTGGGACCAGTTGTGTACCTCGCGCACCTGCCCGATTGCTCCCGCCGCCACCCATTCTGTAAGTAGCCTCGTGGCCTTAGAGGCCTCGTTCATCACCGCCACCTGCGTGGCCACTTTCGTTTCCCGCGCCACCTGCGCCATAAGTCGAGCCTCGTGAATACTGTGGGTCATCGGCTTCTGGCAGAATACATGTTTGCCCCGCCGCATGGCGGTAACGGAAATCTGGGCGTGCCAGTGGTCGGGGGTGCAGACCACCACGGCGTCCAACTTCTTCTCCTTCTCGAGCAGTTCCCGAAAGTCGTTGTATGCACCACATCCCGCGTAGCTCGGCGAGTTTTGCACTTTGCGGTAATACGCGTCCACCAGGCGGCGTGCCGGCTCTCGACCGCAGGTGGGGCCTTTCCAATCCGCACCCCATGCTGAGTCGTTCAACAGCCGACGCTCCTTCCCCAGCAGTTCTCCATGGCCCCACTCGGAGTAATCGCTACTCTCGCGGTTGACGTCGCACACCGCCACCACCTCAACCCCCGGCATTTTCAGAAAGTCCATCATCACGCGCGTGCCTTGGGCGCCTACACCAATGGACCCGAGCGCGATCTTTTCGCCTGGAACCGCCCTGCCGCGAGCACCGCCTCCGCCGATTGCCGCTCGGGGCAACCCGGTGAGTGCCGCCGCAGCCGCAAGGCTCAAGAACTCCCGGCGCGTCGCCCGTGAGGTTTGTACCTCTTGTCCCTTCATTGTCGCCTCCTGTTCCGTTTGTATGGATTGCCTCTCCGGCCGCTCCCAGGCGACCACCTGGGCTCTCGCCAGCCAAGAGGCTTTCAAACGGACTTAAGTTTTCCCGAACTCTACCGACTATACGATCGGAGGAGCGCTTATCGCCCCTGCCCTACGCATAGCAGAATTCGGGCCGACATGCGGCGCCAAACTTTACTAGACCAAGGGGTCAAAGGCAACTCCGTATTTCTCCCAGAGTTAGGCCATGCGCGCTAGAGGGGTTTATCTTGATTCTTCCGAGGCCCGCAGGCCCCCCCGCTGTATAACAGATGTACAACAGTACCGTCGTACTATTGGTTAAAACGCTATCTTGCGCAATAAGAGAGAGTTGGAAATGGTCCTCGGAATTGCTACGGCTGGCCGCGAAGGAGGCCCCAATGGGCAAAGCCTCACTCATCTCTGATCTGTCGCGGGAGATAACCTGAACAAATAACAGAGGATACCAAGGAACATGGAGGGCGCCAGTTTTTATTATTTTGCTGATCGATACCGATCTAACAACTCAGAAACTGCCTGATCCCAACCCATTCTTGGTCGTTCGTCAGTCGTTTTGGTCCCTCTTGGGCCTATGAGGGAATCCCGTCTGAAGGAAGTTTTGCTCCTGGTTTGAACGTATGGACTCACTGAGTTTATCCGATAGGGCCTGGCCCAAGGACTCATCGCAAGAGAGCGATGGAGCTGGCAAGCCGGCTCGAAAGACTGCAGCAAACAAAGGGCAAGCAGGGGGTCTCTTCGCCAGAGCCCGACGCATCCCCGCTCAACTCCACAGTAAGAAGTGGATCTTCAGCCGCGAGAGCACTCGCGTTGCCGCAGAAATCCCAGTGACAGTCCGCGGAATCGAGGAGGGCGGCCACATATTCAGCGAGGAGACGCACACCTTAGACGTTAGCAAGCGCGGAGCGAAAATCGCCTCATCGACGCTTCTGGCTATCGGCACGTACCTCTGGATTGAAAGCCCCAAGATACAAAGCCCGACCGTCGCGAGAGTCGTCCGCCACGGTACACAACAAAACGGTGTATTCGAGATTTGTGTCACCTTGCCGGAGGTCGAAGAGACAGACAGCATATGGAATATCGAGTCCCCGCCTAATGACTGGAAAAGCGGTCCCGAGCAGCCCACGGCCGCGAGGCGCCTGGAGCGCATCTATGCGCGTGATTGGGTAACAAAGTTTGAATCGCTTACCAAAGCCCCTACCCTGCCGCCCGAAGTTGCTGGTGAGTCTGATCCCTCCCTCGATACTCCTTCGGCCTTTGGCCGGACTGCAACTGCTGACTCCGAGTACAAGATGCAGCCGGGGAAGATCCTCGAATTCGTTATGGGCGAGCCAGCCACACCGGCTCAGGCGATAGGCACGACTATCGGGCGTAGTGAGGAACGTCCCTACTCGCCGTCCGACCAGATGCGCGCGACAGCCGCTTCGGATGTCGAAATACGTCTGGCGAAGCTCACCGTAGCCATGGAATCCTTGGAGGGGCGTGTAGGAGCCCTGGTGGAGAATTTCCAGGGACGAATCGACAGCAGTCTCCAGGCCTTCCAGGGAAACGGAGCGAAGCAAGCGGAGGAATTAGAAAAAGCCGCGCGGGAACTGGCAGGGCGGTGGTCTCTTCAGTTTCAGGAGCAGGCCGAGGCAGCGCTAGCGAAACTGCGTGAGGAAGTGAAGAACTCCGGCCAAGCCGTTGAGCAGGGCAAACAACAACTGGCCAGCCTGGCGGAAGCCAAGCTCGCGTCCCTCAGCCAGACCACCCAAGACGAATACGCCCAACGATTAGCGCAAGCCTTGAGCGAGCAGACGCAGGAGATGCACGCCGCGGCAGACGGCGAGCTGAATTCGATCCGGCAAGCCGCGGCAGAGGCCATCGCGCAACTGCAAGGTAAGCTCCAAGAGCAAGCACAGGCAGCCGTCGCCACACTGCGTGAGGAGCTGAAAACCTCAAGCCAATCCGTCGAGCAGAGCAAGCACCAGTTGGCCAGTCTGGCGGAGGCTAAACTCGCTTCCCTCAATCAAGCGACCCAAGATGAGTATGCCCAACGGCTCGCGCAATCCTTGCGCGAGCAGACTCAGGAGATGCGCGCCGCGGCGGACGGTGAGGTGAAGTCGATCCGAGAAGCCGCCGCAGAAGCCA
>JBELAJ010000009.1:0-39773 GCA_049508935.1 Terriglobia bacterium | reverse complement strand
TGTCAAGGACAATATGCGACTAATGCCTTAGTATGCATGTCTACACAATTAGGGCCAAAATCACACTTAACCCTGTGAGGCAACACAAGTTATCTCAAAAACTTAGAGGTGAACATCCGCTGAAAATAACTTGCCCCCATTTTTCCTCTAAGTGGCATCCGAGAATTGGATTGTTGTTGCGAGATCGCCGGTTTCTATTGCACAGGGTGTCCGGAAAGAGTTTGGAAAAAGACTTGGCATTCTACCCTTATAGGGAAAATTCGGTTTTATGTCTGTGTTACCAGGTTCTCTACGATCCACTGAAAAGAGTCGAAAGAGATGTTGCCGCCCGCGTGCGCTCACGCAGAAGACTGATCTGCCCCGACGATAGGAGCGTTTCATCAAAACGTGATATAAATGGCATGAAATTGCACCGATTCTGACGGCCCAAGGATATTGTCTCCTTCGCGATTCTTTGGAAACACTGTGAAAGCCACATGCGGGAGGTTTTTCCATGAACACAAGCGTCAGTAGCAAAGCGGGTTCGCTCGTGTTCGCGTTTTGTCTGATTGCTATGGTTGGGGGGAAACACGAGACCGTTCCGCCACCCCAGGTCCCCGACGGCCTGAAGGCGCCCGAGGGGCAGGTAGTTCTACTCAAGGCGCGGGGCCACGGTGTACAAATCTATACGTGCAAGGCAAGCGCCAATGACCCGAACAGTTTTGCATGGAGCTTTAAGGCGCCGGAGGCCGATTTAATCGAGGAGCGAGGAAATAATATCGGCAGACACTATGCTGGCCCGACGTGGGAAGCAAGTGATGGCAGCAGAGTGTCGGGTGAAGTGCAACAAAAGGCCGAAGCGCCCAAAGCCGGAGCCATTCCTTGGCTATTGCTCAAAGCGAAATCACATGCAGGCGCCGGCACCTTTGGGAGGGTGCTCTATATCCAACGCGTGGACACGGAGGGCGGAGTCGCTCCAGTTACGGGTTGCGATCAGGCGCATCTCAATAATGAGGTCCGCGTGGATTATCGAGCCGATTACTACTTTTACGTCTCCGGGCGCTGATGATGGTCGGTCCGAAGGGGCAGTTCCTTTCCCGCTTCATTGTTGCCGAGGGCGTTGATTTGCTCCAAGGTGCGGCGTCGGTTAGCTGCTGCGGCCCACAGACGCTCCGGAATCGGCAGACGGCCGGAGTGTGCGCCCCGCCGCCTTTCGAAGCGCCTCAGAGCCCTCTGCATGTTTCGGGGAATATCGGGTGACTCTATGGACATCATTGAGAACATCCGACTGGAGGAGTGCGTCGCTAAGGCCCACGACAACCTTTTGAGACTTGCAAGCCCTTGATTTCAGGGGCTTGGTGTTTTGTCTCAAAAGTACCCCATACGAAACAAACCCGCGCCCGGTGATCGCCGGTTATTTAATTGGAGTGGAAGTGGGAGATTGTGTGTTAGAGTACCTCCCCAGAGGTATACACAATGAAAATTCTGCTCCGCGCAGCGGCTCTCATCGTCGCTGTGACATTGTCCAGCCTAGCTCAAAGCAGCTCGAATGATCTCAAGGCAGAGTTTGAACGTTTGCACAACCAGTGGTTTACCGCGTTCGATAAAGGTGATGGCGCGACCATGGACAGCATGGAGGTGCCGAACTTGGTCATAGTTAATGCTGATGGAAAGGGAACGATATGGCAAAAGCCCGGTCCTCGCGCTGCTAAGCAGAAGGCAACAGGAGCAAGCCACACATTGACTGATGCGATTGTTCGTCAGTTCGGTGACACAGTAATTCTTACGGGGATAGTGACGTCCACGAGGACTGGTTTACCCGACAGAAAAATGAGCACCACAGTAGTCTGGGTACACCAATCCGGTAAATGGCTGATTGCGTCGGCGCAGTGGAGTGAAGTACCTTCCTCGCAGAAATAAGAACTATGCGGCCCTGATTAGGGACGGGTGGCTGGCAGTTACCCGTTTCACAAAGGACCGTTTGCGAGACAATTTATACTGCAGATTCCTACACTATAAAAATCAGACATTGAGCAGAAACTGGCCTTTTCCTTTGGTGAGACAGGAAAACTTGGGCCTTGACCGGATATAGTGAAATCACTATATTAAATCGGCGATGACTGTTGAACCGTCTTTGAAGCCCGTGGTGTGGATCGGATCGAGCCGCAAGGATTTGCGCGAGTTCTCCGACATGGTACAGGATCACATGGGGTATGCGCTGTACGTGGCGCAGCAAGGCGGAAAGCATCGGGACACGAAACCATTGACCGGCTTCGGCGGGGCCGGAGTGGTGGAAATCATCAATGACTATCGCGGCGATACGTTCCGGGCGGTGTACACGTTGCGATATCAGGGGGTGGTGTACGTGCTTCACTGCTTCCAGAAAAAATCCAAGACCGGAGGCGAGACGCCGCGCCGAGACATGGAACTGATTAAACAACGGTTGCGCGAAGCGGAGCGGATAGCGAGAGGGGAAAAGCCATGAGCAAGAAAGGCTATGAAGTCGGGGGCCGCAATGTCTTCAAGGATATCGGAGTGCCGAATGCGGATGAGCATCTGGTCAAGGCGCAACTGGTGTTCAAGATCGACACCATTATGAAAAAACGCCACATGAAACAGACCGAGGCCGCCGCGCTGTTCGGTGTTCGTCAGCCGGATATATCCAAGATGCTGCGCGGTGAGTTCCGGCAGTTCTCGGTTGAACGGCTGCTGCGCTTTCTGGTGAAACTCGATCAGGATGTTGAAATCGTCGTCAGGCCGCACGGCGACCGGGAGAACGCCCCGGCGCTGCACGTGTCCTAAAAGGACCCTTTTTGAAACAAAGCGAAACGGCGGAAATCCCCGTTGAGCAATCCCCAGCGCCAGAACTGCGGGGCTAGTGTTTATGCCGCGGGTCCGCCCGCAACGAGCAACTTTTGGCGCGTGGAACAACCCTGCGGCACGCGGGGGAGAGGAGACTGCACAATGTTCCGATTCATCTCGTCACAGAAGTTGGGATGAGGCATGAAGGGTTTTGGATCGGGGACCGCAGCTTTCGTATGCATTCTCGTTTTCTCCGCCTGCCTTCTGCCTACACGCAAGCCGCTTGCCTGAGGGTCTCCGCTACAATTCATAACTCGTTACTGCCCTTCACGGTGCTTCCCAATCAAGCGTGTAGATTTCCTGGGTGCCCGTGTCACGAAGCAGAAGGGGTGAATCGTCGGGAGCCATGCCTAGACTGAAAAGGAATTGGCCTGGTTGCAAATCGGCTACGCGGTCGAGCTTCCGGTCGCGAATGCGCACTCGCATAACGGACCGTTGTTCCTCCCAATGCAGAAAGTAAACATAGTCTCCGGTTTTCGACCATTGGGGGTAGGCCGCTGACACCTTAGCGATTTCCTCCCACCTATGGGTGGCGAAATCGAAAAGCATAAGGCTACGGGAATCGCAAGGCATGGCGGCGACATAGCGTCCATCAGGCGACCAGTGGGGCGAGAAAAGGCCTTTGGAGCCAGGCAGGGTCGAAATCTGATGAATTTTAAGGTCGAGGATCCGGATCGTGGTGTTAGGGTCCGCGTAATCGCCGCCGAAGACAATTCTTGTTCCATCGGGCGACCAGTTGGGGTCCCAATGGGGCTGGAGGTCTTCAGGTATTAATTCGCGTGGGGTTCCGCCCTCGGTCGAAACTAAAAACATTTTCGTCCTCTGACCGGGTAAGCCGGCAAAGAAAGCAATCTGCCTGCCATCGGGTGACCAGCGAGGCAGTATGACATGGAGCGGCGGGTAGCTGAGCTGGAGTCGCTTGCTGCCGTCCAATTTGCTTGTCCAGAGTGTTCTCTCCGGGTAGCTGACATAAGCCACCCACTGTCCATCTTGAGTGAAGCTGGGGGCGTGCCCCGCAATTCCGGAAAGCAATGGAATGAACTGTGCGGACTTCGCATCGTAACGAACCAGTTCTCCACGCGCCAGTGCTCCCACTACGAACAGCTTCTTGCCATCCTTGCTAGGTAGGGGCGAGAAGAAAGTCATCGGCCCCGAGGTCAATTGCGAGGGTTGGCCCTGGGCTTTTCCAAGTAAGTTCCCCTTTTCCGCCAGTGCCCAGATATTGCCTTTTGACTCGAAAACGAAATATTTGCCGTCGGGAGTCCATTTGCCGCAACATTCGTCGGAAGGAGTGTGCCAGGCGGGAAACAAGGGATGCAGGCCCGTTCCGTTGATCGAAACCTGCCAAAGCGAGCTTTGCGCAGTCGTAGAATCGCTGACGCTGAATCGAATCACCGTGCCGTCCGGCGACCAAGCGGGATCAAGAGCCCGACCGGGCGCGGATTCAAGCTTGTGGGGTTCGGCCCCATCGCCCTTCGCCAAGAATAAGTCGTGTCCGTTGGCGTAAACCAGCATTTGGCCGTCGGGAGACCAGGTGGCGGCCTGTCCGACGGCTTCTCCAAGTCTGCGAGGCGACCCGCCGAGTACTGGCACTGCCCAAAGCGGTCCATTGAGTCCTGTAGTACCCCCCTCGTCCGCAACGAGCAGTGTCGCCCCATCGGGGGAAACGGCAAGCAGTTTCATGGTCGGGGCGGGAACCGGGACGCGCGCCACCTCTCCACCGGAGCTCGACACCTCTGCTATGCCATAACCCACAGAAGAGGAATCGCCAAAGTAAAGCCGTGCCCCGTCCGTCCCCACGAGTCCTTTCCGACTGCCGTTGTGGGTGACCGGGCCGTAGCCCGATACCTTGGGTGGCGGGAGAGGGCGAGATTGAAAATAGATGACCAACGCGATGAGGACAAGACCCAAGCCGCCGACAGCAACTGCCCACCCTTTCCACTTGGGCCGCCCGGGTATGGAGACGACCGCCCTAGCCACAAGGCTCCCTGTCCCGGCCGCTGATGAAAGGTCAGCACTCGCCGCAGATATTGAAGCGGCGGACCGCCCTGCATCCGTATCGCGCTTCAAGCGCTTCAAATCGGAGCGAATATCCGAGGCGTGCTGATACCGCAGCTCACGGTCTTTTTCCAGCGCCTTGTGAATGATTTCTTCGAACTTGGGTGGCAAATCAGGTTTCAGCCTTAGGGGTGGCGTTGGGGCTTCGTGCAGGAGGGCGCCAAATATGACTGCCGAGCTGGCTCCGCCGAACGGTAGCCGGCCCGTGGCCATCTCGTAGAGCACGGCGCCAAAGCTGAACAGGTCCGTACGCGCATCCAGTTCCTCGCCCCGCGCCTGCTCAGGCGACATGTAGGCGATCGTACCCATCACCGAGCCGGGGGTGGTGAGCTGCTCGGGCTCGACCGGTGAGGTGGCCCGTTCAAAGGCACCCAATGTTTCCGACCCCTGCCCGGCCTTTGGCGCCAACTTCGCCAAGCCAAAGTCCAGGACCTTCGCCTGACCACGCGGGGTAACGAAAATGTTCCCTGGCTTGATGTCCCGATGGATGATTCCCTTCGAGTGGGCAGTGTCCAGCGCATCGGCAATCTGGATGGCCAGGTCCAGCACTTCGTCCGTCTTGAGCGGCTTCCCGGCAAGACGGTTCTTTAGGGTCTGCCCCTCCAGATACTCCATGACGATGAAGGGCTGGCCTTCGTGCTCGCCGATGTCGTAGACCGTGCAGATGTTGGGGTGATCGAGCGCGGACGCCGCCTGGGCCTCACGCTGGAATCGCTCCAGGGCTTGCCGGTCCTTAGAGAGCTCTTCAGGCAGGAACTTCATGGCGACGGTGCGCTTGAGCTTGGTGTCTTGGGCCTTATAGACCACACCCATGCCGCCGCCACCCAACTTCGAGAGGATGCGGTAGTGGGAAACGGTCTGGCCGCTCATGGGTGAATGGCGATGTACGGTTGGCAATCTCGCCCCGATGGAAGCTATTGTAGAGTGCACGTGCAGCCAAGTCAACGCAATAGAACACGCAATAGGACTATCCGGGACAGTTCAAGTACCGGGACAGTTCCCAAGGCTGCTGTCTGCGGCAACACCTCGCCATGTTGGATCAACCGTGGGGGGCCCCGGCAGCAGACCAGGACTTCCCAAAGTGCTCCTGTGCGCATCATGGGTGCTCAATGGACACAGAATGGATTGGGAATGATAAGCCGGCTTCCCATCGACCATCCCAGCGCGTGGTAGTTTCCGGCGTGGAAGGGCGGCTTTCGTTCCGGACCCGGATTTCGCGGCGGGTGGTGCTTTCTTCGCAAGCAATAGAGCTAGGCAACTAGTTGTTACTGATGACAAGAGGCAAGGGCGTTCCTGCACTTCTGCAGTATGGCGGTGTTCAACCCCGCTTTGATTCCAAGGGGCCTACTCTCTTGAGCCCCGAGTTCCTGGTGTGTGTCTTCACTGCACGTCGCTTTGGAAACGGCTTTGGGCCGCAGCATTGTCGGCGTTAACCTGGGCCGCCTGGGACGGCGTGGCACACACGTAGTCCCCCCTGTAAGCCTGGCGCCACACGTAGCCCGCGTCGCACCAGCCGTAAGGAACACCGCGGGGCTCCCCGGCAACTGCACCAGTCCACTCTGGGTCGCATCCGCCAGCCACTTCGAAGCTCCAGTCAACAACTGCCTTCCGAGGCGGGCAGCGGCATACGCGCCGTCCTCCGGAGCTCAGCAATTCTGAGTGGGCTGTTCATTCACTTCGTCGCCGCGCTTTGGCGAGCGACTCTGAATCTCGGTAGGCCTTGAGTATCCCATCCAGAGACACGACTCCCTCGAGCTTGGTGAGGTCGGCGCGATTTACAACAGGTATGCAGGGCGCGTCGCCGATCCGGCTCAGCGCGACATCCAGGGCGTGGTCAGGATGGACGTGGGGAAGCGGTGGGCCGCGCAGAACGCTTCCTATCGCAACGTCGGAGTCCCAAGCGAGGAGAGCGCTCCGCAGCACATCCTTGGTGACGCCGTACCATTTTCCCCTGCCATTGTCGACAAAGAAAATGTCTCTCGGGACGCCTTCGAGACGTCTGAGGGCGTCGGTCACCGAATCCTCACTGCTCAGGATCGGGCCGGGAAACGGCTGCATGGCATCCTCGACCAGCAACGCCCGCACTTCGCGGCGTTCCTCCATGGAAGGAAGGTCGACGTTGTCCTGCCTCGAAAGCAGATCAAAGAGGGGCAGGTGTTGATAGCGTCTTGAAATCAGGTAGGCAATCGTATTGGAGATCATGACGGGAAGGATGATCGAGTAGTTGCCGCTCACCTCGAGCACCATGAACACGGAAGTCATGGGGGCGCGCAAAAAGCCGGCAAACAACGTGCCCATCCCCACCAATGCATAAGCGCCCACGGAGCCTGTGAGCCAGGGAAGGAAGTGCCGCTCGATACCGCCCACCCCGGCCCCCAGCATGGCGCCGATAAAAAGCGTGGGAGCAAACATGCCGCCCGGAGTCCCGCTCACAAAGGAGAAAGTTGTGGCAATGATCTTGAACACTCCCAGAAGCAGCAGCAAGCGCCAGGTAAACTGGTCGTGCATGGCCTGGTCGATGGATTGATACCCCGCGCCCATGACCTGGGGAAGCCAAAGTCCGATCACACCGATCGCGAGGCCGGCGAGAGCCGGCTGAAAATAGTGCGTCCAGCGCGGGAGAACCTTGAGCCGCGGACGCAAATACGCTATCAGTTTTACGAAGACTAACGAGGCAACCCCGCCGATCACCCCCAGCGCGGCGTAAGCCAGCAACTCCGCAGGATGTACGAGGTGGTAGACGGGGATGCCGAACAGGGCCTGGTCGCCCAGGAACCAGCGCGCCACCACAACGCTCGAGACGGCGGAAAGAACGATGGCGCCCAGCACTCCCGCGGTCCACTTCCCGATCACCTCCTCGATCACGAACAGCACGGCCGAGATCGGAGCATTGAACGCCGCCGCCAGCCCCGCCGCCGCCCCCACGGGGGCGATCAGTCGTACCTTGTCCCGCGAAAAACGCATCCGCCGGCCCAAGGCGGAAGCAATACCCGCGCCCATTTGCAGAGAAGGATCTTCGGGACCCAGGGACTGCCCGCTGCCAATGGCCAGCGCGCACGTCACAAACTTTCCGATGACCGTCCTGAAGGGAACGAATCCATCGTAAATATAGACGGCGGCCTTGGTCTGGTTTACTCCGCTGCCGCGAGCGCGTGGGAAGAGTCTCATCACCAGCAGAGCCACGATCAACCCCACGACAGTGGGCGCAAGGAGGGCCCGCACCGGCGCAATCACCAGGCCCGACCCAAACAGCGCCAAGCGCGTGTAGTCAATGGCAATGCGGAATAAAACCACCGCCAGCCCGGAGAAAAGGCCGATGATGACTGCCAGGAGGAGAAAAACCTGCTGCTCGCCCAGCGTGAGCTTGCCACTTCCGATGCGCAGGCGCTTCCGGATCAACTCCACAAATCTCCCCGTGGCCGTAGGCACCTGCCCGGCCGCAAGCTTGTTCACATTAGGCTCGATTTTGTTGGTTAACATCTGCGGCTCTGCCGCCCTGCCTTGCGGAAAGGCTCTGCCTTTCCGACTGTCTGCAATTCAATTGCTGGTTTTTCGGCGAGGCTGCGCCTCGCCGTGAGATGCTAATGCCACAGGTCTACCCAATGACAGCGGCCTGCCCGAGAGGCTGCTCACTCGTTCGCTCCTTCCTGGGTGCGTGACAGGAGCAACAGCGCAAGGTCCAGGCCCTGCGGTTCCCCGCAGGCGCGCTCGGTGACCTGCTCGATCTGGAAAGCCATGTCCGTCGTCTGCAACAGTAAATCAGAATCGCGAGCCAGGTTGCGAGTGTTCACTTTCGGCTGTAGAGCCACGGCCTGCGCGTGCAATCGCTGGAGATCAGACTGCTGCGGGCCGTTATCGAATGACACGCCGCGGGCCGCGGCGCACCGGCTGAGCCTTTCCATGCCCTGGTTGAACGCCGCAAGGGCGCGCGAGGCGCGCTCCTGCCCCCTGAGGCGAGGCGCAAGCGGATTGCTCTGCTGAATCAGAGCGGCGGTCTCGAGGAGATGTTGGGACTGAGGTGAAAGAGTGCCCAGGCGTTTCGCACGGGAAAGATAGCGCCGGACAGCCGAGTAATCTCGCGTCTGGAAGCTTGCCTCCCCCGCACCCTCCAGCGCCGGAAGGTAATTGGGATTGACCCGCAGGGCCTGGCGGAAAAGCGGTGCGGCGTGCTCGTACTCTCCGGTTTGCATTAAGAGCGTGCCGACCCGAGTCTGGAGCGGGGGATCGTTCGGCAACCCGCCGCTTAGCGCGATGAGTTCAGCCTGCGCCTGAGCTTTCTGCCCAACCTTGATAAGAAGCTCCGCCAGGTCCAATCCGGCCAGCAGTCGATTTTGGGCGGGGTTCTTATCCCACTGCGCGTAAAGGGCGTCGTGGTAGTACTGAATAGCCTCCGGTACCGAGCCCGACCCGGCGGCCAACTGCGCCAACTCCAGGTTAACCGTGCCATTGCCAGGCTCTCTTTCCCACAAGGCCAGTAGGTAGGCACGCGCCTGGCGGAGATGGCCGGCCACGGTCAGCGCGTGCGCCAACTGGAATTCAATCAGCGGGTCGTTGTGCGAATAGACCAGCGCGGCCCGGAAATCCTCTATGGCCGCTTCCGCACGGCCTGCCGCGAGGTCCCGCTCGCCCGAGGCGTACCACTGTTGGGCCAGCGAACGTTCCTTCGCGTGATAGGCGGTCACGGAAAAGGTTGTGGCAATAAAGAGGAGAATCAGGGCAGAGAGACTGAAGAGGAGAAGTTCGTTCCGCGACATCGACCAGAGGAGCCTCTCGTCGTCGCCGCAGGCAGGGCATTTCCGTTCCCCCCAGGGTATCATTTGGCTTCATTGTTCGCACCTTCGCTCGGCTTCCATCAATCGCCTGTTCCGACCCGCCTGTCGGTTTCAAAAGCGGATCAGCTCGATGTCGAAGCAGCGTTCCGCAACCTTTTGTGGCGAGTTGGCCTCGCCGCCACGATACCACGCTGACCACCACTCGGCTTACCAAATCTCCTGCTTAAGGATACAACAAGACACTGCTGCTACGTTACTTGAGAGTGCTCCCACACAGCACGCCGACCCTTCTTTTCGCTGTGTTAAACTACCTGCTTTGAGAACCCAGGTGCCGAAGGCACCTTGGAGTGCGCTAGCGCCAGCTACCGCCGTTCGCTCGCATCCCACGGCGGCAGCTTCGCTGCCGCACTCCAAGGCGCTTTGCGCATTTTCATACTTTCTAGATGCCGCCAGCGGCGTGAGCAACTGGTTGGAAATCGGACGCAGCGTGTCGCTCGTCACTGTCCTTATGCCTCGCAGCTTCGGATTGACAGGTGGGATCGCTTCCGGAAAGAGTACCGTGGCGCGCATCCTGGAGGAGTTGGGCGCCAAAGTGATTGACGCTGATCGTGTGGGCCACGAGCTGCTCCGGCGCTCCAACCCTGTCCACCACCAAGTCGTCGCGCGCTTTGGGCAGGAGATTCTGAGGCCGGACGGCGAGATCGATCGCGGGCGCCTGGGCTCGATTGTCTTTGCTGACGCGGAAAAACTCCGCGAACTCTCCGCGATCGTGCACCCCACCCTGATCGCACGCGTCGATGGACTCGCCGCAGCGTTACGGGCCGGGCACCCCGGAGCCGTGATCCTTGTCGACGCGGCGGTCATCTATGAGGCGGGCGCCGCGGATCGCTTTCGAAAAATCCTGGTGGCATGGTGCCGGCCTGAACAGCAAATCGAACGCCTGATGGCGAAGACCGGCCTTTCGCGTGAGGATGCCATCAGGCGAGTGGCATCCCAGATTCCCTCCGAAGAGAAGCGCCGCCGCGCCGATTATGTGATTGACTGCTCAGGAAGCCTCGCGGAAATGCGAGCCCAGGCGGAAGCGCTTTACCCGGAGATCAAGCGCCTGGCAGAAGCGGAAAATGGAAATTAGAAACGGGAAAATAGAAACTGGAAAATGGAAACTGGAAAACGGAAATTGGAAAATCGAAACTCGAAAAAAGGAAGCGGTACGCAGACTTCAATTTCCAGTTTCTATTTTCCAGTTTCCCTATCCCAGTTTCCATTTTCCAGTTTCTAATTTCCATTTTCCCGTTTCGATTCCCGCGCTAGCCACTCTTCACCTTGCCGCCTCAGATCATCCAGAGCAGCCTGCACTTGTCGGAGACTGGAGGCCTGTTCCTCTTCGCCGGCCTTAGGCGCAGCCACGATGGGCGGCGCGATAAACACTGCCGCTTGCGAAAAGGGATAAGGAAACAGGGTCAAGTCCCAGGTGCGGCGAAAGATGTAGGCTCGGCGCAAAGCGACGTGAAAGCAGAGGATCGCAGCGCCGGAGGCCTTGGAAAGCATCACTGATCCGCGTTTGGCAACGTAGCGCGGCCCGCGCGGCCCGTCGATGGTGAAAGCCGCATCGCGTCCGTGCTGCAAGCACTCGATCATTTCCGTCAGGGCTTGTGACGCTCCGCGGGTGCTGGAGCCTCGCGCCGCCCCGTAGCCGTGCATCTGGATGATCCTGGCAATGTACTCGCCGTCAAAATTCCGGCTGGTCATTACCACGATTCCACGTTTTCTCCAGAACCAACAGGCGGAAAAGATTTCGCGATGCCAGAAGGTGTAAATGAGCCCTTTGCCCAGCTTCGTGGCGGCTTCCCAGTTTTCCCAACCGTGAACTTCCCAGCGCAGGCTGCGCCCGATCAGTAGCACGGCAAGGTAACCGACCCAACTGGCCAGGAGAATTTGGACACGCCGCCACACACCGAAGTTTCGCGGGTTCTTGCGCAGGCGAACCTTAGCTTTTTGGCAATCTCCAGCGACGCTGCCGGCTGCGGAGGTCCTGAAAGGCATGTCGGGCATGGCGGCTGAAGTCCGTCCTAGTTGGGTTGAAGGCTATGCAGCTTCAGTCCGGGTATGCGGCTGAAGTCTCGGTCGAGGGTAAACAGTGAACAGTTCTCGCGGAAGACGATCGCCGCCAGTAGAGAATCACCAAGCTCGAGTTTGTAACCGCGTGCGCCGGTCTCTGCCGCGATCTCCCCCGCCTTAAGCCAGGTCGTTCGATCACTTTCCAGGTAGGTGAGCGGTTCCAGGGCATCCAGCATCAGCTTGAGCTGATTCGGCGTCCGGCAGCCGCGTCGAAGTTCGGATAGCACCAAGCCCGTGGTCGCCACCTCCTGGCTCCGAAGCAACCCGTCCATCTCTTTTTCGATCAACGGATTGTTTCGCCGGAAATACTCAATCCACACCGACGTGTCAACGAGGACCAGCAACGGTTCGAGTCCACCCTTTCCGGAGCGTCTTCCAGTCCATATCAAAACTGACCTTCCCTTTCAGCGCAATCAGCTTCTCGATCTTGCGCCTCCGAACGTAATCCTGAAGCGCTTGGCGCACGGCTTCAGTCTTCGTAGGGGCTCCGGTCTCCTTCATCACCAAGTCCAGAGTTCGATCGTCAATGTTAATAGTGGTTCGCATGCCTCGTCCTGTGCACATCCGTAGTTTCCGGATATGCTCGTCCTGGCATACGATACGACAGGAACCGTATGCTGAAAGGATCATAACGCGATGCGGTTCCGATTGTCAATATGGATGACCCGATGTGCGCTTCGCCCTTGCCGATCTTTGCCTACTGCCCGCCGCCGCCCTGCGGCGGTTCCGCCATATCTTCCCTCAGGATTTGGGCAACGGAGGGCTCCGAGCCGAATTCCTTCTGAATCTGCTCATAAAGCTGCCGGGCTCGGGCCGGCTGGGAGTTCTTGAAGGAATCCGCCAACGCCAACAGCGCACTCGCCCTGGGCACGGTCAAAGTGGGGTGGTCGGCGAGGTTCTGATAGATTCGATCAGCTTCCTGCGTCTTGCCGGTCTTGAGGAATTCCTCTGCCAGAGCCAACTGAGCCAAGGAAGCAATTTCGCGGTCTCTATCCCGGCTGGCCTCTTGCAGGGTATTAATGGCCACGGCAGAGTTTCCCAGCAACGATTCGCAAAGTCCCGCGTGGTAAAGCGCTATGCCCACGGCCGTCGGCCGGGGGAACAGGCGGTACTTGGCCACAATAGCGTTGAATTTCTGCAACGCCGCCCTGTACCTGTCGGCGGCAGTCGGATAGCTTTCCGTACCGGCGGGCATGCTGCCTGGTGCGACGGTCCCCACATAAGCTTGGAAAGTCTTCAGGGCGGAAGCCAGATCGAGATTGGCATTGATTTCCTGCTGGTTGAGGTAGTATTTCATCCCGACGGCCGAGCCCACCACGACAATCGCCAGAATGGCAAGCGTCACGATTTCCTTCAGATGTGCCGCCACATAGTGCTCGAGTTGGTCCAGCGATTCCTTGAATTCGTCCTGCTTCAGTTCGTGACGGGTCAAACGGTCCATAAGAGAGTCTCCTCGATCAAGCGAAATCAACTCATCTTAACAACCTCACAGGGAGGCGTCAATGCTTCACGCGGTTACTCTCGCAGGCCCGGAGGACCGAAAGATTGTGGCCCACGGCGAAAGCCGTGGGATGGCCGGTGTTGGTTAACGATCAAGCCCGCGTCGGCGGGCGACAGACTTCCTGCGC
The DNA here is from genome assembly GCA_049508935.1 of Terriglobia bacterium. Classification (GTDB taxonomy): domain Bacteria; phylum Acidobacteriota; class Terriglobia; order UBA7540; family UBA7540; genus CAVROP01. The sequence continues at coordinate 26,356 of JBELAJ010000009.1, read as the reverse complement.
TCCGTCCAATATTTCTGTCGCCCCTTCGGGGCTGAGAGATCATCGGCAATGACCGACCCGCATTTAGGACACTATCGACCACACTCCAAGACAAGATTGGAAGGCGAGAGGGTTTCGTTTATAATTACCAGACGGTCGCTTACAGCCGCTGCGGGTAGCCGGATGAAGACGGGTGGCGTGAATCCTGGGTTTCCGGGCTGGTCTGCGGGGCGTCTCGAGGCGCCGAAATCGAAACGGATGGTGAAGCGTGGCTGATCTTCCGACAGTCGCCGGTACGGAAAGGGGCTTTGTCTACAGCATCATGGATATCATGAGCTTTCTTCCCCACCGGTATCCCTTCCTGCTGGTTGACCGCATTATGGAAATCGAGGGGGACAAGCGCATTGTGGGCCTCAAGAACGTGACCTTCAACGAGCCCTTTTTTCAAGGACACTTCCCTGGCGCGCCGGTCATGCCTGGAGTGTTGATCATCGAGTGTATGGCCCAGGTGGCCGGGGTGATGATCTACCGTGACATGCCGGATAAGGACAAGAAGTTAATCTATTTCACGGGCATCGAGAACGCGAAGTTCCGTCGCCCCGTGCTGCCGGGCGATCAACTTCGGGTGGAAATGCAGTTGCTTAACCGGCGCAATAACTTTGGCAAAATGAGCGGTCAAGCTACCGTAGAAGGGAAGTTGGCGGCGGAAGCGACGGTGGCATTTGCCATCTCGGACCGTCCCGGCCAATCCGGCCAGGCAGGTCAAGGTCTGCTCGGCCAGTTACGTCAATGAAAGCCCATCCCACAGCAATCATCCATCCCAACGCCAAACTCGCCTGTAGCGTGACGGTGGGGCCGTATTCCCTGATCGGGGAAAACGTCGAACTGGGCGAAGACTGCGAAGTCAGGTCGCATTGTGTGCTGGAAGGAAACACCCGCTTCGGCAAGGGCAACCGTATTTTCCCCTGGGCCTGCGTTGGCCTTGCTCCGCAGGATTTGAAATACCACGGCGAATCAACTCAGGTAGAGATCGGCGACGGCAACACGCTTCGCGAATTCATCACCATTCACCGCGCCACGGAGGCGGGAGACGGGGTCACGCGAATCGGCAGCCATAACCTCCTGATGGCCTACGTCCACATCGCGCACAATTGCCACCTGGGAAGCCACATCATTATGGCCAACGGGGCGTCGCTGGCCGGCCACGTCGAGATTCAGGATCACGCCACTGTGGGCGCATTTTGCGGTATTCACCAGTTCTGCCGCATCGGCGCTTACAGCTTCCTGGGAAGTTACAGCGTTGTGAACCAGGACATCCTCCCTTACTCGAAGACTTCCGCCCCCCGCCCGCTGAATGTTCTTGGCGCCAACCGCATGGGGATCGAGAGGCGCGGCCTGAGCGCCGATGACCTGAAGGAATTGGAACGAGCCTTCCGCCTGCTGTCGAGATCCAAGCTCAATACCACGCAGGCGCTGGAGGCTATCGACGCCGCCGGTTTCAAGTCCGACCACGTCCGCGCCCTGGTGGAATTCATCCGGACCTCTGAGCGGGGAGTGGCCAAGTAATCGAAATTCGAAAGTCGAAACTGGAAATTGGAAACTGGAAACTCGAAATTACCGTTTGTAATTCGGGGGGTGAACGCAAGAGAACTGAACCCTAGCCTTAGATCTTTGAGTTTCCATTTTCGAGTTTCCATTTTCCAGTTTCGATTTTCGAGTTTCGCGTATGAGTGATCGGTATGCCATCATTGCGGGTAACGGCCACTTCCCTTTCCTGGTGCTGGAAGCGGCGCGGGACCAGGGCATTGACCCGCTAGTAGTGGGAATCAAGGAAGAAGCCTCGCCGGAACTTGCCTCCGTGGCGAGCGCCATTCACTGGCTGAGCCTGGGTGAAGTCTCAAAGCTTCTGGATTTGCTGGTGGCTGAGCGCATCGGTAAACTAGTCCTGGCCGGCCAGGTGAAGCACGCGCAGCTCTTCAGTTCCATCAAGCCGGACGGGTTGGTGAGCCGGGTCCTCAAAAGCCTGCCGCGCAAGAATACGAACTCCCTGGTCGGAATATTCGTGCGCATGGTCGAAAGCCGCGGTATCCAGGTGGTGGATTCGACATTGTTCCTGAAGCCGCTGCTTCCAGAAGCCGGTCCGCTCACACGCCGCCCGCCGGATACGGAAGAAGAATCCGAAATCGAGTATGGCCGCGAGATTGCCAAGAAGATCGCCGGCCTCGATATCGGCCAGACGATCGTGGTGTCTGGCCGGGCTTGCGTGGCCGTGGAGGCCATGGAAGGGACCGACGCGGTTATCGAACGGGCGGCCGGCCTGAGTAACGGACGGGCGCTGGTAGTCGTCAAAGTAAGTAAGCCCTGCCAGGACATGCGCTTTGATGTCCCTGTGGTAGGGCGGAAGACGATCCAGGTGATGCGGAGGTCAAACGCCCGCGTGCTCGCCGTAGACGCAGGCAAGACCCTGCTGTTTGAACGTGCGGCCCTGATCAAAGAAGCCGACGAGGCAGGCATCGCCATCGTGGGAATGAAAGAATGAGAAAGCGGAAACAGGAAACTGGAAAATGGAAACTGGGGAGTCTATCCTGCAAGACCGATCTCTATTTTCCAGTGTCGTGAGTGAGAAGCTCGATAAGAAAGTCTTTTTCATGCGCGACCGTTTTTTAGAGCCCCGTCAGGGGCGGAATAGAGTAGCCCAGGGCGTAAGCCCTGGGTTGGATGACCCTCGCCCCGCCTTCGGCACCCCTCTCCCGCCGGGCGGGAGAGGGGACGGGGGTGAGGGTGGGCTCCCGCAACCCACGGCTTGCGCCGTGGGCTACAGTCTGCCGCCCGCTTTGCGGGCTGAAATCCTCAACGAACTTCTGGCTCAGGACACTAATTTCCATTTTCCATTTTCCAGTTTCCAAGGTGAACGAGGTGAGCGATAGAGTTGCCGTAGCTGTCATCGGAGTAGGGGAGCACGGCAAGAAGCATGCCCGAGTACTGAAACAGCTCGCGGGAGCGGACCTCGTAGGTGTCTACGACCTTCGGCCGGAAAAAGCGCGGGAAATGGCGGCGGAACTGGGAGTTCGAGCCTTCGCGAACCTGGACGAGGTATGGAAGGCGGCGCGCGCCGTAACCGTGGTTATTCCTCCCTCGAGCCACGCCGAAGTGGCGCACGAGGCTTTCGCCCACGATGTGGATGTTCTCCTCGAGAAGCCCATTACGCGGACCGTGGAGGAAGCGGAGGAAGTGACGGCTCTTGCCAAGAGCCGTGGCCGCATCTTGCAGGTCGGGCACCTCGAGCGGTTCAATCCCGGAGTAGTAGCCGCCAAAGCCATAACCCGGCGGCCGCTGTTTTTTGAGATTCACCGGCTCTGCGCTTTCAGCCCGCGCAGCCTGGATGTTGACGTGGTTTTCGACCTGATGATTCACGACCTCGATCTGCTCCTGTGGATGCTCGATTCCGAACCCTGTGAAGTTCGCGCGGTGGGGCTGCCGGTGCTTTCCGACAAAGTCGATATTGCCAATGCGCGGGTAGAATTTGAATGCGGTACGGTGGCGAACATCACTGCCAGCCGCGCCAGCACGGAACCGATACGAAAGTTCCGCTATTTTCAACCCTACGATTATGTTTCCATTGACTTTACGCGGCGCGATGCAACGCTTTTGCGGGTGGATAACAGCAGCCCCACCCCCCGCATCACTTTTCAGAAGCTTGAGACCAAACCCGCGGACCCGTTGCAGGCGGAGCTCGAGGCTTTTCTCGAGTCGGTCCGGACCCGCTCCGCCCCGCTGGTCGGGGGCCTCGAGGGCCGGCGAGCCCTTGCCTTGGCCGAACGCGTCATGAATTGCATCGAAGAACATGCGGGCAAAGTGAATGTGCGCCTGACGCGTCCGGTAGGCCAAAGCGGGGAGATGTAGTTAGGCGTGTTAACTGACCACCACCCCCAGCCCCTCCTCACTGAGGAGGGGAGCTAAGTTCCCCTCCTTGGTAAGGAGGGGGTAGGGGGTGGTTGTGGCAGTGAGTGAGCCGGGACGACCTCGAAATTTCTTGTTGTGATGTTCCGGTGTCGAGTTTCGATTTTCGAGTTTCGTTTTTTTTATGCCAGTCATTGATACCAAGGTTGAAAAGATCAGCGCCGAATCTGTGCCGGCCGCGGGTCCCCCTGCGCCCGAGCCGGAGTTCCACGTTACTTTTGTGGATACCGCCCTCCCCCCGGTCTCGCTATTCCGGCAGATTCGGGACAGGTTGCGCGAACCGAAGACCCCGGCTCCGAAGCTATACCCTCCCAGTAAGGGTTCTCCCGTGCCTGGGGCTGAATTCCACGCGACCTTCGTGGATACCACCCTTCCGCCGATTTCACTTTTCCGGCAAATTCGCCAGAGATTTCGCGAACCGAAAGTCCCTCTTCAGAGCGAGTATTACAGGCGTGGCGCAGATGCCGGGTCGGCCGCGAATTCCGTCGTATCCGGGGGTGAGTTCCATGCCACGTTCGTGGAACGCACGCTTCCGCCTGTCTCTCTGGTCCGTCAGATTGTAGCGGGGCTCCACGAACCGAAGACACCGGGTCCGATCAGGCCGGGACACGTCACCTTGCCGCCGACGGAAGCCCCGCCCTTGGTTCCGGAAGACCCCAACCAGCTTAATCTTTTCGCGAGTCCCCAGACCGCCTACCCGCTTGAGTCAAAGCCCCTCTCCCTCCCCGAAGGCTGGCAGGACTATCACGTGGTGATGGTCGTCGATCCGGAGGTCGTAAAATGGCGGCGCCGGACGATGTACTTGTCCTCGCTGATCTTACACGGATTGCTGGTGCTGCTTCTCGTCTTCTCACCTGACTTGCTGCGGCGGGGAAGGATGATGGTTGGACTGCCCGTTGAAGTGGCGCCCAAAGAGCAGTATTCGTTTCTTGTGCTCCCTCCGGACGTCCTGCGGAAATTGACCCAGCCGCCTCCGGAGAATTCACCGCTCTCAGATCGAGACCGCAGGGCCCAAGGCCGTTCGCCTGTCATCAACCCCAAGGGCCTTCCTATGCCCTACTCTCGCGGCAACACGCCATTGCCGGAAATTGCCGGCGGTAAACCTGCTGCCCCGCCTCCCACTCCGCCGCCGGCGGCACGTGGTAATCCCGCGCCTGCTGCTCCCGGCCCGCAGGCCAATCAGCCGCCCAACCCTCAGTCCCAACCCCAAGTGGCCAAGAATGACGGGCTGCGCCTGGAAGACGCGCCCCCCCCGTCTGGGGGTGGTGGCCAGGGCTTGAACCTTCCGAACCTGACTCCCGGCCAGGCCATCCAGCAGTCACTGCAATCCGCGGCGCGCGGGCGTTCGGTTGGTGGTGGGGCAGGCAACAGCTCAGGGTATGGAGAAGGCAACGGGCAGTTTCAAAACCTCCAGCCGAACTTCTCCACGGAAGGGCCGCTCATCCTTTCCGATACGCGCGGCGTGGATTTTGGCCCGTATTTGGCGCGGGTGGTTTTCGCCGTGCGGCGGAATTGGTATTCGGTGATGCCGGAAACAGCGCGCTTGGGCGAAAAAGGACGGGTGGGCATTGTCTTCGAGATCCTCAAGGACGGCTCCGTGCCGCAAGTGCGACTGGTGGCTTCATCAGGCTCTGAGCCGCTCGATCGCGCGGCCCTCACCGGCATCCACTCCTCCGTTCCCTTCCCGCCCCTGCCGCAAGAGTTCACCGGCAACCACCTGGTGCTGCAGTTTATTTTCCTCTATAACCTGAGTCCCGGCCAGTGAATCCGATATGCTAGAATCAGGCTTTGAGGAGTGGCTCCTGCGGCAAGTGAGTGTACACACGTCACGTTTCTTTTCGCCAAGCTTCGGCCCTGGCATGACGTCCTCGATAGAGGAAGCCGGTAATGCTTCGCCTTTCTCGAACTCAACTCCTGGGTTGTTTTCTTCTGCTCGCGGTGGTCCTAGGAATCCTCCTCGTACGCGCGTTGCGTCTGGTATGGTGGTCCCGATAGAGCAGGGCGCTCCCCTGGTTGCCATTGTCGGTCCGACGGCGGCTGGAAAGTCGGCCCTGGCTGTTGCTGTGGCTGCGGCGCTGGACGGGGAGATCGTTAACTACGACTCGGTGCAGCTTTATAGAGGATTCGAGATCGGGTCAGGGAAACTGCCCGCCCATGAGCGCCTGGGCGTTCCTCATCACCTCCTGGACTGTCTCGGGGGTCAGGACCAATTCACGGCAGGAGATTACCGCCGGGAGGCGCTGCGCGTGCTATCGGAAATCAAAGGACGAGGCAAATTACCGGTTTTTGTCGGCGGCACCGGACTCTATCTTCGCGCACTCTTCATGGGGCTGTTCGATGGGCCGCCCCGCTCCGAAGAATTGAGGCGCCGGTTGCGCGCCATGGCGGAGAGGAGAGGACGCGAGTTCCTCCACCGGTTTCTCGTGCGGCTTGATCCGCCGAGCGCGGCCCGGATCGAGCTCCGCGATACACAGAAAACCATCCGCGCGCTCGAAGTGTGCATTCTGGCCCGGACTCCGATCTCCGCGATGCAGGCGCGTGGCCGAAGCGGACTAGAAGGGTATCGAGTCCTGAAAGTCGGATTGCATCCCGAAAGAAAGGAACTGTGCCGGCGCATCGAACGGCGGGTCGAGTGGATGTTCGCGCACGGCTTGCTCGAGGAAACACGGGCTCTATTGGCGCGTCAGGACTCGAGCCACCTGAAGGCCCTCGGGGCTCTCGGCTACCGCCAAGCCAGTGCGTTCGCCCTGGGGCGGATAAGTTTGCCGGAAGCCATTTCTCAAACTCAGGCGGCTACCCGGCAATATGCCAAACGGCAGATGACGTGGTTTCGACACGAGACAGGAATCACCTGGTTTAGCGGGTTTGGCGATGACCCGCAGATTCAGGCGCAGGTCATCGAGGCATTGCGTGAATTTAGTGTCGCCGCCGATTCGTAGGGGCACGCCATGGCGTGCCCGTACACGGAAGCTCTTTACACGATCCGTGTAGGCGCCGCCGCCGGGAAATCAGACGGGTTGTTTCTACACCCGCACAGCAGGCCGCACCGAGGAGATGAAGCGTATGCCAGATTCCGGCGTTCAACATTCTGTTTCCAGACCTGGACAGGGGACGAGCGGACCTGTGCCAGAAAAGAGAGAAAAAATGGAGAAGCCACCGCAGAATATTCAAGACGGATTTCTGAATACTGTACGCAAGGAAAAACTTGTAGTCACCGTTTATCTGTTAAGTGGTGTCAAACTTACCGGACGCATCCGCAGTTTTGATAAGTACTCCTTGATCCTGGAGAGCAACAACCAGGAACAGTTGGTATTCAAGCACGCCGTGGCTACCGTGGTGTTGCCGCGCGCCGGAAGCGCTCCGCCATCGGCGCCGTCGGAGGGGTAAGAGGATTCGCCGCGCACAAACATCCGAGAGAGTTTTCCTGGCAGGCTGGGAACCGACGTATCATTCGGGACGGATTCCAGGCCGGCCGGAAGCGGAGGATTCGCTTCTGGAACTGCGCGAGCTGGCGGTGGGCGCGGGGGCGCGCATCGTGGGATCTCTCCTTCAGAGGTCGCCCCAGCCCGACCCCGCAACCCTGCTGGGGAAAGGCAAGCTGAACGAAGTCCGCAGTTCCGCGCACGCCGCCGCCGCCGACCTGGTCATCCTCGATCACGACCTCACACCCTCGCAACTCCGCAACCTGGAGCGCGAGTTGGACCTGAGAGTCATCGACCGGACTCAACTGATTCTGGATATTTTTGCAGGCCGCGCTCGCAGCCGTGAAGGCCAGTTGCAAGTCGAATTGGCCCAGTTGAACTACCTGTTGCCGCGACTGGGAGGACGCGGCACTGAACTTTCCCGGCTGGGCGGCGGCATCGGCACCCGCGGCCCCGGCGAGCAGCAGTTGGAATATGACCGCCGGCGCATTCGCACCCGCATTCGCTCACTGCGCGAGGCAATCGAAAAGGTCAGGTCGCAACGGGCTCTGCATCGCGCCCGGCGACGGGACCGTCAATTCCTCACCGTGGCGCTGGTGGGTTATACTAATGCGGGGAAATCCACGCTCTTCAATGCCTTGACTTCCTCGACCGTGCTTACCTCTTCCCGCCTCTTCGCCACTCTCGACCCCACGGTGCGCGCCTTGCCGCTCGAGTCGCGAAGGCCTGTTTTAATTTCAGACACGGTGGGATTCATTCAAAAACTGCCGCCCCACCTCGTCGCCGCATTCCGCGCCACCCTGGAGGAGTTGGAGGATGCCAGCCTTTTGCTGCATGTCACCGATGCCTCCGATTTGCGGCACGAGTCCCAGGACAGCGCCGTCGAAGGTTTGCTGGAAACCCTGAGCGTGGCGCCGACTCCGCGGCTTCACGTCTGGAACAAGATCGATCTTGTGGACCCAACCGGCAGGAACCGGCTTCCCTCAGGGCCGCACGATGTCTGGGTTTCAGCGAGCACCGGCGAGGGCCTTGACACCCTCCGCCAACGGATCGATGAATCCTTGACCGCAGATCCCGTCATCGAGGCCGAACTCGACCTCTCGCCCGCCGACGGAGAGAGTTTGGCCATGATTCATCGCTCCGGCGTTGTGCTGTCGACCCAATACGGAGAGGAACGAGTCAGGGTCCGGGCGCGGCTGCGCGAATCGCTCTGGCAAAGGCTGAAAAGGCGAGAAGAGCGGGTCGCTTCCGGCTCTTAAACGCAGGTATTTTCAGGCCTAAACAGCTTGTGGAAAAAATTGTGGAAAACATGCTCGGACTCGGACCTTCACTAGCCCGCGCGCACCCGCCAAGAATGCGGCTCCCGTGCGGATGCAGTCAATTAGTATTGTGTTTTCAATTACTTACGAAAAGCTCGCGGCGTAGCTGGAACCCAGACATTAGCATTTTGTCCGGCGCGTAAATCACCTGTAAACAAGCGAGTTTTGCACAAAGATAAGGCAACCTCGGGGTTATTACCTAGCCCCAAAGTGCCGGTCTATCCGCATAAAATCAGGCTCAACTAAACCTAGGCTCGTTGGGTGATTGATGGACGATTCTCGATCATCGAGAGTCGATTTACGATGGGCCATTGACACTATTGTCACTTCGGGTGGTCATAGACCTGCAGCCCACCCAGGGGAATGAAAATCACATACCTCGTCACCTCCGCGAAAGCGGAGGTCCATTGTTGGTCCGGAACACAATGGATTCCCGCTTTCGCGGGAATGACGTGATTTTCTAGAGAGCGAAGCGAGGAATCTCGCTCTGAGCTTTGCTCGGTCATCCGACCCAGCGCGGTGCGAGATTCCTTCGCTTCGTTCAGGACAGGCTCTTCGTTGCGCTCAGGATGACAGCGAAGGGCTGGGAATGACAAGGTGCGCCAATTGACCATCGTCAGTCCGTTGACACCCCAGTAGAGGTCCGATATAGTTAGGTGGGACAGCGTAGCAGTCCTGGCGTTCGACCACGGCACTCGCGGTTAGGGTGTCCATCCCGTCCGCTCCTCCGCTAGGGCAGATCTCAAAGGCGCATGAACCTCCCCATTTCGTTAACCCTGCTCCGCATTTTTTTCGTGCCCCTGGTGGTGGTGCTCTTACTAACTTCGGGTCACAACATGGATTTGTGGGCGGTGGTCGTTTTCCTGCTTGCCGCAACCACTGACCTGTTGGATGGTTATCTGGCGCGCAAACGCGGCCAGGTGACTTCGCTGGGTATATTGCTGGACCCCATTGCTGACAAGCTCCTCACCTCCGCCGCCTTCATTTCTCTTGTCTATCTGCATTTAGTCTCGGCGTGGATGGCAGTGATCATCATTGGCAGGGAATTTGCCGTGTCCGGTCTGCGCGCCATAGCCTCTGCGGAAGGTTTCTCCCTGGAAGTCTCCGAATTGGGAAAGACGAAGATGGTCTTTCAGGTTGTGGCGATCACTGTGATCGTGCTGGAACGGCGGCTGCCTCTGCTCCGCCTCCCGGGCAGTGTTCTCTTATGGATGGTGGTTATCTTCGCGCTGACGTCTGCCGGGCAGTACTTCGTTTCTTTTTGGAAAAGACTGGACAATCGCATCAAGCGGCGTGTCTTGATTCATCCTGCGGTTCTAAGGACAGGCGAGAAGGAACGGGAAGAAAAAGATGTTGCAGCTCACTGACGCTCAGAAGGACCGGCTGCTCGAACTCGCGAGAACGGCGCTCGGGGAGGCCGTGCGTTCGGGGAAGGTGTCGGAAGTGGCCGAGTCGGCAGAGGCGCTGAAGACTCCCTGTGGGGCCTTCGTTACGCTCACGCGGCGTGGGCACTTGCGGGGATGCATCGGCCACATTGAAGCCGCGAGACCGCTCTACGCCACCGTGCGCGAGTGCGCCAGAGCCGCGGCTCTGGACGACCCGCGCTTCGACCCAGTCACGCCCGCCGAACTTTCCTCACTGCAGATCGAGATTTCCATACTCTCCCCCCTGGTGGATATCGCTCCCCACGAGGTCGAGGTAGGACGGCATGGATTGCTGATTTCAGACGGCGGCCGACGCGGGCTCCTCCTGCCCCAGGTGGCCGAGGAATGGAACTGGAACCGCGAACAGTTTCTTCAAGAAACCTGCATGAAAGCGGGGCTGCCCGGCGACGCCTGGCAGCACGGCGCGAGAATCCAGGCTTTCACAGCGCAAATCGTGAAAGAGCCCTCCACGCTGGCTCGTTCCTCCTCGCCGACAGCGTGATCCCACCTATTCCAGCTCTACGCCGTAGCCGATGTAGACGTCTCGCCGGGAGTTCACAATAATCCCCACGGCAGACTTTGCCTGAGTGGAGAGGACCACAATCTCCGCCACAGTTTCGCGCGGCATGGGGGGAGGAGCGGTATTCGCCCAGGGTCCTGGACAAGGGGGACAGTAGAAGACCCGATACGATTGACCGGCCTTCGCGCCGTTCTTTCCCCCGAAGTCTAGATAGACGATGTCCCCGTCCGCGAGCGATGCGAAGTTGTTGCGAGCCGCCACTATGGCCCCCTGTGTTTTGCCGTTGGGGAGGGCGAAGCGGTTCAACTTCGTGGGAACGTAGTCGGGAACAATTCGAGGTTGATACGGCACAGCGATATCGCCAGGATAAATGGGCCCGCAGGCGAACCTCACCTCGCCGACTGCTCCCTCCGGCGTTACATGCGTCACCTGGACTCTTCCCGTGTCCTCGTACGGCTGACCGAGTTTGCGGAGAGTCCAATGTTCACCGCTGTACCGCGTGGTGCGGAAAAGTTCCTTCGCCGGCCTGACCAGTGAGAATTGCTCGCCGACGGAGAATCGGAGATTGCCGCGGCTGTAGAGATAGAGCGAGTCACCCACGGCGTATTGCCGGATCGACGACTCCAAGTCGTTATCTTCGCCGCTCAGCACGGTGATTTCCGCTGGCACTTTACTGGCGCTGATAAACCCCGTGCAATCGGCCTGGCTTATAGTTGCGGCAGGAATAGGAGATGCCGCGGGCGTTTGCTGGCCCAACGCCAGCGCCACCGGCAGGATGAAGCTTGCAACCGCAACGCTCAGGACTCTTATGCTCACGGGGCAAGTGTAAGGAACCGGATTACTGAAAGTCAAGCCACTGCGACTGTACTAAGGTACTAGGGCAAAGTGCAGTCCAAGCCCCGAAGGGCCGAGCTAGCAGAGCCCAGGCCGACCGCCCATAAGCGATAACCTATGGTGCGAGGACTGCGAGAGCCGCGGAGCGGCGGGGCAGAAAGTAGCCCACGGCGTGAGCCGTGGGACCCGTCGCGGCGCTAATATTCACAGCCCCGGACGGGGCGACAGACATCCTGCGGGAACCTCTGCCGCCCCTCCGGGGCTAGGGTAATTCAGGGTGCCTCCTCGATCCCACGGCTTGCGCCGTGGGCTATCCTCTGTCGGCCCTCCGGGCCTGCGCTAGCCATCTTTCAGGCCTATATTCGGCACAAAGTGCTCGAAGGCCTCGAAAGCTTCCCGTAGCGCTTGCTGATAGTTCTTCACGTCATAGCCGTGCCATCCTTCCCAGAGCGTCCAGGCGCGGACGCGGTCGTCCGGCAAATCGGCCTCGGCGTTAGTGATGATATATTGCACAGTCTCTCCGGGACGCAGCTTAACGCCCGCACGTTCGAGTTGTTTCGCCGCGATGGCGGTGGCGCTCGCCTGCCTGTAATCGCCGGGCGAACGTGTCAGGCGGCGGTTGATGACGAGTTCGTCCAGGTTGATGTTTCTCGTCTCGAGTTGCGCCAGGTAGCGGGCCAGCACTTCCCGGGCCTCTTCCAGCTTTCGGCAGTAGCTCGGGAAGTCGCGCGCCTCCGCCAAAATCTCGAGCGCTTCACGCTGCATGCGCGCCACCAGGGGCGGGGTGTCGTGCTTCCGGCACTCCAGGCCGCGCACCTTCACTTCGCCCTCCTCCGGCACGCAGAAGAAACGATTGGGCACGGGAATTTCCGGCGACTGCTTCGAGGGCAGGAAAACGACGTAGCGATAGACCGCCTCGACCGCCATGGGCAGGCCTGTGCACCGTTCGATCTCTCGCGCCAGGTTCTCGTAGTCCTCGCGCGTCGCATCGTCTTTCTGCGCGTAGAGTGAATCCACCAGGGCGTGCAAAATACGATAGCCGCGCGCCTCCGCCGTCTCCTTGGCCACCAACAGCTTTTCCCGCGCCAGGGCGTTGATGGCTTCGTGGGCCTCGATCTTGCCGAACCGTGCGTTCTTATAGCCGGTGTAGCCGAAGCAGCACACCAGCAGCCACTTCAGTGCAGCGCGGCGCTCTTTCGCGGCGTGGCGGCGCTCAAGAACCGTGGCGGGGGAATCTGCGACGCCATGGCAGGTCGGGGTATTACAGGCTGCGGAATTTCTCGAGCTGTCATCCTGAGGAGTCCCGCATCCGCGGGACGACGAAGGATCTTGCACTGTCTTGAAAACATTCAGGGCGAGATTCTTCGCTTCGCTCAGAATGACAGGTTGGAGGGGCGGTTCGCGAACCGCCCCGACGGCGAAAGCCGCGCTCGTCATTTGGCGTTTATATTCCTGCCGCTTCTGAATCAGCCGCTCGACCACGCGGCTGGTGATGCCGCGCCGCCGCTGGCAGATGCGATAGCCCAGTTCCGGAATGCGGGGCGCTTCCGGGCAGCAGCCGCAGTTGACAGTTTCCGGCGAAATATTGAAGCGCGCCATGATGCTCGGGAACTCGCTTACGAAATCGAGTTCGCCCACGTTGGTGAAGAATCCCAGGCGCGGCAGGAAGACCAACCCGCCGCGATCCGCCCTGAGAAGTTCATCCGGACGTTTGGGGCTTTCGGGTTCAGCTTTCTGCTCGGGAATCAGCACGCCGTCACCATAAGCCAGCTCCATCTGCATGTAGGAAATGCCGGTGCCAGTGGAGGTGCGGGCGCAGTACTGTACGGGCAGCTTGGTCACGCGCGTGAGCTCCCACAAACCCTCCAGGTCGCACTGATCGGCGATGAACGAGTTTTGTGTGTCCACATGCAGGCGCCCGAACAATATTGTGGTGCTGCCCTTGAAGAGAATGCGGCCGTAGCTCATATAAGTGCGCGCGCGGCGGTGTTCGAGGGGATGTGCGTCGCGGTTGAGCGAGAGCGTCAGGCCCAGCTTCCGCGCCTGCCGGACGAGCCCCGGAAACAACGTCGCATCTCCCCACTCACTTAAGATCATGTCCGGGTCGTGGGCGCGAAGCAGGCGCTCGAATCCGAGAGCCACCGGCTCCTCGGCATCGTCGAGCGCCTGCCACTCGCCATCGACTTCCACTTCCAGCGCGCCGCGCCGGCCGTGCTGCGGATCCACATTGGAAAGACCTTCCATGCGCACGCGCATGACGCGCAGCGGAGGCAACTCGTAGCCGGTCGCCCATTCGTTATCACAACACGTGATCGCACCAACCTGCAGTACGGGCACGCCATGGCGTGCCCCTACAGGGATTCCCTCATCGTCTCCCGGGCCCCACCCCTGATTCCCCTCCCCGGTTGGGGAGGGGAGCAAGGGGTGGGGGGAGGGGGCAATTCTCGCCCCAGCCCCTAGCCCCCAGTCCCTAGCCCCTCGTTCTTCCACCTCCACCTTAGCCAGCGGAAACACGCCCTTCTGCCAGCAATACATCGGCGCCAGCATTAAGTCGGAGTTGTAAAGCCGCAAGCTGGAATCGCATCGGTGCACGAAGCGCGCCAGAGCGGCAAATTGCGTGGGGTCGCGCACCGCGATCTCGAGCACGCGCAGTTCCCTGCCATCCCAGATATTGGTTTTCTCCGTCCACGTACACTTCACAGCAGAGCGCGCCAACAGGGCCTGCGCTAGAGAGGCGAGCCGCGTCTCGAGGCCGTGCACGTAGAAACACGGTGTAAACGACCGGTCAACCAGCCGATGACGTTTTCCCTCCTGCCCGATCAGCCACAGCACCATTCCCTGCGGGCAGGGATAGAGATCGAGAATCCATCCACTGAGCATCGAGGTTAATCCCCAAGCGGGCTTCCAGCGCGCGCAAGCGAATCTCGTGGTCAAGCCCTACAGCCACGTGGATCGCATCCATGGCGTGAACAGGAAACTCGTAGGTGCAGGCCTGGATGTAAAGGCGCACGCGGTTGAACATGGCCTCGAAGTGCACCCGCTCCTCCCGCCGCAGCGCCCGGCCAAACACCCGCTCCCAATTCTGAAGTTCCTGCTCGATCAAATCCCGAAACGTTGATACCGTTCGACCCATAAACCACCTGTAAATGAATCATTGAGTCATTGAGCCATTGGGCCATTGCTTCATTGAGTCATTGAGTCATTGAGCCATTGTTTCATTGAATGGTGGGCCCTTGTACAAATTCATGCCCTCTTCCCAGGGGAGAGGGTGGACCGAGAAGGCGCTTTCATCAGCCGTCGCGGGCCGGGTGAGGGGGTCGCGGAAACAGGGAGTTCCGGCATACGATTCCTGCACACTAGCCCAAGCTTTCCTCCAGGGTTCTCGATGAACTGCCAGTCCTCCGCTCCTGCCGCGCGGACCTTTTCAAAGAATCGTCTGCGCGCCGGCGAGGGTGCAAATGTGGCGGCCGAAGAAAACACCGCCACGGTACGGGCACGCCACGGCGTGCCCGTACAAGGGACCTCGCCGCTACCGGCCAACCGCCGTAGATTCGCGAGCGCCTGCTCAAACGCTACCTGCGCGTTCCAGTCGCGGACGTCTTCGTCGTAATAGAGCTCGGGAAAAGCCGTCACGATCACGATCTCGGCGGGAAAGTCCGCCAAAAACCGCGGCAGGCGCGCAATCAACTCGGTAAGCTGGAAACAGGTGAAGGCGCGAGCAATCTGCATTTGCTGGCAGAACTGCTCGAAGGGCACGCGGCGCTGGCGAGCCAGGCGTTCGAGGAGGCGAGGATCGGCACAGTTGGCGCCGTCCAGCATCAAAATTCTCTTTCCCTCGAGCAGCAGACGCGGAAAGAAATAGTGGCTGAGGCGCGCCGCGTCCTGCTCGCCGTGGAAGAGCGCCAACCCGTGCGCCGGCAGGGTCCACGGCCGATGAGGTGGAGATTTCAATTCTCCCCGCACCGGGCTTGCCTTCTCGGCGCGGTTGCTGAATTTGACGGGCTCATAGCGCAGGGCTCGAACGCCAGCGCGTGCAGGCCTCTCCACTTCGGCGGCGAACTCCTGCCCCGAACGAAACAGGCTGCCCTGCGATTTCGAAGATAGCAAGCCTCCCTCTCCCATCGGCAACCTCCTGGTCCAAGCCTCTAGCCTCAAAGGGCGCAAGCCGTCCCTCTACAGATGAGGCAGAACGCTTTCGTTGCCCGCCGCTCGCAGAAGACCGGGGCGGACAGGCCACTCAACGGCATTCAGCATAGGCGAATAAAAAGCGAAAGTCAAGCGCTATCACGGCGCTTCCACCTGAGGGCATCCTGATGTAAATTGTTCAGACAGGCAAAGGGGAGCTAACCCGGCAGGCCGCTACGAGGCAATATTCGAGCAGCCTGCCGATGACTGAAAGGAGGCGCCGCGATGAAGATTGTGATTTCTGTTTCCGACAAGGAAGAAGCGAAGGGCGATCAGTCTGCTTATTACAAGGCGCTTCTGGCCGCTGGGGTGAAACCCGAGGAAATCGAAATGGTCTCGCCCTCGCAGCAGTCTAGCCCGAATATGCGCGACCACGACGGCGTAGTCTTCAGCGGCGGCAAGGACATCAATCCCAAGCATTACGAGGAAGCGCTTAAATACCCCGGCCTCGTTGAGGTCGACGAGAAACGGGACACCTTTGAATTCGAGCTGTTCGACCGGGCGCACCGTTGCCGGGTACCGATCCTGGGCATCTGCCGCGGCGTCCAGATGATCAACGTAAAGTTCGGCGGAACGCTCTACCAAGACTTGACGCAGGAGTTCAGCCCGGAACCTGCGGTCAAGCCTGAACACAATCAATCCGCGCCGCGCCCGGAAGCAACTCACTCGATCACGCTGACCGACCCGGATTCCGGGCTTGCGGAAACGTTTAAAGGCAGTTGCCTGGTAAATAGCCTGCACCGCCAGGCGGTCAAGCGCCTGGGCCGAGGGCTAAGAGTGACGGCTCGTTCGGAAGATGGATTGGTCGAGGCGGTGGAATGCGCGGATGCCTACCCTTTCCTGGTGGCCGTTCAGTGGCATCCGGAAGAGATGGTCGACCGGCCCGAAGCGCGTAAGCTCTTTGAGAACTTCGTGGCCAAGTGCCGCGAGTTTGCCAAACACCGTTGAACCTGTCATCCTGAGCGAAGATTACATGATCCGTCGGTTCGCCACTTGTCACGAAAAAGACTCCCCTCCTCAGCGGGAGGAGGGGCAGGGGGTGGTGGGTGGTATCGTCAGCGAACGGCAACCACCCCTAACCCCTCCTTACCAAGGAGGGGAATCATTTTCATGACAAGTGGTGAGCCGAAGAATCAGGACGGCTTCGCTCAGGATGAGAGGCTAGCAGTTCTTCCCGGTGCTCTCTGACTTTGGAAAGGTTCAAGAATGCCAACGAAAATCTACATCTCCAAAGGCGACATCACGGACATCCCGGTAGAGGCGATCGTCAATCCAGCCAATACGGATCTCCTCATGGATTCCGGGGTCTCCGCGGCCATCCGGCGCAAGGGCGGCGAGCGGATCCAGGAGGAGTGCGAGCGCCTGGCTCCCATCAGGCTCGGCGCCACCGTGGTCACCACAGCCGGCAACCTTAAGGCGCTCTTCGTGATTCACGCCGCCACTATCCGGCCGGGCGAGAAGGCGACGGCGGAATCGATCAAGCTTGCGACGAGGCAGATCCTGTTTCGCGCTGAAGAGAAGACGATCAAATGCCTGGCTCTCCCGGCCATCGGCACCGGCGCAGCAGGCTTCCCTATTGAAGACTGCGCGCAGATCATGCTGAAGGCGGTCCTGGAACATATCAGGATTCGCACCAGCCTGGAGAAAATCCACTTTGTGCTTTACGACGATACGGCGCTCAAAGCCTTCGAAGAAGCGTTCCAGAAGTTGACCGCGCGCCCGCAGGCCAGTGCGGCATAGCATACGCAGCACAGGCACTCCTGCCTGTGCTGGTAGCACGATGGATTTCCGTCCCAGACAGGCAAGAGTGCCTGTCCCGCGCCCCAGGTCCAGCAGCACGGCCGCCATCCCTGTGATGAACGAACTACCTCTTAAGGTCGCCCTCCTCGATACCATCAAGCGGTCCGGGCCCATCACGTTTGAACGCTACATGGGGTTGTGCCTGTACCATCCCGAATTCGGCTATTACACGCAAGGGCGGCGCCGCACCGGAGCTAAGGGCGATTACTTTACCAGCCCCGATCTCCACCCCATTTTCGCTCGCATGGTGGCACGCCAGGCTGTCGAGATGTGGGAAGCGCTCGGCCGCCCCTCGCCTTTCTGCTGGGTTGAAATGGGCGCGGGGAGCGGGCTCTTTGCGCAGGATTTCCTCTCCTGGGTGAAGAGCGCCCGGCCGGATTTTGCTGGCGCGCTCGAATACGTGGCCGTCGAGCCAGGCCCCAGGCAATGCGCGTTCCTGAGAGAGCGGCTGGCGGAACAGGGCCTTCGAGAAGAAGTCCGTTTGCTCGAGAACCTCGAACAGCTCGCGCCCATCACCGGCTGCTTTTTCTCGAACGAACTGGTAGATGCCTTCCCGGTTGCTATCGTCACGAGAGCTGGCGGACATCTGAGAGAAATCTACGTTACGGCAGAAGGCGACGAACTGCTCGAGAAGACCGGCCGCATCAGCAACCCGGCGGTTGCCGCGGCGGTGGCTCGCTACGCCAAGCAACTCGAAGAAGGCTGCCGCGCGGAAGTGAACCTGGTGGCAACCCACTGGATGAGGTCGGTGGCCGGGAAGCTCGTCAGGGGCTTTGCGATCACCATCGACTACGGGGATTTCGCCCGGCACCTCTACACGGAACAGCGGCCGCAAGGCACCTTGCTTGCCTACCACCATCACTTGCCGCTCGACGACGCTCTCAGCGCCCCCGGCGAAGTCGACCTGACCGCCCACGTCAACTTCAGCGCCTTGATCGACGCAGGCAACGAGGCGGGCCTCGAACTCACCGGCTTCACCAGCCAGGAACGATTCCTGCTGGCGCTCGGTGAAGCCGACCAGTTCGCGGACCTTTACGAATCGGGCGCGACCGAGGTCGAGAATCTCCAGGCCAGGCTGAAACTAAAGCGGCTGATTCATCCGGAAGGCATGGGGAACGTCTTCAAGGTGCTAGTGCAGCATCGAGGGATCGACTCGCCGAGGTTGACCGGGCTGAAATTCGGGAACATCAGGAACTGACAACTGGACGCGGCGCGGGCGTCCCGCCCGCGGGAGCGGGACGCTCCCGTGACAGCGGGCGGGACGCCCGCACCACAGGCGGACAATAGGCTATTTAACTTGGCGGCTTGTTCTCCGGCACGTACGCCTTCTTGATGTACTCGTTCGCCTTGTCCAGCGCGCCCCCGGTGTTATCGTTGGTCTGCAAGGCGCGTTGGTACTCATTGAGCGCGCGATCGCGCTGCCCCGTCGTATCGAAGATCATTCCCAGCGTCACGTGGCTCCAGACCTCGGTCCATTTCGGGTCCAGGTCCCCATCCAGAGCGCGCCGGAACTCTTCCATCGCGGCGTTGTAATTCCGCAGCTTGAAGTAGATATCGCCCAGCCGGTAGTGGGCGAGCGAGCCGTTCTTGTTGATTTCCAGAACGGCATTATACTGCTTGACCGCTTCGAGGTAAGCCTGCTCCTGGACAAGCTGGTCGGCCTTCGCCATTTCCACCTTGAACTTGATCTTGTCGTCGTATTTGAGAATGCGGCTGCCGGGATCGACGAGCACGCGCACCGGCCTGGTGCGCACGTTCACGGTGAAGTCCGCCGTGGTGCCCACCATCGGCACACGGTCGGTGACGGGCCTTGTGCCCTCGGTAACCACACGGACCTCGACGGGCATGCGGAACAGGTCCAGATCCTGGGTGATCTTCCCCACCACTTGGTAGCCCTTTGCGGTTCTGTAAACAGCCCACGTGCGCTTGAATTGGGGAACGCCGGTCGAAGTCACCCATTGCGCGAAAAAGTAGGTCAGCTCCTGCTTGGAAGCGGCTTCCGCGAGCTTTTGAAACTGGTCCGTGGAAATGGACTTACCCGCGTACTGCTTGCTCATATCCGCCAGGGTTTTGAAAAACGCCTCGTCGCCGATGACCCAGCGCAGCATATGGAACACCATGGCGCCCTTCTGAAACACAATCGACTGATACTCGGGCGTGTACTCGTGCAACTGCGCGGACTGGCCGATGGCCGCAACGTCCTCGTGCGTGAGCGCGCCGATCTCCGTGTCCTGCATCACGTTTTCAAAGGCGGACTCACCCTCGGCATCCTGCAGGTAGAGACCTGATGAGTAGGTTGCCAGCCCGTCTTCAAGGAAAAAGTCGTTGCGCGAAGCCGGGCTCACCAATTCTCCCCACCACTGATAGGAGATCTGCTGGGCCAGTGGCTGGGTCTTCACTTGCGTGGAAAAAAGGCGCGAGGCCAGCGCCACCAGGCCCGGGGCGCTGTATCCGTTGACCGTGCCGTCTTCGATTTCCGCGACGTCGAGATGGCCGTTGGGCAAGGGCCCGAACTTGTCGGAATAGAAAGCCATGATCTTGGCCGCAGCCTCGCCGTAACTAGCGGCGAAGCCCTCGTGACCCGGCTTCATGTATAAGGTGATGTCTGCGCCCACCGCCGTTGCCGGCTGCACCATGTAGCGCCCGGCAATCACCGTGCCCGGGAACGAGGCCCGGTCATATTGGAAACCGTAGGTCACTTTTCCCGCCTCGCGCACGGGAGCGACAGCCTTTCCCGAAGCAATCACGGTCTCATCGGAAGGCACCGTGATGCTCATGCTGGCACTAAAGCGGTTCACACCGAATTCACTCACGGGGAACCACCGTCCCACATAGAGAAGGTAACTGCCCTCATTGCCAACGTACGTCAACTTCAAGTTTTCCACCGGACTGCCTTCTGCCGAAGTAAGCAGCCCGCCGTACTTGACGGTGATGGAAGCAGGCTTACCCTGAGGGACGGGGTTCAGGAAGTCGACGGCGAGGTTGAGCCCATCCTGCCGATAATTGCAATCCTTGCCCGTGGCGTCCTTCACGCTCGAGACTCGCAAGCCATTCTGGAGCTCGAAGCTCATCGTGGTGAGGTCGGCTTCAGGGGTAAAGTCAATCCGCACCCTCGCCGAAAGCAGGTGCTGGGAAGGATAGAGCTCTGCGGTGATAGCGTAATTCGTTACCGTAAATCGTGGCGCAGTGGATTGGGCGAAAGCAACGGCCGGGGCGAGGCCCAGCGTCAGAAACCATGGCAGCGCATTCACCAGCAGTGTCCGGAGCCGGGAAAGCCGAAATCCGGCCCCGCCTCCGGCCCGTAGATAGTTCATAAAAAGCTCCCCGTGACTGGCAGCGGGAGTTAGGAGTCAGAAGTCAGGAGTCAGAATGGTGCACCGCACGGCGCGCAAGTGTGAGGGCACGCCTTCACCATTCCGACTGCTGAGTTCTGGTTCCTGACTCCTTGCGGTCACCCCTGCCTCACAAGTAGGGCTACTACATTGGATTGTCGCCGAGAGCAGCGAGTTGCATAGCATGGAATGCCAAGTCGGCGCGTGGGTCCTCATTCTGACTCCTGACTCCTGACTCCTGACTCCTCATAAACCCTGCCGGACCGGAGCAACGCTACCACCGCTTCCGCCGCCCGGTCGACAGCTCCGCCAGAGCCCAGGCGCTCCTTCACGGCTCGCAACTCCTTCGCCATCTCCTCTCGTGCTTGGGAATGATCCAGTAAGTATTCTACCTGACTGGAAACCTGAGCGGGCGTGAAATCACTCTGAATTAACTCTGGAACCACCTGCTTACCTGCGAGGATGTTGACCATACTATAAAAGGGAACTTTCACAAGCAGCCGCCCAATCCGGTACGTGAGCCGCGATAGCCGGTAAACCACGACCATCGGCCGCTCGCAAAGGGCCGCCTCGAGGGTGGCTGTGCCGCTGGCTACCACGGCCACATCGCAATGCCGGAGGGTGTCATACGTGGCGTGGGTAGCGACGCGGATCGCAAGCGCGCCGCCGTAGTGCTCGAGCAGCATCTTCTCCACCCAACCGGCGTCAAGCGTGGGCGCAACGGCGACCACAAACTGCAACTTGCGATTCAGCGAAATCCGCCGCGCGGCCTCGAGCATGGTGGGCAGGATCTGGCTCACTTCTTTCGCACGGCTGCCCGGCAGGAGCGCCACCGTCGTCCGGGAGGGATCCAGCCCGATCCGGGCAAAAAACTCTTCCCTTGTCATTTTCGGCCGCACCAGGTCAACCATGGGATGGCCAACATACTCGACCGGAATGCCCGCTTTTCGATAGATAGCCTCCTCGAAATCAAAAATGCAGAGCATCTTCTCGATGCGAGCCTTGAGCTGGCGCAGCCGGCCCTTCCGCCACGCCCAGATTTGTGGGCTCACAAAATAGACAACCCGGATTCCTCGTTGCTTGAGGCGCTTGGCCAGGCGCAGGTTGAAGTCGGGAAAATCGATGAGCACGGCAAGCTGAGGCCGGCGCCGTTCGGCTTCCTCGACGAGCGCCCGCAAGGCGCGATAGGCTCGGGGCAGCCCGCTGATCACTTCCGTAATGCCCATCATGGTCAGCCGGTGGGCGTCCACGACAGTTTCCACCCCGGCCTCGCGCATCGCGTCGCCGCCACAGCCGAACAGTTGCAGGCCTGCCAGCCGCTCGCGCAAGGCTCGGGCGAGTTCAGCCCCAAGAAGATCCCCGGAGCGCTCACCGGCTACGATCATCAGCGAAAGGTCACTCATGGGCAAAGTGTCAGAAGGACGTAAGGTCCCACCACCCTCCGTCCCCTCCTCATCCGAGGAGGGGAGCCCCGCGGTTCCCCTCCTTGGATAAGGAGGGGTGAGGGGTGGTTGATTTCTGCACCGGTCCTTTGTTTTCATAGACATTCTCGCTTTGTTCCGGCGTTTTCGACATTCAAAAACCGGTTTCACGCCAAGGCGCAAAGTACGCGAAGGTCACAAAGTCGCACCACCCCCACCCCTCCTCGTCCGAGGAGGGGAGCCCACGATTCCCCTCCTTGGATAAGGAGGGGCCAGGGGCGGTCGATTTCTGCGCCATTCCTTTGTTTTCATAGACATTCTCGCTTTGTTCCCTGGAAAATGTAGCGCCGACCTTCAGGTCGGCATGCTTGCTTAGCTGAAATGCTGACCTGAAGGTCAGCGCTACGCCGGCGCAACGCATTCGGTAGCGTTCCTTTGTTTCCATAAGCATTCCCGGTTTGTTCGTTCGATTCTTAGAATCAGTTCGGTCATAGCGAGGGAAGGCAAAGGGCATATTGTCGATCTGGGGGAAAGGGGCCGGGGGCCGTTCCTGAGGTTCGGAGTCGCATAGGGCGAAACCCTCCGTGGTAGCCTAGCATACCAGGCGAGGCATGTCAAGCGAAATCTTCAGCGCTGCACGGTAACCGCCGTACCGTCGTAGGATACTGTCTTATCGATGGTCCCGGACGGGTTCCCGCCCACGCCGTGGCCGGGGCCGACCCAGACGATATTGAAGGTTCGGCTTTCGAGCATTCCCGGAAAACTGCCCTGTCGCGCGCCAATGGTAAGTGCCTGCCCGGCATCGTCCCAGTGAATCGGAATGGTCGAATCAGCGCCCTTTTCGTAATCGTAGGTGAGGCCATCGTCTTCGTAGAGGGTGAAGTCGGCATCCGCACCCGAGTAGACGCGCAACTCGATGGGGTTCGCGGCGCTTTCGCTGGTGTATTCCATGGCCGGCCCCATGGGCACGATCGAACCGCCGCGCACAAACAGCGGCAGGGTTTCAAGCGGCGCCGCCGCCATGACGAACCGATCCCCGGACTGCTTTTCACCGGTCCAGAAGTTCACCCAATTGGGGCCCGGCAGGTAGACCCGTCTTTGGACCTCGCCGGGATCGGTGACGGGGCTAACCAGCAGGGCCGGCCCGAACATGAATTGGTCGCCGACATTCCTGGCGGTCACATCCTCGCGATGGTCCATCACCAGCGGCCGCATCAAGGTGTAGCCGCCGTTCGTCACCTGCCAGGCGAGCGAGTAGATATAAGGCATCAGGCGGTAGCGAAGCGTGTCGTAACGGGTCAGAATCTCCTGCGCCTCGGCGCCGTAAGACCACAGCTCGTTCTGGCCCGTGGCGCGGGTGCCATGCACCCGGAAGATGGGGCAGAACGCGCCATACTCGAACCAGCGGATGAACAACTCGCGATAAGCGGAGTCGTCCGGATTGCCGTCCGTGAACCCGCCGATATCGGTCGTCCAGTAAGGAACACCGGAGACCATCAGGTTCAGTCCGGCGGGAATCTGCCGCTTGAATGTTTCCCAGTCGGAATTGATGTCGCCGGACCAGGCCGCCGTGGCATGGCGCTGAATGCCGGCGTAGGCCGAGCGCGAGAGGATGAAGACGCGCGCGTGGCTGGTGGCGGCGCGCTGCCCGTCGTAAACAGCCTGAGTCGTCATCAGGGGGTAGAGGTTGGCGTAGCGGGCGCCGTTGCCGATGGCCACTTTGCTGGTCGCCAGGATGTTGGTCTCCCGCCCCTCGGTTTCCGGTTCGGTGGTGTCGAGCCACCAGGCGTCAGCGCCGATATTGAAGAGCGCGGTATCGATCAACCCCCAGTAATACTTGCGAGCGGCGGGGTTGAAAGCGTCGTAGAGAGCCATTCCTTTGGGATGAAATGCGGCTGACTTGGTGCGGTCGATAAAATAGTGGAGCCTCTCCATCTCCCGGTAGACCTCCGAGCCGGGATCGAAGTAAGGCCACACCGAGATCATCAACTGAAAATGGTTCTGGTGCAGGTCGTCGATCATGCTCTTGGGGTCGGGATATTGGCTGTTGAATTCAAAATCTCCCATGGTCTTCCACCAGAACCAGTCCTGCACGATGTTGTCGACGGGGATGTGCAACTCGCGGTATTTATGCGCCACGTCGAGCAGTTCCTGCTGCGACTGGTAGCGGTTCTTGCACTGCCAGAAGCCATAGGCCCATCTGCCGAACAGGAGAGCGGCGCCGGTCAACTCGCGGTAAGCGGCCACGATCTTGTCGAATTCCGGGCCGTAAATGAAGTAGTAATCAATCTGCTCGGCCACTTCCGAGCTGATGTAGAGCGACTGCATGAAGCGGTTGTTAAAACGGCTGCGGGAGGAGTTGTTCCAGAACAGGCCGTAGCCGTTGGTCGAAAGCAGCATGGGGATGGAAATGTTGGAGTTGTCCTGAGAGATGTCGACTGATTCTCCCCGGTAGTTCCACACGCCCGCCTGATGCTGGCCGAGGCCGAAGAAGCCTTCCGGCGAGCCCCACGTGGTGATGAATTCCTCCGCTCGGTAAGTCCTCTCGCCATTCACAACCACAGGGCTCATCGTCCGGCCGCTCGACTGCATCAGCTTGTCGTCCCTCGAGTCGCTGAAGACAATCGTTCCGTCTTTGCGCGTCACCGTGACTTTAAGCTGCGAGGTGCTGAGCGTCACATCTTTGCCGGCGGAGTCCACGGAGAATTTCGTCGCCGGCCAACTCGTCTTGATCACCGCGTAATGCTCCAGCTTCGGGAACGAGGACGTGGGTGTGTAGAGAATGCGGACGATGGAATCGGAGCAGACCTGAAGCCGCAGCAGACCGGTCTGCATCCTGAACAGCACGCCGTCGGTCTGCTTCTCTTGGCTTTTGACCAGGTTCAGTGGATTCCATTGCGCCGCGGCGGTCGAGGCCAGCGCCAGCAATAAATATGTAAGGGCGGCGGGTTTGATTCGCATGTTCGAGGGCTCCTGAAATTGTAGACTGGCGATGCCGGATCCGTGTTGACCGGAAGCTTTCGCCGTTTTCTCCGGTCAATTGGCAAGATACCTCTAACGCCTTTTCACTGCAATGGCCAGGCGTCGCCCGCGACTGCCGAGCCCTCTCCCCCAGTGACTGCAAAGCCCTCTCCCCTGGGGAGAGGGTGTCCGGCGGCGGCGCTTTCATCAGCCGCCGCCGGACGGGTGAGGGGTCTCTTCCCAGCGTCGCAGAAAGACCGAATTCAAACGGCAAAATTCAAATGGTTTGCAATTCGCCGACTTCTTAAATGATAGACCATTTGCCATTTGACCTTTGCCATTTGCCATTTGAATTGTTCTTCTGCTCGCGGAACTGACCCCTCACCCATCACGCTCCGGCTGATGAATGCGCCAGAGCGTGACACCCTCTCCCCGAGGGAGAGGGCTGTCGATTAATGTTAAGACCGCTGCCCGTACACCGCTTGCTTTAGTTACCAAACTCCCCCATGCTCGTCTAATAGACGAAGAAATCGCGCTCGAGTTCAGGGAGGACAAGATGAACCGCAAGATTGGCCTGGGTTTATGCACATTAGTATTTCTGCTCACTGCAGGGTCGCTCGCCTTTTCGGCATCGCGCATCGAGAAAAATCTGAAGCTCGAACCCGGCGGCAAGTTAGTGGTTGACGCCGGCGCGAGTGACGTGTTTGTGACGGGCAGGTCAGGATCAGGCGCCCATGTCGTGGTGACCTGCAATCGAGATGACCTGGAGGAATTGTTCACCTTCAATTTCAGCGAGGAACCCGGGGCCGTCCGCATCGAGATGCACAAACACACCATAGGACCTTGGCCCAAGCACCTGGAACTGCGCATGGAAGTGGAAGTCCCGATCAGGACAAATCTCGACATCCGTACAGGCGGCGGCGACGTCAAGGTCAACCACCTCGAGGGCGAGACCAACCTCGAGACTATGGGGGGAGATGTCAAAGTCTCCGAGCTCAAGGGCAACCTGACTGCACGCACTTCCGGCGGAGACATGGAGTTGCGCGACCTCACGGGAGACGTCTTCGTCAAAACCTCGGGGGGAGATATCACCCTCGAGAACGCCCGTGGGCGAGTTGATGCCCGCACCTCGGGTGGAGATGTGACGGCATCGTTGGCTCGCGGAAACGCAAAAGGGGGAGAAATTGAGACCTCCGGCG
>JBELAJ010000089.1:0-19953 GCA_049508935.1 Terriglobia bacterium | reverse complement strand
GTCCCGCCGCGCGGCGCTGTAACCGAGCGCCCACGCCTACGGCAATCGCCCAGGGGCGCCGTATATACTAATCTGCTTGCGCGGATCTACCAACGGAAATTCTCTACCAGCATGAGTCTTCTGGTCTGCTGTTCTAACTGGGCGAAGACACGATTCGCGACAGAGCGCGCAGCGCGGTGAAGCCGCAACCAATCGCGTCCTGTAGGGGCAGGGCCTGCCCTGCCCGAGGGCACCCCAAGGGGTACCCCTACACAAGGCGAAAAATGTTTGCTAAAAAAACAAGAGTTTAAGACCTTGTTTTGGAGAGCGACGACAAGTAAAGGCCCCGATGCCATAGAAGACAAGCGGTAAGCCCTCGAAACACGTTCCAGAGGAACGGAACGGTGTTGTCGGTCCGCCGGAACCGAGTAGTGTCTCAGTTTGAATTCGCAGCGGCGAGTTTACCTCGCCAAGTGGCGGCGTAAAGCCACCTCTACCTCTGTATGCTAAAATCCCTCTGCCCCATCAGATGAACCGGCCATGACCACACCGCAAGAGCTGACGATCGAGCGCGCGGAAGAGAGTGACTACGACTGGTGCGCGCGCCTGATGGCGGGGAGCGAACCCTGGATCACCTTGCGCCGTGGTCTCGAGGGGTGCCAAGCGGCGTTGCGCCGCCCCGGAAGCGAACTGTTCGTGGCCCGCGAAGGCGGTGGCCTTGCCGGGTTTGTCCTGATTCATCCTTACGGCTGCGCGGGTTCGCCTTATATCGCGAGCGTCGCGGTGCCTCGAGGCGCGCGGGAGCGAGGCATTGGAACTCGACTGGTGGCGTTTGCGGAGCGCCAAATGGCCGGACGGCGGTTCATCTTTCTCTGTGTCTCTTCGTTCAACCGGCGCGCCCAGGAGCTTTACAGCCGTCTCGGCTACCGGCGCGTGGGCGAGATACCGGACTACGTTGTCGAAGGCCACTCCGAAATCCTGCTATGCAAAAAGCTTCCTTGAACCCTTCCCCGGCCGTTCCCGGCGCCGGACCGGTTCCGGCAGGGACAGCGGCACGGCGCCTGGTGCTCCGGCTCGCCCTGGCCGCCTCAGTAGGCTATATATGTCGTGTGGATATCACCGTGGCGGCCCCAAGCCTGATGGCGGAGCTGAATCTTTCGCAACTCGAAATGGGGAAAGTCTTCAGCGCTTTCCTGCTGGGCTACACACTTTTCCAGGTTCCTTCCGGATGGCTCGCGGGCAGGGCGCCCACGCGGCTCCTATTTGGGGTCCTGGCGCTCGGGTGGGCAGTAATCACGTGCGCGCACGGTCTGCTGGGCAAGCCATACTTCGGCCTGGCGTTCGGCGCACTGCCGGCGCTTCTGGGCTTGCGCTTCGCGCTCGGCGTTCTGGCTTCGCCCACCTACCCGGCCGCCGGCCGGGCCATTTCGCTGGCGCTTCCCCCTGAGCGGCACGGCAGCGCGAACGGCATGGTGCTGGCGAGCATCGGGATCGGCTCCGCGGTGGCGCCGCCCCTTCTCGGCTATGTCACTCTGCATTGGGGATGGCGCGCGGCGTTTATGGTGGTGGCAGCACTCGCCGTCCTGGTGGCGATGCTCTGGTGGCGGTCAGACCCACTGGCGCAAGCGGCGAGTGCCGTCCGCCCAACCTCGAGGGATGCCACGGTTGCGACATGCACTTCGCCCCTGCGCCTCCGCAGCTTCTGGTTCCTGACGGCGAGCTATACGTTACAAGGCTACGTGGGGTACGTCTTTGTGTTCTGGTTCTTTCTGTATCTCGTCCAGGTCCGTCGTTTCGCCTTCCTTCGGGCGGCATGGTTGACCACGCTTCCCTGGATCGCCAGCCTCGTCGTCATTCCGCTCGGAGGTGTAATCTCAGACTGGGCCGTCCAACGCTGGGGTTCGACGCGGGGGCGCAGGAGCCTGCCCCTGCCGGCCATGATCTTAGCGGCAGGCTCGCTCCTCTGCGGCGCGCGCACAGGAAGCGCGTGGCTGGCCGCGTTGAGCCTGACTGCGGCTACGGCGCTCGTCCTGGCCACCGAGGGCCCCTACTGGGCTTCAATGACCCAGCTTTCCGGCGCGCAAAGCGGCATCGGGGGCGGGGTGATGAATTTTGGCAGCAACCTGGGCGGGCTGATCTCCCCGGTCCTTACGCCGTGGCTGGCGGAACGGTGGGGCTGGGAATCGGCTCTCGGCTTGGCTGCAGTGTTCGCCGTCGTTGCGGCAATCCTCTGGATGGGCGTCAGCATTAATGCGGGTGCGGCAAACGGCCGCGGCACGGGGCGGTAGAAATTCGTCTTGACGGCCAGGCCGGCTCGTAGAATAGGCTTCTTTCGCGCTAGGAGCCGAAATAACGCGTCCTCGGTTCGTGGGTGGGGGTTAGTGGCTTCTCTTACTCGAAACCCGCATTTTTAGCGGGTTTGGTGAAGGCCCCCTAGAAATATGCCCTTTGCGGAGCCGCTAAGGCACCTAGCCGAGTTTTCTGACCGGCGGAGGGCAGAAGTTGGCGATGGCCTCCGGAGTGGTTCCGGCGGCGATGAAATCGATAAGGTCGAGATAGACCGGACTCGTAACACTCATTCTCGGCTTATTACACCTCAACCAAGCTTTGAATTCAGAGTCCCTCGGGAATCTTCTTCACCGAAATGGCTTCGCCTGCGTAGAGCGTGGGTGCGCCGAGGGCGAAGGCGTCTTTGTTGTAGGCCGCCACGTCGGTTTGAATGAGCTTGTTGAACTCGGCCAGGTGCTGCTCCAGTTCCTTGGTCGACTCCGCCTTCTGATCCAGAGCCAACTGCGTAGGGGGCTCGCCGTAGCCGAAGCCGCCGAAGCCTCCCAGGCCGGAGAGCTTGCTGTTGAAGGCCGCCAGATAGTGAAGTTCGTCTTCCGAGCCCGGCTGGAGTTCCGAGTTGTACACGGAATCCTTCAACTCGCGAAGCTTGCGGCCAAGCTGCGCCGATTTTCCCATGAGCGCCTGGAACTTCTTTTTCAAATCGTTGTCGTCGCTCGAGCGCACCATGCCCTGGAAGGCGGCGAGGGTTTTCTGCATTCCGTCCACGCGGTTGAGCATGGTGTTGAGCGCCGTCGTCGCGTTGCGCGCTTCGAGCGAGAAGCGAAGCGAGGCGCGGAAATTCTCGAGGTCGATCTTGATGTTAGGATCCGGCCGCACGCTGACGTCGGCTTCCGCTTTATGATCGGCCACGGTGATGACGATGTGATACTTGCCGGCCAGAACCTGCGGGCCGCGGCCGCGTCCGAAGAACTCCGCGAATTCGCTCTGTTCCTGCTGGCGCTCGAAGGTGAGCCGCTGCGGGCCGTCATAGCGCATGGACCAGACGAAGCGGTTGACCCCAGCTTTGGAGGGGCCATGCTCGGTGGCCACCGGGTTCCCGTGGTCGTCGGTGATCACGATCTTCACCGGGCCTTCGCGCTGGCCCTCCGGGCCGTCAGCGCCCGCTTGACCGGCTTGACCACCTTGACCTGCCTGCTCACCTTGTCCGCCCTGGCCTGCCGGCGCCGGGGCGCCCGCGCGGCCGCCAGCTCCCGCCCCGCCTCCCGCGGCGCCGCCAGGCCCTCCCGCGCCGCCGCGCCGTTGTTCGATCTCCTTCTTCAGGAAGTAATCGATCACTACGCCCTCAGGAGCGTTGGGGGCTGTGTAATCCGATGCCATGCCGAACATGCCGCCGCGCCAATGATGAAACAGCATGCCGGGAGCGGTCGAGACCAGTTGGAAGTCGCTGTCCTGGATCTTGCTGCTCATCTGCTCGAGCGGGCGAATATCGTCGAGGACGAAGATGCCCCGGCCGTGCGTGGCCACCACCAGATCGCAGCTCGCCTTCACGAACTTCAGGTCGTAGATGGGCACGGTGGGGAAGTTAGCCTTGAGCGGCTGCCAATGCTCCCCCGCGTCGTCAGAGTAGAAAAGCCCGGTGTCCGTTCCCACTACCAGGAACCCGCGCTGGTTGGGGTCTTCGCGGACCACGTGCGCGGGAGCGCCGGCGGGCAGGCCGCCGGCAATAGGAGTCCAGGTCTTGCCGTAATCGGCCGTTCTGTAAACGTAAGGCTTGGGATCGTCCAACTCATGGGCATCGTAGGTGATGAAGGCCGTTCCAGCGTCAAACGGCGAGACCCCGACCTGATATACCCGAGCCCATTCCGGCGCGCCGGGCGGGGAAACGTTAGCCCAGTTCTTGCCGCCGTCGCGCGTGACCTGGACTAGCCCATCGTCAGTGCCCACCCAGATCACTTTGGGATCGGTGGGGGCGAGAGTGATGGTGAGGATGGTGTCGTAGCTCTCCGCGCCGCTGATGTCGTGCTCGACGGGGCCGCCCGCGATCTCCTGCTTCGATTTGTCGTTGCGCGTCAGGTCGCCGCTAAGGGGCGTCCAATGCTTGCCGCCGTCCGTGGATTTGAAGACCACGTTGCCGCCCAGGAAGACCTCGTTGGCATCGGTCTCGGAAACGGCGATGGGGGATGTCCAGTTAAAGCGATACTTTAAGTCAGCAGGTTTGAGCTCCTCAACGCCTTCGAGATAGGGGCGAATGTAGCGCGTGAGGTGGGTCTTCTTTTCCAGGCGATCGATACTGCCGTTCTGGGAATCGACGTAGATGACGTTGGGATCGCTGGGAGCGAACACCGCGTACTCGCCGTCGCCGCCCGTCACCGTGTACCACTCGGCGCCGCCCACCGAGCGCCCGCCCAAGTTGCTCGAGGGGCCGCACCAGGCGCTGTTATCCTGCAAGCCGCCGCACACCGAGTACGGAACCTCGCTCGAGGTCGAGACCATGTAAAACTGCTCGATGGGGATGTTATTCAGGAACCGCCAGGTCTTGCCTCCGTCCGTTGTCACATTGACGCCGCCGTCGTTCCCCTGGAACATCCGCTGCGGATCTTTCGGGTCGATCCAAAGCGCGTGATGGTCGGAGTGAACCCCGCGGTCCGCGGTGTGCGAAGTCTTGCCGCCGTCATCCGATTCCACCAGGTTGAGTGACATGAAATAGATTTTATTCTCGTTCTCCGGCGAGATTATGAGGCGCGAGAAATAGAACGGCCGGACATCGTAAGCGTGATTGTCGCTGACCTCGGTCCACGTATCGCCCAGGTCGGTCGATTGCCACAGCATGCCCCGCTTGGCTGCCACCAGCGCGTAAACGTGATTGGGGTTCGAGGGCGCAACGGCCACCGCAATGCGGCCCAGCGGACCATCCGGCAAGCCTCTGGTCAATTTCTTCCAGGTGTCGCCGCCGTCTGTTGAGCGGTAGAGGCCGCTCGAGGGCCCGCCATCCACGAGCGTCCAGGGATAACGCCGGAACTCCCACATGGCTGCGAACAGCACCTTGGCGTTGTTGACCTGGATCGCCAGATCCGCCGCGCCGGTCGAGTCATTGACGAACAAAACCTTGTTCCAGGTTTTTCCGCCATCGGTAGTCCGATACACCCCACGGTCGGGATTGGGAGCCCATGCGCGCCCCAGGGCGGCCACGTAAACCACATCGGAGTTGGTCGGATCGACAATGATCTGGGAGATCTGTCCCACGTTGCCTAAGCCCGCGAATCGCCAGGTGTGCCCGGCATCACCGGAGACGTACAGGCCGCGGCCGTCGATCACGTCGTTGCGAACTTTCGATTCGCCCGTCCCCGCCCAGACGATGCTGGGGTCGGAGGGCGCGAGCGCCAAGGCGCCGATCGAGGCTGTGGCTTCGTGCTCGAAGATCGCCTTCCAGGTGATGCCTCCGTTTTCGGTTTTGAAAACACCGCCGGCCGCCGCGCCCACATAGTAGACGTTGGGGTTGCCCGGGATTCCCGCCACCGCAGCCACTCGGCCGCCACCTGCGGCCGGGCCGAGGTTGCGAAACTCGAGGTTCTTGAAGACGTCCTTCTCGCTCGCGTCAGACTCCGGGGCAGGTGACTGTCCCGCCGCTAACTGGCTGGAAATGGCGAATGCCGCTGCCAACACCACCACCATACCGACTCGGGCCAATATCCCTTTCATGGGACTCCTTTCAACGGTGATTTCGGACAAGCCGTCATACTAGCACGAGGATTTGAGTTCCGGAGCGGGTTTTTCGCGGCCTGGGTGGAGAATCGTGCTAGGGGGACGCCATGGCGTGCCCCTACGAAGTTCCTTAATTTCTCGCCGGGTGAACGATTCACTGGCGGAGCCGCTCCTCCTCCTCCGAAGCCGGCTAGGGCCAAAATACAGAGACTGTCCGTAGGGGGCACGCCACGGCGTGGCCCTATGCCTTAACCAACTGAACATTAACCGTTGAAGTAAGCCCTTGTTGTCAACCAGCAGATCGTATAAACTCCCGCCCGGCATTTTGTAAATCCGAATTACAACCGCTCTGGCGCCGCAGTTCTCTGCCTTGGCTGTCGCGAGCGGACAGTGGTGTATTTGGTCAAGAGAGATTGGAGAGGCCTTTTCAGCATGTCGAGATTTTCTGTTGTTTGCGTGGCCGTGGCGATGCATGGGTGGCTGGGATTGTCGGTGGGTTTGGCCCAGGTGAACGTGTTGACCCAGCACAACGACAACTTTCGAACCGGGCAGAACATTAATGAAACAGTGTTGACGCCTGCGAACGTCAACACCGGCAGCTTCGGCAAGCTGTTCTCCCAAACTGTTGACGGAGCGATCTATGCCCAGCCGCTTTATATGTCCGGTGTAAACATTCCCAGCCAGGGCGTCCACAATGTGGTTTACGTAGCCACCGAAAACGGCAGTGTTTATGCGTTTGACGCCGATAACAACCAGGGGGCGAACTCGAAGCCGCTCTGGACGGCGAGCCTCACCGACCCCGCGCAGGGCATTACGGCGGTTCCCAGCTCCGATCAAGGCTGCAGCGACATTCAGCCCGAGATCGGGATTACCGGCACGCCCGTGATCGATCCCTCTACCAATACGCTCTACGTGGTGGCCAACACGAAGGAGAATGGAACCTACGTTCAGCGCCTGCACGCGCTCGACGTGACCACGGGCGCTGAGAAATTCGCGGGACCGGTGGAGATTCAGGGAACGTCTAACGGGCAGACGTTCAATGCGCTCATCGCGAACCAGCGGGCGGGATTGCTCCTTCAGGCGGGGGTGGTTTATATCGGCTGGGGTTCGCATTGCGATTTCGGCTCCTTCACAGGCTGGATGATGGCGTACGACGCCCGGACGCTAGCCCAGAAACACGTGTGGACTGTCACGACGAATTATGGCGACGGCGGCGTGTGGATGGGAGGCACAGGCTTGGCCGGGGACGGTCAAGGAAACATCTTCTTCGCTACCGGCAATGGCACTTTCGATGCCGCGATGTGGGGCTGCCAATTCGGAGATTCCATCGTCAAGATGGGCATGGTGAAAGGCAGACTCCGGACGGCCGCCAGCAGCACCTTCCGGGTGAAGGACTACTTTACGCCGGAGGATCAGGACTATCTCGACGCGAATGACTTCGATCTCGGCTCGGGGGGGATTGTGCTCTTGCCTCCACAACCGGGGACCGCCACTCAGCTCCTGGTCATGGCCGGAAAGGAAGGCACGATTTTCCTGGCGAACCGCGCCAACCTGGGCGGCTACGATCCCAATGCCGACAACAATCTCCAGACACTTCACCTCGCGGTCGGGGGGATCTACGGCGCGCCGGCTTACTGGAACTCCACCGTTTATTTCTGGGGAGTCAGGGATTATCTGAAGGCTTACAGCATTACGAATGGATTACTATCGCTCGCGCCTGTGGCGATGGGATCGGTGGCCATCAACTATCCCACCACGACGCCATCGGTTTCCGCCAACGGCGACGCGAATGGGATCGTGTGGGGCATCGACTCCAGCGCCTATAGCAGTGGCGGCCCGGCAGTCCTGCGCGCCTTTGAAGCCACCAGCCTGGGCAACGAGCTTTTCGATAGTAACCAGAATTCCTCTCGTGATAATCCGGGCGGCGCCGTGCAATTTACCGTGCCCACCATTGCCAATGGCAAGGTGTACGTGGGAACCCGAAGCATGCTCAGCGTGTATGGCCTGCTGAATAATTAGACCAGGCATCCCGCTGTCATCCTGAGCGGAGCGGTCGCCCTTACCTGCCATTCTGAGCGAAGCGAAGAATCAGCAAGGGGTTTGTTTTAGGGCGAAACTGCAGATGCTTCGCTGCGCTCAGCATGACAGCGTGCTTGCCCTTTGTGTTACACTAGAGACCAGGCGCCGGCTCCCGCAGTATACTAACTTGCACCTGAGCTCGCGGGGGCAGGCTCCGGCTGTGAGTTTCAGGCACGTCGCGCGTCGCGAATACACTCTTTCCCAAGGCAGGATCATGAAGAACCTGCGCATTCTTGTCGTTGACGACCACGAAGTGGTCCGGCGGGGATTGCTTGCTCTGCTGGGGACCCAGGCGGGTTGGGAAGTGGTCGGGGAAGCCGCCAACGGACCAGACGCCGTCAAGAAAGTAGCCCAGACCATGCCCGATGTCGTCATCATGGACATCACCATGCCGGTGATGAGCGGCTTGGACGCGACGCGCCTGATCATGGAAACCGTTCCTCAGACCAAAGTGCTCATCTTCACCATGCATGATTCGGACCAGATGATGCAGACCGCGCTGGAGGCCGGAGCAAGAGGGTACGTGCTCAAGTCGAATGCGGCGAGTGATCTGATTGCCGCGATCCGGGCGCTCGCGAAGGGCGAGTCTCCTCCAATGTCCCGAACCGCCAAACACCCACCGAAGATTGTCTGACGGCCGACCCGCAGGCGGTGTAGGGGTAGGGCTTGCCCTACCCTCGTCGGGCCAGAGGAAATGCGGGGACGGCAAGCCGTCCTCCTACAGGAGCCCTCGTTCCCAGAGGCCCGTCAGGGGCGAAGGATAGCAGTCCAGGGCGTGAGAACCTGTGGAAAAATCACCCAGCCCTGTCATTCCGAGCGGAGCGAGGATTCTGCAGTTGTTCGTTTTCAAACGGATAAATGCAGATGCTTCGCGCAGTTTACCCTGAGCGAGCAAACTGCAGACCCTTCGCTTCGCTCAGGGTGACAGCGAAGGGCTCAGCATGACAGCGTGGTTTTTTCACACGTTCTTACGCCGTGGGCTACTCGCTTGCGCCCGCTTCTCGGGCTGACTGCATCATCAAGGTATGACTCAGGACATCAGCGAGTTTACACTCCCGACAATAACGGCCACGGCAGCTCCAAGCGGCAGTGACCGGCTTGGGCGAGGATCAAATGGCCAATTCTGATTCCACTAAACAGGTTGAGCGCTCTCGCACAACAAAACGACGGCGTGGGGATAAGTCGGTTCCCGTCGTAGGCGTGGGAGCATCGGCAGGCGGGCTGGAGGCCTTCCAGCAGCTCCTCAACCATTTGCCGGCCACCACCGGCATGGCCGTCGTGTTTGTGCAGCACCTGGCGCCCCGGCATGAAAGCATGCTGACGGAATTGCTCTCGAGGGGCACCAAGATTCCGGTCCACGAGGTCAAGGAAGGAATGAAGGTGGCCCCCGATCACATCTACGTGATTCCTCCCAACAGCAACATGGTGATCTCGGACGGCGTACTCCACCTCATGCCGCGCCGCGAAGGCGAATTGCAGCACATGCCCATTGACTGTTTCCTGACTTCGCTGGCCGCAGACCGCAAGGGCAAAGCCATCGGCGTAATCCTTTCCGGCACGGCATCCGACGGGACTCTGGGCCTCAAAGCCATCAAGGCGGAGGGCGGGATCAGCTTTGCTCAAGATGAGAAGACGGCGAAGTACGACAGCATGCCGCGCAACGCCATTGCCGCTGGTTGCGTGGACTTCATCCTGCCTCCGGAGGGAATCGCCAAAGAGCTGGCCAGAATCGGCCGCCACCCCTACCTTATCCAGACCTTGGCCGCGGAGGCGGACGAGACTCTAGCGGCGGGGGAGGATGAACTCAACCAGATCCTGGCGCTGGTGCGCGGCGCCAGC
Organism: Terriglobia bacterium; assembly: GCA_049508935.1. Lineage (GTDB taxonomy): Bacteria > Acidobacteriota > Terriglobia > UBA7540 > UBA7540 > CAVROP01. Next base: position 10,065 of record JBELAJ010000089.1, on the reverse strand, counting down.
GGTGATGACTTCACCTGGTACAAGAAGAACACCATCAAGCGGCGGATTAAACGGCGCATGGTCCTGCGAAAGATGGATAAGCTGGCCCATTACGTCCGATACTTGCGCGGCAACAACCGGGAATTGCAGGAACTGTATCAGGACTTTCTGATTGACGTGACCGGCTTTTTCCGCGACCGGGAAGTTTACCAGGCTCTTAAGAAGAAAGTGTTCCCCGTGCTTTTGAAGAACCGTCCCGCGGACTCTCCGCTACGGTTTTGGATTCCCGGCTGTTCAACCGGTGAAGAAGCCTACTCGATCGCCATCTGCGCCCTGGAATTCCTGGGCGCGGCAAAGAGCAATATCCCCCTCCAGATTTTCGGCACCGACATCAGTGATGGAGCCATTGAGAAAGCGCGCACCGGAAACTTTTCGGAGAGCATCACCGCCGACGTCACGCCGGAGCGTTTGCGGCGCTTTTTTACGCCCGCGCCGGGAGGTTATCGGATCGCCAAGTCGATTCGGGACATGTGCGTTTTTGCGCGCCACAATGTGCTCCAGGATCCTCCTTTTTCAAGGATGGACGTGATCAGTTGCCGCAATCTTCTTATTTACCTCGAGGGCGCAGCACAGAAGAAGATAATACCAACCTTCGGTTACGCGCTTCGCACTCCGGGCTTTTTGGTTCTGGGTCCGTCCGAGAATCTCAGTGGATTCTCGGAGCTGTTTGTCTCCGTCGACAAGAAATTCAAGGTCTTTGCGAAGATCCCGAGCAGCTTCGTGCATGTTGGGAGGGATTGGATTCCTAAAATTGCGTGGGAAAAATCTCAGCCTGTGAAGAGGAGCGCCGAGCCGACGCCGGCCTTCGACGTGCAGAAGGAAGTAGAACACCTCCTGTTGACGGAATACGGGCCGCCGGGAGTTGTGGTTAACGGCGATTTGAGCATCGTCCAGTTCATCGGCCGCATGGGCAGTTTTCTGGAGCCGGCGCCGGGGCAAGCTAGCCTGAATTTGGCGAAGCTGACCCAGGGGACCCTCTCCCTGGACATCCGCAGCCTCATCCATGCCGCCAAGAAGCAAGACGCGCCGGTCATCCGGGAGAGCGCCCGCCTCAAGAGCAATGGCCGCTACCGCACGATTACGCTGGAAGTGGTGCCGATCAAAGGCGCCAGCGCGCGCGAGTCCTATTTCCTGGTGCTTTTCCGCGAGGAAGGGCCGGAGAGCCAGAGAAAGCCCGCTCCAGTGGAAGCTAAGGGAGCCAGGCGCAAAGCCGAAGAAGCAGAGGTCAGCCGGCTGACGAAAGAGCTCGAGTACACGCGCGCCCATGTGCAGTCGATCGTGGAAGAGCAAGAGGCCACGAATGAGGAATTGCGCTCCGCCAACGAGGAAATCCAATCCAGCAACGAAGAGCTGCAAAGCACCAACGAGGAAATGGAGACCGCCAAGGAAGAGCTGCAATCCTCGAACGAAGAACTGACTACGCTGAATGAAGAGCTTCAGAACCGCAATACCGAACTGAGCATGCTCAATAACGATCTTAATAACCTGGTCAACAGCATCAACATCCCTGTGGTGATGCTCTCCCGAGACCTCCGTGTGAGGCGCTATACGCCACTGGCGGAGAAGGTCCTGAACCTGATCCCCTCCGATATCGGCCGGCCGATTACGGACCTGAAGCCCAACATTGACATCCCCAACCTGGAAACGCTGGTGGCCGAATCTGTAGAAACCAGGAGCCTAAAGGAATTGGAGGTGCAGGACCGGTACGGCCATTGGTATTCGCTGCGCATTCGCCCTTACAAAACGGCCGAGAATGTCATTGAGGGAGCGGTGTTGGCCCTGATGGACATCGACTCGCTGAAAGCGGAGGTGAAGGAATTGCGCGTCTACTCGGAGTCCATCGTAGAGACGGTGCGCGAGCCCCTGATCGTGCTGGACGGCAAACTGCGCGTGGTGACCACCAACGCTGCCTTTTACGAGACGTTCAAGGTGTCCAAGGAGGAAACTGAAGGCCGATTCATCTACTCTCTTGGGGACGGCCAGTGGAATATTCCGGCGCTGCGAGAAGTCCTGGAACGAATTCTGCCCGCGCAGACCGCTTTCGAGGCATTCGAGGTGAAACACAAATTCTCCGGCATCGGGGAACGGACCATGCTGCTGAATGGCCGGCAGATTCGCACGCGCAAGGGCGGCGCGCCCCTCATCCTGCTGGTGATCGAGGACATCACGGATCGCAAGAAGGCTGAAGAGGCCTTGCGGGCCCTGCCGGCGCGACTGGTGGATTCGCAGGAGGAAGAACGGCATCGCATCGCCCGCGAGTTGCACGACAGCACGGGGCAGACCATGGCCGCGCTGAGTTTGAACCTCACCGTGCTGGCGGGAAAGGCCGACAGTCTTGACGAACCGAGCCGGGAAGCCCTGAGCGACAGCATCGATCTGGCCGCCCAGGTCGCCGAGGAGTTGCGGAACATCGCCTACGTCCTGCATCCGCCGGCGCTCGATGAGATGGGCCTGGACGGGGCGTTACGCTGGTATGTGGATAACTTCGTGAAGCGAACCGGGTTCGAAGTCGAATTGGATTTGCCCAACCGCCTGCCTGTTTTGCCGGAACCTGCTCGCCTGACGGCATTTCGATTGGTCCAGGAAGCCCTCACCAATGCCCACCGCCATTCCGGGAGTAAGACCGCCAAAGTGGTGGTGGCGCAGGGCGACGGCGAGCTTACCCTCGAGGTGGCCGATGAGGGCAGCGGTATCCAGCCCGATCACATGCCGGGGTTGGGCCTGCTGAGTATGCGGGAACGCGTCACCCAATTGGGCGGGCGACTGGAAATCAAATCCGGGGACGAGGGCACTTCCATCAAGGCGATCCTGCCCATTACGACGGAATCGGCAACCCCTTGATCACCCGGAACGTGTCGCGGGCGATCAGAAGTTCCTCATTAGTGGGAATGACGAAGATTCGGATGCGGCTCGAGGCGGCGGAGATTTCGCTCGACTTCCCGACGGCTTCCTGGTTGCGGGCCGAATCAATCTCATATCCCAGCTCCGCCAGCCCCTGGCACGTCCTCTCGCGCACCAGGGGCGAGTTCTCACCGATGCCCCCCGTAAAAACCAGGCCGTCAACGTGGCCCAGCACGGCCGTGTAGGCGCCAATGTACTTGCGCAAGCGATAACAGAATGCGTCGATCGCCGTCTCCGCCTGCGTGTCCCCTTTTGCCGCCGCGTCAATCAATTCCCGCATGTCGTTCGAGTCTCCCGAAATGCCGTAGAGGCCGCTGAACCTGTTTAATAGAGTAGATACATCATGAATGGTTAATTCATCTTTTGACATTAGATAGAGAATGATGGCCGGATCGAGGTCGCCGCTGCGCGTGCCCATCAACAATCCCTCGAGCGGAGTGAAGCCCATCGAGGTGTCAACCGACCGGCCTTTCTCGATGGCCGTAATCGAGCAGCCGTTGCCCAGGTGGGCCGTAATCAGGTTGGCCTCGTCCTTGCGCTTGCCCAGCATCTGCCGGCAGTAGAACGCCACATAACGATGCGAGGTGCTGTGGAAGCCGTAGCGCCGGACCTTGTAACGCTTGTAATAGGAATAGGGAAGACCGTAAAGATACGCCTTGGGAGGCATGGTGTGATGAAACGCCGTGTCAAACACCGCAACCTGCGGGACCTGGGGAAAGACTTTTCGCGCTACGAGATATCCGCGCAGGTTGTGGGGATTGTGCAGCGGGGCCAACTCGCTGCACTGCTGGATGACCTTCTCCACTTCCTCGTCGAACATCACCGAGGCCGAAAAGCGCTCGCCGCCGTGAACCACGCGATGCCCCACCGCCTCGATCTGCGATATGTCTCCCAGAGCGTTAGCTTCCTTAAGAGCTTGAATGCAGCGCGTAAGAGCCGTCTGGTGATCCAGCATCTCCTCCCTTACGCTTTGCTCGGGGTTTGGGGGTACGACAAGGTGCAATACCGCTTCGTCCGTTCCGATCTTCTCGACGCTTCCCTTGGCAATACAACGGTCCGCATTCGCCGCGATCATCTCCACACTCGTCTCGATCAGTTGAAACTTGATCGACGAACTGCCGCAGTTGAGCACCAGGATCTTCATAGTTAACCTGCCTTCTCCCTCAGATCAGAATGACATCGGAACGCCGTGTTCTGCAACCGGATTCCCAGAGAGGTAGTGTTGTGGTGCGGGCGTCCCGCCCGCGGTCGTGGGAGCGTCCCGCTCCCGCGCGCGGGCAGGATGCCCGCGCCACCGCGGGCGAGACGCCCTCACCACGGGCAATCGGAGACGCCGCCGATTTCTGTTTCCCCGCGAAACTTGTACGCGTATAATCCTCTGTCGTAAGAGAGTCATTTCGGAAACTCATTCCAACCCGGACCGGACGCAACGCGACGGTCCATATCATTCCGGTGAGGCGCAATAAGGGAAAACGATTGAGGAGGACTTCACCATGGCGAACGGGTCTCATATCATACCGTGGCGAACTGGGATAGCCAGTTTCATGGCATTGCTGGCGTGCGCGGCGACGTTGTCAGCCGCAGGCCCAAACAGCCAGGGTAAGATTCTGGCGGGCTTCTTCGAAGAATGGAGCATTTATTACGCTAAACACAACATCGCCGATCTCCAGAACAATGGGGTCGCCGGGCGGCTCTCGCACTTCATCTACGCCTTTGCCAATGTGTCGGCGACGGTCTCGAGCCCGTCGTCGGACGCGTGCACCATTGCCGACTCTTATGCTGACTACGAAACTCCTTACCTTCCGCCCGTTGACAATATCCCTGATACCGGGCCGCTTTATGGAAACTTCGCGGAGATCCTGAAACTAAAAGCTCTTCATCCACATTTGCGGACCCTGATTTCTATCGGGGGCGCCTCGGCAACCAACATGGCAGCTTTTTCACTTGCAGCCGGCACGGCGGCGGGCCGCCAGGCGCTCGCCACCTCCTGCATCAACATGTTCATCACCGGCAACGTCGCCAGCGGTATCAGTGCTCCGGGCCTCTTCGATGGGATTCACATCGATTGGGAATTCCCAACCGCCGCTGACACCCAGAACTTCACGCTCTTGTTGCAGGAGTTCCGCAAGCAACTGAACGCGTTGGGCAGGGCCAACGGCAAGTACTACGAGCTTTCATTCGACGGCCCGGCAGGCGAACAGAACTATTCCAACATCGAGCTCGCCAAGACGGCGAGATTGGTGGACTTCATTACCATCGATGGCTACAACCATAACGGGGCCTGGGAAGGCGTTGCCAATCACGCATCGCCGCTCTTCGATTCCCGGAAGGACCCTGAATTCGGCGAGGGCCTGTGCATTGCCTGTACCGTGAACGCCTATCTGAATGCCGGCGTGCCTCCGTCCAAGTACGTCATGGGCGTGCCTCTCTACGGAGCGGGTTGGACCGGCATTCCGAACGTGAATCACGGCCTCTATCAGACTTCGACGGACACGACGGAAGCGACGTGGTCCGCTCCGGTTCTCGTAGCGAACGGAAGCGGCTTGTGCACAGACCTTTCAGGCAACACCCCAGGATGCGACCCGTTGTTGAATCCCGGTCAGGCCACCTATTCCACGCTTGCAACCCTCACCGCCAACGGCTACCGCCAATATTTCGATCCGGTGAGCGTTGCGGCGTGGCTTTACGACCCCGCAACCGAGACCTTCTGGAGCTTTGATGATCCTTTCACGGCGTCGCTCAAGACCGTTTACGTTCAGACGCGCGTGCCGGGCGGCTTGGGCGGGAATTTTGTGTGGGCTCTCAAAGACGATGACGCCAACGGAACCATGGTGAAGACCCTGGCGACTGGCCTCGGACGCTGAGCTAATTATCCTCGCCCTCTCGCCTGTCATTCTGAGCGAAGAATTCATGAGGTTTCGACTCACCACTTGTCATGAAAATGCCCTCTCCCCCTTGGGGGAGAGGGTGGGCCGCGACGGCGCCTTCACCAGCCGGCGCGGGTCGGGTGAGGGGGGCCTGGGCCGCTATTTTCTTCGCAGCGAAGAATCCCTGCAGTTCTTCGTGGCTTGTTGAACGAGGAATCACCTTATAGAGCGCGGGCGTCCCGCCCGCGCGCGGGCAGAGCCTGTCCTGAGCGGAGCGCAGCGAGGAATCTTGCTCTGCGTCGGGCAGACCGCCCCCAAAAGGCCAGGGCGAGATTCCTCCCCTTCGCTGCGCTCGGGGTCGGAATGACAGCGCACTTCATAGCCTGAAGTGGGACTCGTCAGGGACGCTGGGCGGCAAGCCGTTTCTAAGAGCAATTTCGGGATAGAAATCCATCCTCACATAAGGCGATGTCTCGAAAGCGGCAACTCCCGGATCCTTTTCCCGGTGGCCGCAAAGATGGCGTTGCAGAGCGCTGGCGGAATGACCGACACTCCTGGTTCTCCCACTCCTGACGGAGGAGCTTCGCTATCGACCACGTAGACGTTGGTCTTGTAAGGAGCTTCAGTGATGCGAGCGACGGGATAATCGTAGAAGTTCGATTGATCAATCGCCCCGATGGTGGCAGTAATCTCGCCGCTCCGGGCGATGCTGGTTCCGAACACTGCCGCACCCTCAAATTGCGCCTTGACGTAGCCAGGATTAATCGCGGTGCCGGCGTCCACCGCGGTATCAATTCGAGGAATGCGAAGTTCGCCTTTGTCCGTTACTTCCACTTCTACCACCGATGCAACGTAGGTAAAGGAATAGCGTTGTGCGGCAATCCCCAGGCCATGCCCTTTGCCGAGCTTACGCCTGCCCCATCCCGCCTTCTCGGCTGCCATCTCGGCCACCCTGCGCAGGCGGCCAATGTCGAGAGGAAATCCCGGCTGGGTGGGGAAGTGGGGAATGTTGAGGTTGAGAATGCGGGGCGGGCCCCAAAGGTCCAGGAGGTACTCCAGAGGATCGCGGCCGGCCTTGTTCGCCAATTCATCCACAAACGACTGGACGGCAAACGTATGATAGTTACTTGCCACCGACCGAAGCCAGCCGAGTCGAACGTGCGCCTGGGCAGCCCCATTCTCGATTCGTAGGTTGGGGACGTCGTAGGGAGCCTCCATCCAATTGCCTTTGAGTTCCCATCCGCCATGACGCGCCCCAGCGTCGAAGGTCGAGTTGATCGGCGGAAAAGCGGAGCGTTGCAGCCACGCGGTCGGCTTGCCCCTCGAGTCCAGCGCCGCCTTTAGATACACCGCTGCAACAGGAAGATAATAGTCAAACTTGATGTCGTCCTCCCGACTCCACACCACCTTCACCGGCCGGCCCAGCTTCTTTGACAGGACGGCGGCCTCGACGGCAAAGTCGCCGAACGACTTTCGTCCGAATCCGTCACCCAATAAGGTGACGTGGCACGTCACGTTCTCCTTGGGCACACCTACTGCCTGGGCGACGGTTTCCTGGACACTTTGGGGATTTTGGGTCGGCGCCCACACCGCTACTTTGGCGCCCCGGACGTCCGCCACCGCGACGGGTGGCTCCATGGTGGCGTGGGCAAGGTGGGGGACGTAGTACTCGGCCTCGAATATCTCCCCGCCCTTCGCGAACTCCGCATCCACGTCGCCTTCGTTGCGCACCACCAGGCCCGGCTGGCGCGCCGTCTGCTGCAGTTCTTTCTTGAACTGATCAGAGTTATAGACTGCGTTTGGACCGTGGTCCCAAACCACACTAATTTTCTTACGGCCTTGAAACGCTGCCCACGTGTTATCGGCAATCACCGCCACGCCACCCAGGGGTTGGAGGGCATGCGGAGGCTTGAAGGGCTCGACCAAGACGGTCCGCCGCACACCCGGCACTCGCAGAGCTTCTTGATCTTGATAGGATTCGACTTTGCCTCCGAGCACCGGCGGGCGTTCAATGGACGCGTAGAGCATTCCTTCCAGGTGTACGTCGTTCCCGTATTGGGCTTTACCCGTACAGATGTCCTCGAGATCGTACAGACTTGCGTCCTTGCCAATATAGCGCCACGCGTTTCGAGGCTTGAAATGCAAGTCTTCCTTCTTCGGGACAGGCAATCGGGAGGCGGCAGGCGCCAGCTCCCCGTAAGTGGATTGGCGGCCTGTTGGCGCGTGCCGAACCAGGTGCAGCACGGATTCACACTCGGACATAGGAACAGACCATTGGGCGGCGGCGGCGCGGAGCAGCATGAGATGGGCACTGGCGCCTGCCTCACGCATGATCTCGAAGAACTCGAAAATGGAGCGCGAAGCGTCGGTGTCCTGGGAACCATACCGCCGGTCGCCAACCGCCTGCACGATCCTCACGCGATTCCAGTCCGCGTCCAGCTCGTCCGCCACGACCCGAGGCAGAGATGTGCGGCTCCCATTGCCCATCTCTGAACGGGCAGCAATGATATAAACGGTTCCATCGGTCTCAATTCCCAGGAATGCGTTTGGATGAAAGGGAGCGCGATCCGCGGGCGTGTCGACAATGGGGGCGCCCGTTTCGACGCCCGGGGAAAAATGCGCACCGAGCACCAGGGCCCCGCTGGAAAGCATGCCCTGGAGAAAGCCCCTCCGGCTCACATTCTGGATGTGGTTCACGGTGCCTCCTCTGCGGCGGCTTTAATGGCAGCGCGAATGCGCTGATAGGTGCCGCACCGGCAGATGTTTCCGGACATCAGCTCACTGATATCCCGATCGCTGGGCCGCGTTTTGCTCCTCAGGAGAGCGATCGCCTGCATGATCTGTCCAGCCTGGCAGTAACCGCATTGCGGCACATTGAATTCCATCCACGCTTTCTGGACGGGATGTAATCCTTTTTCTGCGATGCCTTCGATAGTGGTGATTTCAGCGCCGGCGACAGCGCGGACAGGAACCACGCACGACCGGATCGCCTCGCCGTTCCTATGGACGGTGCAGGCTCCGCAAAGCGCCACGCCACAACCGAACTTCGTTCCCGTCAGACCCAGAACGTCGCGCAGGTACCAGAGGACCGGCATTTCGGGATCGCCATGAAATGAGCGCTCGACTCCGTTCACTTTAACCTGAATCATCACGTCACCTCCCTCCGTGCGAACGAGGACGCTGCCACTATTCATCACACGAATATATCCGTTATGCGCGAATGCCCTGACAGCGACTTTGCTGCAGACTCGATTTTATCTCTCAGCATCATTTCAGTCCAATTCGTATGGTGCAGGGCAAAGAGTAAAAAACATCGACTCAATGTTTCTGGTGATTAAGGCCTCGAAGTCCCCCTCGAACACAAATCTCCGGTTCGTGCTCGCGATCTTAGTGCCAATCGGACGTCCTTCCCGGCGAATCCTCTCGTTCTGGGTGCCGTCAGATTACTCCTCATATGATTACCAGGATGCTATCAACTTGTAATCTAAACACTCGAAGAGAATCAGTTACTACTCTTAGTAGGTATAAACCCTTAAGGAGCTTTAGGTATTATATTTACATGGAGTTAGGGGTTATTGCTAATTGCGATTCTCTTCTTCGTTCGGGTACAGTCGTCGTCGCGAAGCGGAGCGAAACTGGCGGTTGACAATTAGTCACTGCCTGTCGAGAGAGCGCGATCGTGAGGGAGCCCTGAGAGCCGGCGCAAGCAAGTCAGGCCCTTGTGCCATTGAGCGAGCTTGAGTGAGGAACGGCTATTTCGCTCGCTGTACGACTCCAAAGCTGATCCTGCGGTTACCAGGGGAACCGCGCTCATCGAAGGCCGAACTCCATAGCGTTGTCAACCGCGTGCAACATCCTCGTTGCTCATCCCTCCCTTTTGCCAAATCTCCGGATCCCTGGGGGATCGCTTTGAAAGACCATAGCCCGAAATCCGGCTTCGTTATACCTGTATTGATAGTTTAATTCTGATCATTACCTCGCAGTGTAAGCTGCTGACCGGGGTGGTGTCTACCCCTATCGACCGGCAGGAGTTGTCGTACATCATGGACATCTACTCATCCGCACAAGCAACCGACTGGTTGGTCACTGGCCGGATCTTGTTTCTCTTTATTCATGTCTTGGGCGTCGCAGCCGCATAGCATGTTAGCTCGCTGGCGCATGCCGGGGCACGCCCGGGCTCTACACAGGTTGAAGGGAAACCATTGGGGAGGATCATTATGGAAGACACCGCTTCTCGAGCGATTGCTATTGTGGGGGT
>JBELAJ010000088.1:0-20061 GCA_049508935.1 Terriglobia bacterium | reverse complement strand
GTGGGGACATCCTTGACGTTGGCCATGGTGGATCCGACCAATGTCTTCGCCATGGACGACATCAAGTTCATGACAGGCTTCAACATCGAGCCTGTGGTTGCTTCGGAAACCTCCATCGCCGAGGCGATCAAAAAGAATTACGGCAGCATTGAGGAGCAGGAACGGAAGCGGGAGCTGGAAGAGATCGTCAGTTTCATCGACGAGGCGCAGAACGACGCGCTCGAACTGGAAGCCGAAGATGAAACCACCCTGAACCTGGAGCAACTCGAGAAGGCCGCCGAGGAAGCGCCGGTCATCAAGCTGGTGAACTATTTTCTTACCGATGCCGTAAAGCGCGGAGCCAGCGATATTCACATGGAGCCTTACGAGAAGGAGTATCGCGTCCGGTACCGGATTGATGGCGTTCTGCAAACAATCATGACTCCGCCCAACAGGCTGCGTGACGCCGTGATCAGCCGCGTCAAGATCATGTCCAAGCTGGATATTTCCGAAAAGCGGCTTCCGCAGGACGGCCGCATCATGGTCAAGATGTTGAAGGATGGGCGGAAGAAAGCGCTCGATCTTCGCGTTTCGATCCTTCCTACCATGTATGGTGAAAAGATCGTGATGCGGCTGCTCGACAAAGAGAACCTGCGGTTGGACATGACGAAGCTGGGGTTCGAAGCGGAGTCTTTGGCGAAGTTCCAGAAAGCGATCTTCAAGCCCTACGGAATGGTCCTGGTCACCGGCCCCACGGGCAGCGGCAAGACCAACACCTTGTATTCCTCCATTGTCCAGTTGAACAGCCCGGAAACGAATATTATCACGGCCGAAGATCCGGTGGAGTATCAGGTGCCGGGCATCAATCAGGTTCAGGTGAAAGAGCAGATCGGACTGAACTTCGCCACGGCCTTGAGGGCCTTTTTGCGTCAAGATCCCAATATTATTCTGGTGGGAGAGATCCGTGATTTCGAGACGGCGGAGATCGCCATCAAGGCGGCTCTAACCGGGCACCTGGTTCTCTCCACGCTTCACACCAACGACGCTCCCTCCACCATTTCCCGCCTCATGAACATGGGGATCGAGCCGTTTCTGGTTGCGACCTCGGTGAACCTGATCTGCGCGCAACGCTTGGTGCGCCGTCTCTGTCCGGACTGCAAGGTGCAGGATAAGGTTCCTCCGCAAGTTCTGATCGAGGCCGGCTATACGCCGGAAGAGGCCAAAACCGTCAGAGTTTACAGGCGGCAGGGTTGCGGGAACTGCGGAGGCAAGGGCTACCGGGGCCGCATCGGCCTCTATGAAGTGCTGGAGGTCACAGAAGAGCTTCGCGACCTGATCCTGGTGGGAGCTTCGGCGCTTGAACTCAAAAAGAAAGGCGTCGAGCAAGGCATGATGACCCTTCGACGGAGCGGGTTGGCCAAGGCGGCGCAGGGAATTACAACCCTCGAGGAAGTGATGCGGGAGAGCGTGCTGTAGAACAGTCGAGAGTCGAACGTCTAGAGTCAAAAGGTGAAGGTCAAAAGTCTAAAGTCGAGGGTTGCCCAGCGTTACCTTCGGATCCTGTCGGCCGCAGCGACTTCGGGGGAGGTCGAAGAAGAGACCGTTACACTGTCAACTCTCGACTTTCGACTTTCGACTCTAGACCTTAAGCGGAGAGCAATTCATGGCAGTTCCAAGTCTTAGCGAGCTATTGAAACGCATGGTGGACATGGGAGGTTCTGACCTCCAGATTACCGTTGACTCACCGCCCAGAATCCGCCTGCATGGGGAACTCAAGCCACTGGAGGACTTGCCGACGCTGGGGCCGGTAGATACGAAACAACTGGCTTACAGTGTTCTGACCGACGCGCAGAAGCACCACTTTGAAGAGAATCTTGAGCTCGACTTTTCTTTCGGGATCAAGAATATGGCGAGGTTCCGCGCCAATCTGTTTAACCAACGCGGCGCAGTGGCCGGCGCGTTTCGTCTGATTCCATTTGAGATCAAAACCTTCGACCAATTGAAGCTTCCGCCCATCTTGGGAACTCTCTGTGAGAAGCCTCGTGGGCTGGTTTTGGTGACGGGTCCAACGGGGAGCGGCAAGTCAACCACCCTGGCGACCATGATCGATCTCATCAACCAGTCGCGCGATGAGCATATCATCACGATCGAAGACCCCATCGAGTTCATCCACTCGCACAAGAGGTGCCTGGTGAACCAGCGTGAGGTGCACTCCGACACTCACTCTTTTGCCAACGCGCTGCGCGCCGCACTGCGCGAGGATCCGGACGTTGTGCTGATCGGCGAAATGCGGGATCTCGAAACCATCGAGGCGGCGCTCAGGATAGCCGAGACGGGGCATCTTACCTTCGCGACGTTGCATACCAATTCCGCTGCCTCCACCATTACCCGCATTATCGATGTCTTCCCGTCGTATCAGCAATCCCAGATTCGCGCCCAGCTCTCGATGGTTCTGGAGGGCATCTTGTGCCAGTCGCTGCTGACCAGAGCGGATGGGCAGGGCCGCATCATGGCGATGGAGATTCTGATTCCAAACCCGGCCATTCGAAACCTCATCCGGGAAGATAAGATTCACCAGGTTTATTCCGCCATGCAATTGGGCCAGGAAAAGTTCGGCATGCAAACGTTCAATCAGGCCCTTTACTCTCTCTACGCGCAAAGGCTGATTAGCCTGGATACCGCCTATTCGCATTCCAGTCACGTCGACGAACTTCAGGATATGATCGACCGCGGCGGCGCCGCGGGCGTGGGGGGGCAGCCGATGAGCGCCCTTCATGGTTCGACGCGAAGGTAGTGGCTGTAATTTGTAGCCGGGGCCCATGGCCATGCGGCCTCGCGATTGATTTTGAGGTGGACCGATGCCACAGATTGAATCTCAGGGTACGTCCCGTACAGCCTCGCTGGTTAGCGGGGTGCGAGCGGCAGTGACCCGCCAGGCTATGGGCGGCGCGCTTCGCCGCGAGCCGGCCAAGCCCGGCCGCGTTGGGCTGAAACGCGCTGCCGCGCTTGCCAAACAGAAAGCAAAAGGGAGAGTGAACCCACGGGAACTTTCGATTTTCACCCGTCAGTTCTCGGTGATGATTGATGCCGGCCTTCCTTTGGTTCAGTGCCTTGACATCCTCGCCGACCAACAGGCGAATAAGGCCTTCACCGAGATACTTCGGGGCGTACGCAAAACGGTTGAAGGCGGCGCCACACTTGCCAATGCGCTGCGCGAGTATCCCAAGGTGTTTGATGATCTCTTTACGAACATGGTCGAAGCGGGGGAGGCCGGAGGAATCCTGGACGGAGTTCTTCAGCGGCTCTCCACGCACATTGAAAAAGCCGTCAAGCTGCGCCGGGCAGTGAAGTCGGCCCTGATCTACCCCTCGGTCGTGATGTTCATCGCGGCGGGCGTGATCACGCTGCTCTTGTGGAAGGTCGTACCTATTTTTGCCACGCTCTTTGCAGGCTTGGAAGTGGCTTTGCCCCTGCCGACCCGAATCGTCATTGGATTGAGCAATGCGGTCGCCAGCTTTGCCTTGCCGACGCTGATTATCCTCGCGGTGGGAGGATACGGCCTGAAGTTGTTCTATGGTACGCCCCAAGGACGCATGCTCATTGATCGCTTCATCCTCAAACTGCCTCTCATCGGCAACCTGATGCGCAAGATCTCGGTGGGGATGTTCACACGTACCCTGGGTACGCTGATATCCAGCGGCGTCCCCATGCTGGAAGCCATGGAGATTACCGCCCGCACCTCAGGCAATGCGGTGGTCGAGAAAGCCGTTATGCAAGTCCGCCGGGCCATCGAGGCAGGCCGGACCATCGTTGATCCCCTGCGTGAAACCGGTGTGTTCCCGAATCTGGTGGTGCAGATGATCGGCGTGGGTGAGCAGACCGGTTCGCTCGACACCATGCTCCAAAAAATCGCGGACTTCTACGAAGACGAAGTCGATGTGGCGGTCGGCGACCTCTTGACGGCGATGGAGCCGATGATGATTCTATTCCTGGGTGTAGTTGTCGGTGGCGTGGTAATCTCGATGTACCTTCCCTTATTCAGCTTGATCGGGAAACTCGCCGGCTGACGCGCTGCCGAAAGTTGGCAGCCGCATGTCATTCCCAGTGTGCATGGGCCTGAGGCCCATCCCAAGGAATGAAGATCACAGGCGTCGTCACCCCCGCGAGAGCGGGGGTCCATCGTTGGTGAGGAACACTATGGAGTCCCGCTTTCGCGGGAATGACGTGATTTTCGAGAGAGCGATCCGGAGAATCTCGGCGGTCGTTGATTCAACGAACGCCGGAGATCCTTCGTCGTCCGGCAGGGCCGTGCTCTTCAGGATGACACCCGTAAGGGTTTTTCTGTAGACTGCGGGGTCCGGCTCGAAAGAGATGTTGACGACGGCGTTAGAGCGCGTAGAATTGTCGGTTGACCGACTCGATCATGGCAAAATACTTTTCTCCCAATGCGTCTAGCCTATTCGCGGCGTTACCCGATCAGCTAAAGGAATGGCTGCCCTGGGTAACCAAGATCCGGTTTGTCATTATCAGCTTTGTTTTTGCGATCGATTTCGCCATCCGCGCTCTGGTTTCCAATCCTAACCCCGCATCTTTCAAGTACTTCTCCATCGCCATCATCCTCTGGTACATTCTTGGCCTGTATTACCTGATCTACAATCAGCTTAGCCGGGATTATCTTTTACAGGCCTACCTACAGATCTTTTCGGACATAGCCGTCATCACCGCCATCCTGCACCTTACGGGAGATCTGGAGAGCAATTACCTCTCGCTTTACCTGCTCGTGATCATTCTCTCCAGCACCCTCCTTCCACGCGGCCGGGTCTTCCTGGTAGCGGCGGTCAGTTTTGTTTGCATGGGCGGAGTGCTGGAATTGGCGTATCTGCCGCTTATACTGCCGGACTTTGCGGTTCATTACCCGGCTCTCCGTTATCTCGTAACCTCCTCCCCACTGCCGGTAGATTTGCGCACCCTCCAGGTCAAGATCGGGGCAAGCTTCTTCGGCTTCTTCGCCATCGCCTACCTTTCCAGCCAATTGGCGGAGAACCTGCGGAAGGTGGGAGAGGAGCTGCGAGATAAAAGCGGCCAGGTGGCTAACCTGCAAGCCAAAACAGAGAACATCCTGGAAAGCATGCGCGATGGACTGCTGACCACGAATCTGGAGGGTGTGGTGAGCGAACTGAACGGTTCCGGAGCCGCCGTGCTGGGCCTCAAACCGGAGGAGTTGCGGGGAAAACTGATCCAGTCGTTTTTCCCCGGGTTACAGACCGGCACCGTCTCGTTTCCGTCTGCCAACGCCGTCTCCACCCGCCAGGAAGTGACTTATCTGAGTCCTAGGGCCGAGCGGCGAGTCCTGGGTGTTTCTGTATCTCCGCTGATGGTTCCCACGATTGGCGTGGCGGGTTTTGTGTACAACTTCCAGGATTTGACCGAGGACAAGCGACGGGAAGCAGAGTACCGGACCAAGGACCGCATGGCGACGTTGGGACGGATGGCCGCGGGAATCGCGCATGAGATCCGGAATCCGCTGGCGTCAATCACCGGTTCCGTCAAGCTCTTGCAATCGATTTCGCGTTTGGACGAGGACCAGACTAAACTAATCGAAATTGTGAGTCACGAGTCCGAGAGACTCAACAAACTGGTCTCGGATTTTCTTCTTTATTGCCGCGACCAGCGCTATGAACCCCAGAAAGTGGATCTGTTGAAAGTAATCGACGAGACGCTGGTCTTGCTTTCACACCATCCGCTATTTGGCGCCAATGTGCGCGTGCAGAAGCGTTTTCCCCCCAGGCTGCCGCCGGTCTGGGCCGACTCGGACAAGTTGCGGCAAGTCTTCTGGAACATATCGGATAACGCACTCAAGGCGATGCCGGAAGGCGGCGTGTTGACGGTGCAAGCTGAGGAAGCCGGCGAGAGAGCGGTCCGCGTCATCCTGAGTGACACGGGAGTGGGATTTTCCGAGCAGCAGCTCGAAAAAGTCTTCGAGCCCTTTCAACCCGGATTCAGCGGAGGCACTGGCCTCGGGCTGGCGATCGTTTACCAGATCATGCAGGGCATTGGAGGTACAATCCGGGTGGAGTCGAAAGCGGGGAACGGCACTCGCTTCATCCTTGAGCTACCGAAGCCTACGGCTCCCGCGGCTGCCTCCAAAAAGGCCTTCATCCCGGCGGCCGCCGATCGGTGATGAGAGTTTGCTAGGCTCGAGTAGTAAGTCCGCAGATCCTGTCATTCTGAGCGAAGCGAGGGATCTCGGGCTGCGCTGGGCGGGCCGAAAGCGAGAAACCAGCGCGAGATTCCTCGCTTCGCTCGGAATGACAGGGAGAAACTCGAAATGACAGAGTTGAAACAGCGCAGGGAGATGTAGATGGCTCGACTGCTGGTCGTGGACGATGAAAAGTCGTTGTGCCAAATGCTGGAGATTGGCTTCCGCAAGGACGGCCACTCCGTCGAGACGGTCTTCAGCGGTCAGGCCGCAAAGAAAAAGATCGAATCCCAAGTTTACGACCTCGTCATCTCCGACATTCGCATGCCGGATCTCTCGGGGATTGACCTGCTCAAGTTCTTCTGCGAAACCAGAAATCCCGCCCCTTTTATTTTGATCACCGCGTATGCCAGCATGGAAACGGCCATCGACGCGCTCAACCTGGGCGCCTATCAATATGTGATCAAGACCGACAAACTGGTTGAGCAACTGAAACTCACCGTCAACCGGGCGCTGCAACACTCGGCGTTGCGGGAAGAGAATGTGCGCCTGCGCCGCGAGTTGCTGCACGTCTTTGCGCACAACAACATCATTGGTCAGAGCCGGCAGATTCAGGGAATCCTGGAATTAGTCCGGACCGTAGCGCCGGCCCACAGCACCATATTGATTACGGGTGAGAGCGGAACCGGCAAGGAATTGGTGGCGCAGGCCATTCATGAGGCCAGCTTGCGCCGGGAAAAACCCTATGTCTCGATCAACTGCGGAGCTTTCCCCGAAACCCTGCTCGAGAGTGAGCTGTTTGGATATCTCAAAGGAGCCTTCACCGGCGCCGAGACCAACCGCAAGGGAATCATCGAATCCGCTCACGGAGGTACTTTATTTCTGGACGAAATTGGGGAGACCAGCCCCACCATGCAAGTCAAGCTGCTTCGGGTGCTTCAGGAGCGCCGGGTGCGGCCCTTGGGGGGAAGTTCCGATATTTCGATCGACGTGAGATTGATTGCGTCCACCAATCGCGATCTCAAGCGCATGGTGGCTGCAGGGCAATTCCGAGAGGACTTTTACTACCGTATTAGCGTCATACCGATCCACGTCCCGCCCTTGCGTGAGCGGCCGGACGACATTGCGTCTTTGGCGCGGCATTTTCTGCACAAATTCGGCTTGCAGATGGGGAAAGGGAATTTAGATTTCAATCGTGACGTTCTGGAACTTCTCACGCACTATCCCTGGCCCGGAAACGTGCGCGAACTCGAGAATGCAATCGAATATGCGGTCGCGATGTGCGGGGACTGCGGCGGCCGAATCTGCCTGGAACACTTACCTCAATCCTTGACGGGTATGACCCCGACCGGTGAGGCTGTCGTAGAGATACCCCCTGAGGGGCTGGATTTTGAAGCCCGAATGGCCCAAATCGAAAAGCATCACCTGCTTGCTGCCTTGCGTGCCTCCGAGGGTGTTCGAACTCATGCGGCGGAACTTCTTCGCATGTCCTACCGTTCGTTTCGTCATTATGCCAAGAAATATGACATCTGAGGCTACCACCCCCGGCCCCTCCTCAGCCGAGGAGGGGAGTCGCGGGTTCCCCTCCTTGGTAAGGAGGGGTAAGGGGTGGTTGGCCCGCGGTCTCGGCCTGGCGACCACCCCCCCCCACCCCTCCTCAGTTGAGGAGGGGAGTCGCAGGTCTCCCTCCTCGGCCGAGGAGGGGAGACCGACCCTCGACCGGTTCGCAATCCCCCTCCTCATTCTCTTTTCAGTCGCGTTATATATTGTCACCACCGGCTACGACTTGGTTGGGGATGATGCGATCTTGATTGGGGGCAACCCCTATGTGCAAAGTTTTCATTTCCTCCGTCAGATCTTCACACAGAATTTCTGGGCCTTTCGCGGCGCGCGCGGGGACAGCATCTACTACCGGCCGCTCGTGATGTTCACTTTTCTCGTGCAGCGGATGCTGTTTGGCCCGCGACCCGCTCTGTTCCATCTCACGAACGTCCTCTTGAATTCCTGGGTGGTGGTGATGGTCTACCAGCTCGGGAAACGGCTCTGGCCCACGGGGCAGGGAGCATTGTGGGGCGCGTTACTCTTTGCCGCCTTACCCGTTCATTCGGAGGATGTAGCGACGGTTTCCGGGATCTCCGACGTGGAATGCGCCGTATTCTTCTTGGCGGCAATTCTTATCTACACTCACCCGCCCGGCGCCAAAGGCTTTTCACGTCTCCGCGCCTGGATGAGTGCTCTGGTGTTTCTTTTGGCGGCGCTGTCGAAGGAAGTGGCGCTGGCCGCCCCTCTGGTCATGGTTTTCTATGAGCACTTCCCGCGTCGAGACGTGGCAACGCGATTTTCCCAACGCCTCAGCCGCTACCTGCCAAGTTTCCTGCTGGCGGCATTCTATGTGGTCGTTCATCTGGCTGTCATCGGGGGCATTTCCAGCGTTGGGCCGCCCAACCGGATGCGGCTGAGAGAGACGGTTATTTTCGGTTCTACCCAGCTTGGTGAATATGTCGCCAAGCTGATCTGGCCGCAGCATCTTTCGTACTCCTGGAAATTCTATCCGCCCTTAAGTTGGCGAGATCCGGCCATGCTGATGGGGATGCTGTTTGTCCTCTGGTCACTGGGAATGGTGGCTGCCTGGTGGCGCCGGGGGCGGGCGGTCAGCTTCGCCATCGTGTGGTTCTTCTTGACTCTCGCCCCAGTCCTCAACATCGCCGGGGTCGGAGTGCCGGCCTATGGAGAGAGGTACCTCTATATCCCCTCGGTGGGAATCTGCTGGCTGGCGGGGGCAGCCCTTGCGGCCGTCCAGGGGCAATCGCCGGGGTTGCCGCGGCAGCGCGTGCGCAGACTCGCGGCGGTCGCGTGCGGAACGATACTGCTGGCGGCGGGCACATTACGAATCCTGGTGAGGCTGCCGGCCTGGCGCAATAACTTCACCTTAGGCCTGGCCACCGTGCGCGATGATCCCACCGCAGCGATGTTTCACGTGTTTTTGGGGAACGGTTACAGGCAGGCGGGCGACCGGAACCGGGCACGTAATGAATACGTGGCGGCGATTGCTTTGGACCCCTCAGCGGGCGAGTCCTTCGTGAATCTGGCAGGCGTCCAATTAGATGACGGCAACGTCGACGCCGGAGAGGACACCCTGAGGCGTGGAGCGCAGCTCAATCCCGGATTCTCGAAGCCCTTGTTCGCCTTGGGCAAAATTGCCCTCTTCCGCGGCGACAAGGAAGAGGCTCGCGATTTCTTCGAGCGAGCCTTGGCTCTCGACCCGAACGACGCCGAGGCCCTCCTTCAGCTTGGACTTTTGTCGTTACGGGAGGGTCGGCTCGCCGAGGCGGAGGAACTCCTCAGACGTGATGCGATCGTTCAGCCATCTTCATCTCTTGTTTGCTTGAACCTGGGAGCCGTCTTTGGACGCGAGAAAAGATTCGCTCTCGCGGAAGCCGAGTTCCAGCGCGCCATCCAACTAACTCCGCAAGATGAGGCGCCCTATCTGGGTCTTGCTGGTGTTTACGAGGACCAGGGCAAACTGGCGGAAGCCTTCGAGCTTTATCGCCAGATCGTGAGGTCTGCCCCCGGTTCTGGCAACGGCCAGTTCAGGTTGGGCGTCCTCGCCCTGAAAATGGGAAAGAAAGACGATGCCATTGCGGCCCTGGAAAAAGCGATCGCGATTCAGCCGAAATCGGCGTTGGCTCACGCTCAACTGGGCTTGGCCTATCTCGATTCAGGTAGACGTAGCGACGCACGGCGCGAGATCGAGGAGGCTAGAACCCTTGACCCCAAAGATACGGCCGTGCAGACAGCCGTGACAAAGTTGACGACGGGGCGGTAGGACAGCCACTCCTGGCTGTCTTCGCAACCGCACAGGCAAGAGTGCCGGTGCTACCCTTCGGCCGGAAGTGACAAAATCCGTCGCGTCAATTGGACAAAAAGCGGCGAGAACAGCCCGCAGCAAGGGACGGAACTGCAAAGTCTCGCCGGTTATTAAGCTAAGTAGTTGAATACACAACAGTTAGCGAAGATTCAAAATTTATTTGGAATGACGGCTTGGCAAGCAAAATGCCACACCTGATGTGGGTAGCTTCCATGCGCTTTGATTTTCGATAGGAGGACGAATGAAGAAGGGTTCACGAGGTTTTTCACTCATTGAGCTGTTAATCGTCGTTGCGATCATCCTGATCATTGCGGCAATCGCCATTCCGAACTTGCTGCGTTCGCGCATTGCCGCCAATCAAGCCTCCGCGGTGGGGTCTCTGCGCACCCTTAACACAGCGGAGATAACCTATGCCACCACCTACAATACGGGTTATACCGCGACGCTGGGCAACCTGGGCCCACCCGCGGCTGGCTCGAACCCCGCCGCCACCGCTGCCGGATTGATTGACAGTGTCCTTTCTGGGGGAACCGCTACCGCCACCTTGAGCGTCAAAAGCGGTTATACGTTCGTCTACACTCCAGCTGGCACCGATGCCTCCGGCAGGATTGACACTTACGGCATTACGGCTACGCCGATCACTGTGGGTACGACTGGTACGAACTATTACTATACCGATATGTCGGGCGTAATCCGTCAAAACAGCACCGCAACGGCCGGTTCGACCGACTCGCCGTTGGCTGGTTAGAGGTTGGAGATTGCGGTGGGGAAGGCGGCGAGGCCTTCCCTGCATTTGTCCCCTGTCACAAGAGTTCCCCAGGCTTGCGGGTCGCAATGCCACTGTGGGGGAAACACTTTCCAGGACGTCGTCGCGTGCGTCCCATCGATGGGATGGACCGAAGGCGCCGGCTCCGCGGCGACGTCCTGGCATCCTACAAAAGTTGATAAGGATTGTCAGTTCTGCCCACCTCCGCCAACGCTTCCAGCCCACCTTCCTGGAAGGGAATCGCCTTTGTTCTCCTCCTGACGTTTGCCGTTTATATCCCAACGCTTCGCTATCAGTTCGTGCACGACGATCGCGGGCAGATTGTGGAGAATCCCGCCGTTCATTCCTGGCGCTTCGTTCCCTCATACTTTACCTCGCAGGTTTGGGCAGGAGTCATGCCGGGCGAACTGGGGAATTACTACCGCCCGCTCTTCCTGTTATGGCTGCGAATCAACCATGCGGCATTTGGAAATCACGCCTGGGGTTGGCATCTCACGACCATTCTGGCCCACGTCCTCGCGACTCTGCTGGCCTACTTGCTGGCGTTATGTTTGGGAGTCAGCGGCGACGCAGCCCTTGTGGCGGCATTGGTTTTCGGCCTCCATCCCGCCCACATCGAAGCCGTGGCTTGGATTTCCGGCGCCACCGAACCTCTTCTGGGCGTGCTTCTGATTGCGTCATTCATTTCCTACGTACGATGGCGGCGGACGGGCCGGCGCAACTGGCGGCTCGCCTCCGTGGCTCTCTTCGCTGTTGCGCTGGGCGAAAAGGAGACCGCCATGATCCTCCCCGGCCTGCTGGTGGCCTACGATTGGATCTATGCGGGCTCTCGCACATGGCCGTCAACCGGCGCGCGCCTGGAAGCCATGAAAGCGATTCCCCTCCTTGGTAAGGAGGGGTTAGGGGTGGTTGCCGGCATGCGGCCACCGCCCCCGGCCCCTCCTCCTGCGGAGGAGGGGAGTCATTTTCAGAGCGCCAGCGCAGCCCTGCGCAGTATCTGGCCTTTCGTCCTGGTTATTCTCCTTTATCTTCCTGCGCGCATTTACGCGCTCAAAGCGCTGAGTCATGCCGTGACCCCGCTCAGCAAGGTGCAGTTGGCCCTGACTTGGCCGTCATTGGTCTGTTTCTGGATTCGCCACCTGATCTGGCCTGTGGGTCTCAGCACCTTTTATGACTTTCCTGCCGTGCTCCATCCCACGCTGAGGAATTTCACTTTTCCCCTCATCTTCGACGTTTGCATAGCAGCCGGGCTGCTGGCCCTGGCTCGCCGAGGCCGCATCGCCGCCTTTTCGGCAGCCTGGCTGGTCTTGCCCTTGATTCCCCTCCTTGACCTGCGAGTCTTTGTAGCCGACGACTTCGCCCATGACCGTTATTTGTACTTGCCCTCGGTCGGTCTCGCTATTCTGGCAGGTCTTGGTTTGAAGAAACTGTGTGCTAGCGGGCTGCAAGCCTGGCGTGCTGACCTAAAGGTCAGCGCTACTGACATGGTCGTTCCCGGAATTTGGGGGCGCGCGCCGTGGTGGCTGGGCATGCCGGGCGCACTCCTGGCCGCTTCGTTCTGTCTTGCTGTTGTGCTCGGATATGGAACGGTAACCCAGAGCTTTTACTTCCGTGACAACCTGACCTTCTACGCTTACAACAATTTCATCGCGCCCCACAACCTTGCGGCAGAAACCAACTACGGAACTATTCTGGCTGAACGAGGCATGTACGCGCCCGCTCTCGAAAAGCTTAATGAAGTGGTAGGGCATGACCCCTCCTATTGGCCCGCGGTCTACAATCTGGGTCTGACTCATTACAAAATGGGGCATCTGCCGGACGCGGAGAAGTACTTTTTGGAGGCAGTCCGTATCAATCCTCGTAAGGCGGATGAGTATTTCTATCTGGGGATGACGCTCCTCAAATCCGGACGCACGAACGAGGCCATCGCTTCCGTGCGCCGCGCCATCGCATTAAATCCCACGGGCTTTGCTTACCACTTTGCGTTAGGAGCAATGCTGAAAGCCCGAGGCGATTTCGCCGGGGCACTACGGGAATTCAAGCAAGAGTTGGCCGTGAATCCCGAACAACAGGCGGCCGCCGTGCAGATCAGTGAGATTGAGAAGCATTTGCGGGAAACGGTTCGATGAAGCCGCAGTTCTGAGAATCCCGGCAGGGTAGGCCCGGGTAGGGAAGAGCGGTAGCCCACCCTTTCCTGAGATCTCGGCATCGGGTATGTTATTCTTCATCCGAGGCGATAGCAGGTCCTGCACCACTGCGGAGGCTGGCGAAGAGACGGTTCGTTCATCATGTTGGCCCTCGAAACTACTGACCTGACCAAAGACTACAGACTTGGTTTCTGGCGCAACCGCGTTAAGCGGGCGCTCGATGGGCTTAATCTCAGGGTCGAGGCGGGGGAAGTTTTCGGCTTGCTCGGACCGAACGGCGCCGGCAAGACCACGACACTCAAGCTGATTTTTCGCCTCATCTTCCCCACTTCGGGCACGGCGCGCATCTTCGGCAAACCACTCGACGACCTGTCGGTCAGCGCCCGGGTTTCTTATCTGCCCGAAAATCCCGCCTTCTATGATCATCTGACCGCTCAGGAATTTCTGAACTACGCTGCATCGCTTTATGGTCTGCCGGCCGTCGAACGGCGCCGCCGCTCGGGCGAGCTTATCGAGCAATTAGGTCTCGCCGCATCACGCAATGTTCAGCTTCGCAAGTATTCAAAAGGCATGATTCAGCGTTTGGGTATTGCTCAGGTCTTGATTAATGACCCTGACCTGGTTTTCCTGGACGAGCCGATGTCCGGCCTCGATCCGCTGGGGAGAAGGGAAGTCCGCGAAGTCATCTTGCGGCTGAAGGAACGGAAGAAGACGGTCTTCTTCTCCACGCATATTCTTTCGGACGCGGAGACATTGTGTGACCGGGTAGCGGTGCTCAACCACGGCCGGCTCGAAGGGTGTGGCGAGTTGAACGCGATCCTCCGCCTCGGAGTTACCACCACCGAATTGGTACTCGAGGCCCCGTCCGCAGAGGTGATGGCCGGCCTCGTGCCCTACGCCTCGTCGGTGATTCGCACCGGAGAGCGAGTGCGCCTGGAGATTGCGGAGGAGAGTGAGGTTGAACGGTCACTGGAAATTATCTTGCGCGGTCATGCGAAGCTGATCTCCATGAATCCGGTGAAGAGGTCGCTGGAGGATTACTTCCTTCAGAAAGTTGGTGTTGGAGAGTAGAGGCGGTCAGTCGACAGTCGAGAGTCGAAAGTCGAGAGTCAGAAGTCGAAAGTCCCAGGCTTCTAACTCTCGACTTTCGACTCTCGACTGTCGACTCTTCATTGTTGACTATTGACCCCTCCAGGAAACAACCATGCGCGTGGTGACGATCGCCATCCACACATTCAAGGAATCGGTCCGCCAAAAGGTTTTGTACAATCTGGTGGCCTTTGCCCTCCTGCTGATCGGTGCCTCCATACTCTTCGGGAGCATCTCCGTCGGTGTCGAGCAGATTATCTTGATAACCCTGGGGCTAACTTCGATTTCGGTTTTCGGCCTGTTGATCGCCATTTTTATTGGCATCGACCTCGTCTCGAAAGAAATCGAACGCCGCACGCTTTATAACATCCTGTCGAAGCCCGTCACGCGTGCGGCATTCGTTCTGGGAAAATACCTGGGGCTGCTGCTCACCTTGCTGGTCAACACAGCCATCATGACGGTGGGCTTCTATGCGGCGCTGTACTATCAGAAGGGAACGCTGGGACGTGACGACCTGGTATTTCTGGGCGCGGTCTATTTCATTCTTCTCCAACTGGCCTTGGTGGTGGGGATCGCCTTAGTCTTTTCGTGTATATCTACTCCGGTGTTATCCGCAGTCTACACGTTTTGTCTTTTCGTTATAGGCAATGTTTCGGCGGACTTGCGCGCCTTCGGCGGGCAAACTCAGAGCGCGCTGCTGGGGACGGCATGCAGCGCGCTTTATTATGCGCTGCCCAATTTCGCAAACTTCAATGTCATCAGCCTGGTGGCTCACGCGCAGAAGATCCCCGGTTACCTGTGGGTGGGGAACTCTTTTTACGCGCTTCTTTACATCACGATCCTTCTGGGCCTGGCAGTTATTATTTTCGAGGAACGGGAATTCCGATGACCTCTTCTCATGCCTACTTCTCGCAACCTCGTTCCCGCCGCCGCGCCTGCTGGCTGCTGGTGTTGCTGTGCCTCTTAGGGCTGATTCCCTTGCAACGGAGTCTTGACCTCCGACGCGGAAGTGAGCGGGCGCTTGGCGAGGTTTTGTATTTGCCGTCGGGAAGGGTCTTACGCCGGCTCAGCTTGGGTTACGATGGATTGCTAGCCGATATTTACTGGACTCGCGTGGTGCAGTATTTCGGCGGAAAGCGAGTGGCCCAGTCGACAGAGTTCAAGCTGTTAGGGCCGTTGCTTCAGATCACGACGGACCTGGATCCTCACCTGATCATTGCTTACCGCTTCGGTTCGATCTTCCTTGCCGACAAGCCGCCCCGGGGAGCCGGCGAACCCTTAGAGGCACTGACGCTCCTCGATCGTGGCATTGTTGCCAATCCGGAGTATTGGCGGTTCTGGGAGGATGTTGGCTTCGTCTACTATTGGGATTTGAAGGATTACGCCGCTGCGGCGCGAGCGTTTCAGGCCGGAAGCGAGCGGCCCGGCGCCATGACATGGATGCGGGCCCTGGCGGCGAAAGTGGCGGCGGAGGGCGGGGAACTCGCCACCTCGAAGTTTCTCTGGTCCGAGATTGCACGCCAGGCCGGAAACGATCAGATTCGTAAGAACGCCGAGGATCACCTGATGGCCATCCAGGCGACAGAAGAGATCGCCAAACTTAACGAGCTGGTGGCCCTCTATAACAAGCGCCAGGGACAACCCGCGCGTTCTCTTCAGGCGCTGGTCGTGGCGGGTTACCTGCGAGCATTGCCGCGCGATCCTTCGGGCAAGCCGTACGTGATCGATGCCGGCGGAAAGGTCCGGCTGAATCCGCGCAGCACGGTAGATTTGAGTTTGCTACAGTAGCGCCGACCTTTAGGTCGGCAACCCGCAATGCTGACCTGAAGGTCAGCGCTACGAGGGACGAGGAGCGTCGACTTGGAGCAGGTTCGTTTCATTTTCTGGGAATTATTGAAGATACTCGGCGTGTCGTTTCTTAGCCTTCTGGCCGTGAAAGGAGTGGCGAGCCTGAAGGTGTCAGAGAACCACACGCTGGCAAGCCGACTGGCTCGCGTCAGAGTGTTTCTTTATGCCCTCGTGCTTGCTATGGCGGTTTTCGGCGCTTGGAACTTCGGCTACGATATCGCGGCGGAGGTATATTATCGCTCCAGTTTGAGCCATACTCAGCACACGCGCCCGGCAAAGAACTACCTCAACGCGCTTCAGGCGGTCGAGTTGCGGCCGGGGATATTGAGTTATTGGCAAGCTCTTGAGTCAGCCAAATTCAGTCTCGGCCAGTGGGCCTCGGTGGTAGAGGATGCGCCTGCCATGCAGCGCGTGGCGGGCCGCGAGTTGGACGAGGTGGACTCGTATCGAATCGCAGTCAGCCTCTATTATTTGGGGCGATATGACGAGGGCTTGCGCATCACCGAACGTCTGATCCGTGAGAATCGGCTGTATCTGCCCCCTTTGATTCTCCAGGGACATATCCTGATTGCCCAAAAACAGTATGGAGGAGCCGAGCGCGTCCTCCAGTCCGTGCTTGAGGTTCTACCCACTGACCAGCTTGCCGTGGAAGACCTGGCGCACGCCTACTTTTTGGAAGGGAACCGCCGGCAGGCCCTCCAGGTTCTCGAGGACACATCCAGGTACCCATTTCCTATGGAAGCGCAGAAGAGGTTCGAGGCGCTGAAAGGCCTCTATGGCCAATAACCGCCGGCTGATCATTCATCCGCGCCTTGAAGACCTGGTGGCGCTTGCCTTTTTCCTCCTCAACTTGTGCTTCCGGGTCATTTTCCGCGGAGCCGCGCATACCAACCTGCGCCCGGCCGACGTCCTGATCATCATTCCTGCCATGACCCTGCTTCTGGGAAAGGAATTGGTCCACTATTTCGTGGCCGGGAAGCAGGAGTCGTCCGCTTCCTCCGCTGACCCGTTGACTTTCGTACGGCCTTACTGGGGAATCGTCAGAGACTGGTTCCCGTTCCTGGCCATTCTGTTGATGTACTATTCGCTTTGGGGCGACACCACTCACCTTCTGGTGGGGCACGACTGCGACGGGCAATTGAGCGGTCTCGACCAGCGGTTGTTCGGGTTTCAGGCCAGCGTGGCCATCCAGCGCTTCATAACGCCCGGGCGGACGGCCTGGATGGAGTTCTCTTACTTTTACCACATCCTGAACATTCCCCTGGTGGGCTGCTTTGTGTACCTCTGCCGCCCCCGCGCGCGCTTCCGGGAAATGATGAGCGGTCTGATGGTGGTCACGTTTCTGGGGCTTCTTGGCTACGTCCTGGTTCCCGCCGTCGGTCCCCTTTACAGCCTGCGCGACGTTTACACCGTGTCCCTCAGCCAGCCCATTGCCGTTTTCAACCAGCAACTCGCTTTCATGGATCTGGCCCGCATTCATCGCGACGTTTTTCCGAGCATGCACGTGGCGATTTCCTTCCTGGTCTGGCTCTATGCCTGGCGCAACTCGCGGGCCCTCTTCTGGGCGGTGTCTCCGCTGGTCCTGAGCCTTTGGGTCTCGACCGTCTACCTCCGCTACCACTACCTGATCGACGTGCTAGCGGGCTTTGTGCTGGCTCCCGCGAGTTTCTTCCTCGCAAATTGGTTATTCAGACGCTTCGGAAGTCTGGCAATCCCCGTGCCTGTGCCGGCCAAGTGGGCCGAAAGGCTGGGTCAAGTTGGAGTTGTGGACGCCTGCAAGGCGGCCGGACCGCAGAGGCGCTGAGGCGCGGAGGCAGGGTTTCTGGGTTTTAATCCTCCGCGTCTCCGCGCCTCGGCGGTGTGCTGTAAAGACGCGAAATAAGCCGGATTAAGCCATGGATCTGCATCAAAGTTCGGCACCCCCTGAGAACGACTCCGATGCGACGCCCAAGCTCGGCCTGCGCCGATTTGCCACCCAGGAACTGCTGGCGCTGCTGATCGTGATCGCAGGTCTGCCCTATGTGAACTCGCTGTGGAATAGCTTTGTCCAGGACGATAACCGACAAATCCTGGGCAATCCCTACCTGCGCAACTTTTCGCACTTGCGGGAGATCTTCGCAACGAACGTGTGGTCGTATGTGGGCGCACAAGGCACGACCAATTATTACCGCCCGCTGATGACGCTCGGTTATCTGTTTTGTTACCAATTGTTCGGACCGATGGCCTACGGGTTCCATCTGGCCAACCTGGTCTTGAACGCCGCGGTGGTCTGTCTCGTCTTCCTCGTTACTGAACGGGCTTTCCGCAACCGAACCTTGGGCTTTGCGGCGGCGGTCATCTTCGCCCTGCACCCGGTGCATAGCGAGTCAGTGGACTGGATCGCCGCCATAACCGACCTCCAGCTCACGTTTTTCTACCTGCTTACATTCTGGCTCTTCCTGCGGGTTGGCAGTCCAGACTCGCACCACCCCTTAGTCCCCTCCTCAGAGAGGAGGGGAGCACCTTCCCGACTGACCGGGGGATTACTCTCCTCGGTGCGGCTGCGATTCCCCTCCTCCCCGAGGAGGGGACTAAGGGGTGGTGCGGCGGAACTTGGCATGGTTTTGTGCTTTGTGTTGGCGCTGTTGGCAAAAGAGCCGGCCGCAACGCTGCCGTTTCTGGCGACCTTCTATGAACACTTTTTGCGTGACGACCGGGCCGAAACAACTCTTGGACAGAAGCTCTCCCGGTATCTGAGTTTATGGCTGGTTGACATCGCCTACCTGTTGTTTAGAATCCGCATCTTTGGCGGGCTCGCGCCGGTGTTACAGTTGCCGCAGATCAGCCGCCGCGAAGCCTTTTACTCTTCCTTCGCGCTCATCGCGCAATATGTTCGGAAGATTATCTGGCCGGTAAATCTCTGCGGCTTTTACACCTTTCACAAGAGCCTTTCCCTCTTCGATCCTCGGGCGGTCGCGGGGCTGGTGGTGCTGGGACTGTGCCTGTGCACGTTTGTTTATTCGTGGAGAAGGGAGCGCCTTGTCTCGTTCGGCCTTGTGTGGTTTTTCCTGAACCTCGCGCCGGTTCTCAATGGGCGCTTGCTCGGTGCTAACGTTTTTACCGAGCGTTATCTTTATCTTCCTTCACTGGGTTTCTGCTGGATTGTGGCGCAGGGAGGGCAGGCGATTTGGATGAAGCTCGAGGGACAACGCGCCGCTCGCTGGCTGTATTTCGCAGGCTTGGTTATAATCGCCGCCCTTTGCGTGGTCCGGATCGTCACCCGCAACCGCGTCTGGCGGGATGACGCGACGTTCTACCAAAGCACTCTGGCAGCGGAACCCGACGCTGTCGCGCTCCGAATCAACTTGGGCGCGGTATACTGGAATTCGGGGTCACCAGTTCAGGCCGAGGCGGAGTGGCGCGAGGCGTTGCGGCGCGCCCCTAATCACTGGCTGATCATGAACAACCTGGGGCTCGTCGCGGTGCGGAAGAAACTCTACGACGAAGCGATTGAGGATTTTGAGCGCTCTATTCGGCTTCGGCCAAACTACGCCGACTCCCACATGAACCTGGGGCGGACCTATGCCGTAACCGGCGCAGATGACAAAGCGGAAGCGCAATTGAAAGCCGCGGTGGCACTTGCCCCGCTTTACGTTCCGGCCCGGAATGCGCTGGCAGGATTCTATTTTGACGCCGGCCGCTTTCGAGAAGCAGAAGCGCAGTACCGCATTTCCGCGGCGAGCGGCGGCACCGTAGGGGCATGGAATTCGTTGGGCGACATCTACAGCCGCTGGCGTCGCTGGCAAGACGCCGAGCACGCTTTTCGGCAGGCTGTGGCCTTGGACGCCTTCGAAAGTCACGCTCACTTTGGACTGGGCGCTGCTCTCGAGGCGGAAGGGCGAGGCAGGGAGGCGCTTCAGGAGTATACGGCGGGCCTTCAAACGGATCCCAGGAATCCGGCGGCGCTTGAAGCGGTGGAGCGGTTGAGGAAGCAGTTGAAATGATCGGAAGAATAGAAGATCGGGTGATCGGCAGATCGGGTGAGCCGATGATCGGGAGATCAAGTGATCGGGTAATCGGGAGAGCAGGTGGTGCGGCGGCGTTCCTGCTGCTCCTCTGCGCGGTTGCACGCCCTGCCTCCCCCGCGTTTTTGTTTGAGCTTCGTCTCTCTGCCCCTAGCGATTTG
>JBELAJ010000087.1:0-23783 GCA_049508935.1 Terriglobia bacterium | reverse complement strand
GCACCAGACAGGGACGTGTCTTCCTAATCTCTGACCCGAGACTTGGGTCGAGGCGCACCCACCACACTTCGCCGCGCTTTGGCGCCGCTCCAGGGCTCGCGGATCTCGTCGGGAATGGCATCAAATTCCTTCTCAATGGTTCGCACCTCGAGATTGCGATTCGCAACTTCACAGGCGCGGACAAGCCTCAGATCTCGCTCCTCGAGCTTCCGCGCGATGGCCTCGGCCAAGTAGCGGGAGCGATGCCGGGCCGCAACGCTCTTAACAAACCGGTCAGCCAACTCACGAGGCAGTGTAAAGGTCATCTTTCGCGTCGCCATATATACATACTACCATACTCACTTGCCCTTACGCGCCTCCCGAAACATCTGCCAGTTGTCGGCCGGCGTAGCGCACCTGCTCGTCGGTCATTTCGGGGAAGAAGGGCATACTCAAAACCCGCGCGCAAGCGTGTTCGACATGCGGGAACCGGCCGGGTCCAAGGCCGAGAGTTGCGAAGGCGGGCTGCAAATGGACGGGACAGGGATAATGGATCGCGGTGTGAACTCCGCGAGCTTCGAGAGCTGCGCGCACGGCTTCGCGGCGGTCGACATAAACTGTGAACAAGTGGTAGACGCGTTCGTCACGAGGATCATCGGGAAGGATCTCGACGTTGGCGCCCTGTAAGATCGAGCGATAGAGATCGGCAATTTGCTTGCGGCGCGCGTTCCACTGCTCGAGCCGTTTCAGCTTGATCCTCAGCACCGCGCCCTGGAATCCCTCCATACGGTAGTTGTACCCGATTCGTTCATGTGTGTAGGGCTCGCTCATCCCGTGGCTGCGCAGCGATCGCACCAGCTTGGCGATTCCCGGGTCATTGGTCGTGAGCGCTCCGCCCTCGCCATAGGCGCTTAGATTCTTACTCGGATAGAAGCTGAAAGTGGCCGCGTGGCCGATGCTTCCCACCCGCTTGCCGCGGTAACGGGCGCCGTGCGCCTGGCAGGCGTCCTCGATAACCGCCAGGTTGTAATTGCTCGCGATCTCGAGGATGGGCTCCATGTCCGCGGGGCGGCCATACAAATGGACCGGAATGATGGCTGTGGTCCGCTCTGTGACGGCGAGGTCGATCAATGCAGGATTGAGATTCGCCGTCTTGGGATCGATGTCAACGAATACCGGCGTCGCGCCCACGTAGGAAATTGCCGAGGCGGTGGCAATGAAAGTGTTCGGAGTGGTAATCACTTCATCGCCCGGCTTCACGCCCAGAGCAAGCAGTGCTACGTGCAGGGCGCTGGTTCCGGAATTCAAGGCCACGCAGTAACCGGCCTCGCAATAAGCGGCAAACTCTTTTTCGAACTCGGCGACCTCTTCGCCCAAAACAAAGGTCTCATCGCGAAGGCCCGAGAACTGTTGCTTCAAGTCAAAATAAGGGACCTGCATGGGGAACCTCGCGGACGATATTCAAGGAATCGAAAGTACAGTCCGGAAGGCGAGAAGTCAAGCAGGGCCTTAGGCATGCATGATAGATGTTGAACGGCGCGCAAAGATGTATATTAATGGGTTTGAAATGAAATCATCCTCCTCGCTGCACCTTCTCTTGCTTGCCTTTTTGCTCCTGGGCTTCTTCTTGCGAGCCGGGGCGGCCTTGCGATTCCCGACCCAGTTTCACGCGGATGAGATTTTCCAATCCCAGGAGCCGGCGCATCGCCTGGCTTACGGCTATGGAGTCGTCACCTGGGAATGGAGGCGCGGCGTTCGGTCCTGGGTTTATCCCGCGTTCCTGGCAGGCGTGATGCGGGCCACTGCCTGGATGGGGCCCGGATCCAAAGGATACGAGCGGGGGATAGTGATTGTCCTTTCCCTGATGTCCCTCACCACCATCTGGTTCGGCTTCGCATGGGCGAAGCGCGCCGGCGGGACCGAAGCGGCCCTGATCGCCGCGGGAGCTTGCGCCTGCTGGTACGAATTGGTCTATTTCGCGCCGAAAACCCTGAGCGAACCCGTGGCTACCAACGCGCTCCTGCCGGGCTTGTATCTCGGGATGTATGGTGAAGAGTTGGGAGAAAAAAGGCGCATGCTGCTGGCTGGAGCTTTCTGCGGGCTCGCCATGGCGCTCCGAATCCAGCTTGCGCCCGCAGTGGGTTTCGCGCTTCTTTATTTTTGCTATCCCAATTGGCGAAAGCGCGTAGTCCCTCTCGCAGCAGGTGTCCTATTGCCGGTACTTTTTTTCGGCCTGGTCGACGAGTTGGTTTGGCTGCACCCGTTCCACTCCTACATCAATTACATTTGGGCGGACCTGGTCGAAGGCGGCCACGGCTATGGCGTGCAGCCGTGGTATTGGTATCTGGAGATGCTGTGCGCCCACCTGGGCCCGCTGGTTCTCCTTGTCATCATGGGGCTTCGCCGGAGCCCCTTTCTGGGCTGGGTAGGTTTGATCATTCTCCTCACCCATAATTACTTCGGCCATAAGGAGGTGCGTTTTCTTTACCCGATGGTGCCCTTGGCAATCACCCTGGCCGCTCTCGGCTTCATTGAAATCTTGCCGGCCCTGAACGCACGTCGCAAGACGCCGCTTTCGTCCCGGGCGATCGTGGTGACGGGCTTGGCCTGCTGCGCGATCACTTCCTGCTTGCTCATACGCCAATTCGATTGGTCACGAAACTCTGGCGCCCTAGCCGCCTTTGATCGGCTTAGCCAAGACCCATCCCTATGCGGCGTTGGACTCTACAAGGTCGGCTGGTATGACACCGGAGGCTATGCGCACCTGCACAAGAACGTCCCCATGCTGCTCTTTGGGAGTGCATCCGAATTGGATGAGCAGGCACAGAGCGTTAACGCCATCGTCACCTACGGAAATCTGCCTGGGAAGTTGGACGGCTTCGAACCGGCAGGATGCTCGGGCGGCGTCTGCTTGTATCTCCGGCAGGGCCCCTGCACGCCGCCCCGCCCGGAGAATGAGATTAACTGGGTGCTGTGGTTGAACGGGAGTTGAGAAGGAGTCAGGATTCAGGAGTCAGGAGTCAGAAGAAAGGCTGACTCGAACCAGGAAGTTAACCGTCTGCGCAACATTCCAGGCTCAGCCACGTCCTTGAGATGTGATCTCGAGTCTGCTTTTCTACTGACTCCTAACTTCTGACTCCTGACTCCTTGATTTCGCGCGGCAGCTCCGCTGCCGCACTCCAAGGTGTGCTACACTTTGCGTGTCGTGATTTCGGTCGGTACGCACCGGTCCCGCACCCAAAAGGCGTGCCGGGCAGCGTGTGGTGATACTCCGGCGCACGACGGCGTAGTCCCTTCGTCCGTGAGAAGGGGACACAGCAGTGGTTCAGTCTTGAAACGATCAGGCGGATCCTCTCATGTCCATCGCATGCTCGATGGGGATTATGGCCTATAACGAAGAGGCCAACATCGGCCGGATGCTGGAGGCCGTAGTATCGCAACGCTTGACGAACGCAAACCTGGCGGAGATTGTCGTGGTTGCCAGCGGCTGCACGGACCGCACTGAATCTGTCGTGAACGCCTGGGCGCGCCGCGACCCGCGCATTCGCCTGATTGTGCAGGCGCAGCGTGAGGGCAAGGCCTCCGCCGTCAACCAGTTTCTTCCCCAGGCGCGTGAAAAGATCGTGGTGGTTTGCAGCGCTGATCTGCAGCCCGAGGCCGGCGCCATCGAAGAATTGGTGGCGCCTTTCGCGACCCCGGGACTTTCATGGGGTTTGCCGCCCACATGCTCTGGGAACTGCATCACCAGATCAATTTGCGCCACTTCAAAGCCGGAGAGATGATCGCCTTCCGGAATATCTTTGAGCGCATTCCGTACCACACCGCGGTGGACGAGGCAAGCATCGAACCGGTCATTCGCGGTCAAGGCTACGAGGTCCGCTATGTGCCTGCAGCCGTGGTTTACAACAAAGGCCCTCTAACGGTCGCGGATTATCTTCGCCAGCGCCGCCGCATTTATGCCGGACATCTCGCGGTGCGTCACACTCTGGGCTACAACGTCAGCACCCTGAGCGGGTGGAGAATACTGCGGGCCTTGCTGCCCCGGCTCGATTGGCGGCCACGCCGATTTCTCTGGACCTGGGGAGTGGCAGCGCTGGAAGTATATGGGCGGTTCCTCGGCAGGCGGGATTATTACAAACGCCGCGACCAGCGCGTCTGGCAAATTGCCAAGACGACGAAAGACCTCACCTCGCGAATATAGGGCTAAAATGCATTCCATGGTCGGCGTTCTGCTGCGCATTCCGGCGTTCAAGCTCTTTCGCCGCCTTGGCCGGCCACGCATGCTGCCGCTCAACCTGACCCTCTCCCCTTCTCCCAAGTGCAATTCGCGTTGTCTCACCTGCAATATCTGGATGAAGCGCGAAAACGAACTGACTTTGGAAGAATGGCGCAAGGTGTTGGCTTCCCTGGGCCGCGCACCCTACTGGTTCACGATCAGCGGCGGGGAACCGCTGATGTACCCGCACGTCGTCAAACTCGCACAGTCAGCCTATGAACAGTGCCGGCCGGGTGTAATCAACATCCCGACCAACGGCATTCTGCCCAGCATCCCCGAAAGAGTGGAGCGTATTGCCACGTCATGTGCTGAGAGCCAGGTGATCATCAACCTCTCCCTGGATGGACTTGGCGAGAAACACGACTTCATTCGCGGCGTGCCGGGGAACTTCGAAAAATTCGAACAATGCCTCGAGCAACTGCTCTCCTTGCGCCGGCGGCTTAAGAACCTGTCCATTGGAATCCACTCGGTCGTGTCGGTATTTAACGTAGATAACCTGGAGGAAATCATTGCCTACGCCGACCGTTCGGGCGCCGACCAGTTCATTACCGAGATCGCCGAACCGCGAGTCGAGTTGGACACGGTGGGGTTGCCGATCACGCCGAGCGCGGAAAGCTACGCCAAAGCCGTCGAACGCCTGATCCGCTATGTGCAGGGCAAACGCTTCCGAGGCGTGGCCAGAATCACGGAGGCTCTGCGCGTGGAGTACTACAAACTGGTGAAGCGCATCCTGGACGAGCAGGACCAGGTGATCCCTTGCTACGCCGGATGGGTAAGCGCCCATATTTATGCCGACGGCACCGTATGGCCGTGTTGTGTGCGGGGCGATAACCTTGGCAATCTGCGCGATCATAATTATGATTTCAAGGAAATCTGGTTTGGAAAGAAGATTCAGGAAGTGCGGCGAAGCATCGCCGCCAAGGAATGCCATTGCCCTCTAGCCAACGCCGCTTACACCAGCATGTTGCATGACCTTGCAACACTGGCGCGCGTAGGCTCAAGGGTGCTGCGAGGATGAACTAAGCGCCGGGCCGTAGCACAGGCACTCTTGCCTGTGCTACCGGGTTCAGGGTGATAGCAGTTGAGCACAGGCAAGAGTGCCCGTGCTACGGCGGTGCTAGCAGGAGTGAGATTCATGGCCTTTGATTGGTTGAACAGATTCCAGCACCGGCTGGAGAAAGAGCCGGATTACGCCCGGAAAACCTTGGCAGCCTATCGCCTGGGCATGAAAGCCAAGGGCTCAATTGTAGGCGTGGAAATTCAGCGGGCGCAGGACTGTTGCGACGCCGCACGGAGGTTGCCCCCAGGCAAGGTCTACCATCCCGACCAGGCTCCGCTACTGCCGCTGCCGGATTGTCCCCAGCGCCGCCGTTGCCAATGCCTTTACCGCCCTGTAATGTCTTATCAGCAAGCTCAGCCATGAACCGCATGCGCGTGTTTATCACCGGAGCTACTGGTTTCCTTGGCGGAGCCATAGCTTGCGCATTGGCCCGAGAGGGGGCGGAGGTGCATGCCCTCGCGCGAGCCACTTCCGACCGCAGCGGCCTGGCCGGCGTCGGCGTCAACTGGCACATGGGCGACGTGACGGTGCCCTCGAGCTTGTGCGATGTCGCGGCTCGAGCGGATTGGATCGTTCATGCGGCTGGCCATCTCGGCGAATTCGGCGTGCGGGAGGAAATATACCAACAGGTACACGTGGACGGCACTCGCAACGTACTGGCAGCGGCCATGAATGCCGGATGTCAAACGCGCGTGCTGCAGGTGAGCACGGCGGGAGTCCTGGGACTGACTTCCAGCGCTCCGGGTGTAGAAGACTCGCCCTACACACCTACCAACCCGTATGAGCGGAGCAAGGCCGCCGCCGAAAGGGTGGCCCTGGAATTCGCCGCACGGGGATTGCCCGTGGTCATCTGCCGGCCAGCGTTTGTTTATGGGCCGGGGGACCGGCATGTTCTGGGGCTTTTCCAGGCCGTCCGCCGGGGCCGGTTTTTCTTCGTCGAAGGTGGGCGGCACGTGTGCCATCCGACGTTTATTGCCGATGCTGTTGCCGGAATGCTGCTCTGCCTGCGCCGCGGCCGCTCCGGAGCGATCTACCACATCGCCGGCCCGCGCCCGGTCACCTTTCGAGGGTTGGGAGAAACCATTGCCGCGGCGCTGGGCGTGCGCCCGCCGCGGCTGACTCTGCCGCGCTGGGCGGCGATGCTGGGGGCGATGGGATTCGAAATACTGGGACGAGCAAGTGGCCGAAAACCACCGCTCAGCCGGACGGGGGTGGCTTTCTTTAGCGAGGACCGTTGCTACTCCTGGCAACGAGCCCATGACGAACTGAGCTATACGCCGGAATTCGACCTGGCCACAGGCGTTGCCCGCACCATCGATTGGTATCGCGAGCGCGAGTGGTTGTAAATGAAAACGAAATTCTGCCTGTCGTCGCCCCCGCGAAAGCGGGGGCCCATCGCAAGTCAAAGGAAAATGGATTTGCGCTTTCGCGGGAATGACAGGACTCTCGGGGGAATGGCGTCGAGTGAAGTAGACCGATGAATGAAGTCTCTCTTCGCGAGTCCGCAACGCCGGTGGTGACAGTGATAATTCCCACTTTCAACCGCGCCTCGATCGTGGGTCGCGCCATTCGGAGTGTCCTGTGCCAGACTTTCCAGGATTGGGAACTCCTCGTCGTAGATGACGCATCGACGGATGGCACAGAACAGGTGGTCAGGAGTTTCCCCGATAGACGGATCAGATACCTTCGCCATGACCAAAACCGGCGGGTGAGCGCGGCTCGCAACACGGGCATTCGTTCTGCTCAAGGCGAGTATGTTTCATTCCTTGATGATGATGATGAATGGCTGCCGGAAAAGCTCGCAAAGGAGGTGGAAGCCTTTCGCAACTCGGATCCTGAGGTGGGGCTGATTTACACCGGCAAGACCGTGTACGACGAACACGGTCGAGTCCTCCAGGTGCGTATGCCCACCCAATCCGGGTGGGTGTACGATGCCATGCTGGACCGGCACTTCATCGGCTCGCCGTCCCGTGTGACCGTAAGAAAGCAGGTGCTCGACCGGGTGGCAGGATTCGACCAGACGTTTGTAAACTGCCAGGACTACGACCTCTGGCTGCGAGTGGCCAAAGTCTCTAAGATTGCTTGCGTGCCATGCCGTCTGGTGAAGCGATACCTGCTCTCCGATCAGATGTCCGGGAGCCTGGAGTATATCTGCGAGGGCTGGGAGCACATCCTGATGAAATTTCGCGCCGACATGAAGCCGCGCACGCTGACAAAGCACATTTCTCGCGTCGCCATCCTGCTCTTCAACTACGAACCCCGGCGCGCCCGCGCCCTGGCTCGGGAGGGGTTGCGGCTTCGGCCACTTCAGCCTGCTCTGTTAGCTGCCTTGGCGCTTTCGACCCTTGGCGTGGAACGCTATCGATGGGTGTTCGGGAAGATGGTGCGAAGGTTCGACAGATTCTATCTGGGCAGAGCGAGAATATAGAACGACATCGATACCACAGAAGTCATGATTATTTCCCTTACAGACAGGGTCCGCGAATCGGTTCGCAACCTCCTTCCTGATTACCTCGCGGTGAACCTGTTATACTATCGCGCCTTTCGAAAATGGCCGGACCTGAAGCATCCCAAAACCTTCAACGAAAAAATTGCGTGGCGAAAACTGTACCAGCGTAATCCGCAGTTTTCACTCTTTTCCGACAAGATAGCGGTTAAGGCCGAAATCGCACGTCTGATTGGCGAGCAAGGCATCATCGAAACCCTCTGGACCGGGGCCGCTCCGGAGGCTATTCCTTTTGACGACCTCGCGCCGCCCTACGTCGTCAAGGTCAATCACAGCACGGGTGGAAGCCTGTTCGTGCGCACGCCTCAAGACGTTAAGAAGGAAATGATTGTGTCGTCAATGCGTAAGCAACTGAGGTTGTCGCATGGGCGCCGGTTTCGCGAATGGGGCTATTTGGGAATTCACCCCAGGGTGCTGATCGAGCGCACGGTCGAAACTCCCAACGGCGACCTCCCGGACGACTACAAATTCTTTGTCTATCACGGGCGTGCCCATTTCATCCAATTCGTTTGCGACCGACCTCGAGGACTCAAACTGAACTTTTATGATCGTGAATGGAATCTACTGCCGGCCAAATTGAGGTATCCGTGCACATCGCAGCCCATCCCCAAGCCGGCGAACCTGGCCCAGATGATCGAAATAGCGGAGAAAATCGGCGCCCAATTCGACTTTGTCCGGGTGGATCTCTACTCATCCCCCCAAGGCATCTTATTTGGCGAAGTTACCTTCTATCCTAATGCGGGACTCGAGGCGTTCACCCCGGAGCAATGGGACATGACGTTCGGTGAGCCCTGGCACCTGTGAGAGAAGAAACTGGAAAATGGAAACTGGAAAATTGGAATTGGACAGTCGTGAAACTAGACTCAATATGAGTTTCAGTTCTGCAATTATTTTAGCCCGATAGTGCATTTTTGATTTTCCAGTTTCCAATTTCGATTTTCCAGTTTCCAGTTTCGGGTTTTGATTTTCAAATTTCGAATTTCAAATTTCAAATATCCGTTCTGTTAAAATACTTTCGTATG
The DNA here is from genome assembly GCA_049508935.1 of Terriglobia bacterium. Classification (GTDB taxonomy): domain Bacteria; phylum Acidobacteriota; class Terriglobia; order UBA7540; family UBA7540; genus CAVROP01. The sequence continues at coordinate 14,940 of JBELAJ010000087.1, read as the reverse complement.
CGAAAACACCTGTTACTGGGCCTCTCCCTCCTCGGACTCTTCGACGCCCTCTATCTCCTCTGGGTTTATACCTCGCCGTCCCGGCCCATCGTCTGCTTGGGAACAGGATGCGACGCAGTGCGCGCCAGTTCCTACGCGCACCCGTTTGGCGTGCCGATGCCGGTGTTTGGAGTTGCCGCTTACTTGGTCCTCGGACTGCTGATCATTGCAGAAGACTTGTTCCCGGAAAACTTGGGGCAAACGCTCTCATACGCGGTCACGTGCCTTTCCGGTTTCGGCTTCCTGTTTTCTCTTTACCTCACCGGGTTAGAGAAGTTCGTCATTCATGCCTGGTGCGCCTGGTGCGTCACGTCGGCGATTGTCGTGACCTGCATATTTGTCTTATCGCTTTTTGACCTGCCGCGCCCGCTGGCTTCGCCGGGCCCTGGGGCCGCAAGGGCAAGAGTCAGGACACACTTAGTGCTCTGCGTGCTGGGGTTGGTCCTCGGCACTCCCGCTTTTATTCTCCTCGCCAAACACGGCGAACTGCCAGACGCCCCGGAGGCTTCAGAGAAGGCGCTCGCTGAGCACTTGGTTCGCCCAGACAGCCACATGACCGGGAACTTGAACGCGCCTCTTACCGTCGTCGAATTCGGGGATTTCGAGTGTCCTGCCTGCGGCCTCTCGGAAGAAGCGGCACGGCAGATCCGCGCCCAATATGGGGACCGGATTCGTTTCGTGTTCCGGCAGTTCCCGCTTACTAAGATTCATCCCTTGGCGGAAAAGGCCGCGCAAGCTTCCGAATGCATGGCAGAGCAGGGCAAGTTTTGGGAGGGAGTCGAAAGGCTCTATTCCCGGCAGAATGATCTGAGTGTCGATGCCCTGAAGCGCTACGCGGGAGAGCTTGGCCTGGACCAGAACCGTTTCAGCCAGTGCCTTGACAGCGGCGAAACCGCATCGCGCGTCAAGCGGGACTTGGCGGACGGTCACGCACTGAAGGTGGTCGGGACGCCCACCTTCTTCATTGGCCGGAAAATGGAATTCCGTCCTTTGGACTTTGACACGTTTGCACGGCTGGTGAATCAGCAACTGTCCGCGTTGGCCCCCACTACGGCCGGCGCCTCGCAGCCGTCGCAGAAGGTCCCCACACAGATGTCTTCTTCAAGTTCCAAATCTCCGTCCTCGCAGCCCCAGGGGGGAACCGGCACGGAGGCCAGCGCCGGGTCTGGCGATCTTTTTGGATCGAGCCCCGCGTCGGGATTCGTCGGCGGCTCGCAGACCTCACTAGCCGGCTGTAGCGAAGCCGAGGCCAACAAGAAACAGCCCGCGTTGATCGGGACGGCGCAAACGCGGCAACTGCTCGAAGCCGCGCCGAAACCTCTGGTGGTAGACGTCAGGCCGCCTAAGGAATACGCCGAAGGGCGAATTCCGGGCGCGATCAACATGCCTGCCGACAACTTCGTACAGGATATGAGCAAGCTACCCAAAGACAGAACCATCGTCCTGTACGAGGGAGGACAATCCTCCGGCGGGGATATCTGCGCTGCCAGCCGCGCCGCAGGGCGCGCTCTGCTCGAGAACGGGTTCTCGTTTGAGAAAGTAAAAGTCTATCAAGATGGGCTGGCGGGATGGCAGAAAGCCGGTCAGCCGATCCAGAGGTAGTAACGGCAGTGACTAGTGGCTAGTGCTCAGTGGCTAGCGGTCAAGTATCCGCCCGGTCCGCGGCATAGAATTCACGATCGGGAAACGCGGAGGCCAGGCGATGGACCGCCGGCCATAAAGGAGGCTTCCATGGCGAACATTTCGCTTCGTAATGGTCTTCTGGCGTGCGGCGTTTGCGTGCTCCTTGTCAGTGCCGGGTCGATGCCTGGAAAAACGAGAGTCGACTCCCGCGCCGCATCGCCCGCCCAGGTTGCGAGTCCCGAGAAGATCGTCCAGTTTGTGCGCGACCGCTTCGAGGTGCCGGAGAATGTCAAGTTGACGGCGGAACCGCTGAACGAGTCGCAGTTCCCCATGTTTTTTCAGACGGTCGTTACCTCGGATGACGGCAAGCAGAAACGAACCAACAACGTCTTTATCACCAAGGACGGCCGGTGTCTCGTGATGGGCAACGTCTTTGCCCTGCACGACGGCTCGACGGCGGACCTCATCCGCTGCCTGCACGAAGCTGCGAAGATACCGGCGCAAACCGAATTGAAAGTCGGCGCTTTCGACAAAACTCCTTATCCGGAGTTCTTCAAGTCTGTGGTTACGGCCAGTGACGCAAAGAACACGCAGTCGGGGGAAATCTTTATTACCAAAGACCGTCGAATCGGCATCCTGGGCATCATCCTGCCGTTTCGGGACGACTTGGTGCGCGGCATGATCAATACTAAAGATATGCCGAGCCAGGGCTCCGCCAACGCTCCAGTAACGGTGGTCGAGTACGCCGATCTTCAGTGCCCAACGTGCGCCCGGCTGCAAGAGTTTCTGGAAAAACAGCTCCTGCCTAAATATGGTGACAAGGTTCGGGTCATCTTCAAAGAGTTTCCGATTCCCGGCCATGACTGGTCCGGGACCGCCGCAGTGGCCAATGAGTGCGCGTATGAGATCAAGCCATCGGCGTTTTCAGATTATAGAAGTCTTATTTTCGCCAATCAGACCGCCATTAATGCTTCCAACGTCCGCGAGCGCCTCCTGAGCCTGGGGGAACAGGCCGGAATTGACGCAGTAAAACTGGCCACCTGCATCGACACCAAAGCCTCGCAGCCGCGGGTTGAGGCCGGCCGGCGGGAGGGCAACGATCTCGTGGTGAACAGAACACCCACATCGTTCGTTAATGGCAAGGTCATCGTCGGACTTCAAACCGAATCCGCCTGGGACAAAATCATCGGCGACGCTCTTCTGGCGAAGTCCCATTAACCGCTATTGAAACCTGGCACTGCGCAACAGACAGTGGATTTTTAGTCTCAGTTATACCCAGTAGCTAATGTAGTCAGTACCATTGTACCACTGCTGACTTGCTCATATTTATTGACTTCTTATTTCTCGCCCCTTAGAATTCCCCGCATTGAGCTCGCGCCTTGTGTACTAAGTAGATCTCCTCCTGAATAAGCGCAATCAAGAGGTTGGCCGTAGTCATATGTTAATTAATAATAGCCTTAGTCCAGTTCTTAATATCTTATTAGTCCCGCACTTGGAAGTTCGCTCAGGGGCAGATTGGGAAGGGTACAATGGTCTTGCCGGTTCCAAACCTCTCATTTCTGACAAGCTTCGCAGGCTCTGTTGTGGCCACCGTCAGCGGCGGAACGCTGACTTTGGCCGCGTTGGCGATGCTCCGTCGCTGGCATCAAGATCGGTTTGACCGCCGGGTCAAGGCTCTCTGCTCCCATCTCGGGCTCACTCCCGCCGTCTTGTTACAGGGTAAGTATTCGCCACAGTCCCTGGCAAATCTGCGCGGGCTTCCCTTGCCCACCTTGGAATTCCTACTTGAGCCTTTACTCGTCAAGTGCGCCTCCGCCCCGCCACTGGCAGGCGTCTTACAAGAACTCTGCCTGGAGCTCGGATTGATCGATGTTTGGCAGCGGCGGATTCTCGGCCAATTCGCGCCTGTCACCTTGCGGCAAGCGTGCTCACTTCCCGATGGGTCTCTCCACTTCTTCAGCCGCCTGCACTTCTTGCTTCGTGCGCGTAGCGCCAGGAGCCTCGGTCTCGTCCGCCACCGGGCGAGTTGGCCCATCCTTGCCAGAGCCCTCGACGATCCGCATCCTGACGTTCAGCGGGTGGCGCTGCGAGCGCTGGCGGCGCTCTCGGAACCTCGTAGCCTGCCGGCGCTCGTCATCCGAATGGACAAGGCGGTTTCGGATAAACGCTGCGGCCTCTCTCTTTATTCTTTAAAAGCCGCCTTGGCCAGGTTTCCTCTTTCGCAAGCCGTGCAACTTCTTCCTGCCATGCGCCACCCGAACCCGAGGGTCCGCGCAGCTTCTGGGGAGATCCTTCGTGAGATGGCGAAGCGGGAAGCGGCTGAGGCGCGGGCCCTTGTTCAATACAAGCACGTTTTCGATCGCGAGATGGCCGTCCTCATCTCGGATGCTGACCCTCGGGTCAGGGCGATTGCTTTCGAGGTAGCTGAGCTTCTCGACTCCGCGAACCGCAAGCTGGCCGTGGATCAAGGGCTTGTCGAAGCTCAAGGGCCCGTTCAGTCCGTCGCGCCCGAGAACTTCGCTCAGCGCTTTGAGGCTCTTCCCTTGGCTGAACTCCCGCTTCTTCTCGCTGATCCTCAACGAACGGTCCGCCAAGCCGCGCTGCGGGCGCTCCTGGCCCACGGGCGAGAGGGTCTTTCCAAGCTCTACGAGCAATTCCTGCAGACAGACGATAAAGCCCTGAGGAACCAGATCCTCGAGGAACTTGACCGCGCCGGCCTGCTTCCGAACCTCTTGCAGCACCTCGACGGCAATTCCGGCACTCTGGAGAGGCAGGTGGTAGAGCTGATTGTGAGCACGGGAGCCACCCGTTATCTTGAGGCCGCCCTCACAAACGTCTACGGCCACCAACTCTTTCAAGTTCTGTTTGCGAAACTCGAGGACCACAGCGAGCAGAAGATTGACGCGTGGCTCGGAGTGTGCGCAGCGCTCAAAGCATTCCGGCGGACGGATCCGACTAATCACGGCCACGCCCCATTGGCGGCATGAAAGGACTTCCGCATGGACATATGGGGACCGTATTTCGATCACGCCCTCGTTTTTTTCAATCTTGTCACCCTTTCCTATTTCGTGTTAGGGAACGGAGTTTATACCGCCCTGATGGTTATATCCGTAAGGGCCATATGGTTCCATTCCCGGCAACAGGCCTATCAGGGATTGACCGACCTGAGGGAATCCTCACTGACCCCGGCGGTCACCATCATCGTGCCGGCCTGGAATGAGGAACGCATTATCGTGGAGACGGTTCGTTCCGCTCTTGGGGTGGACTACCCGCAGCACGCCGTCATCGTGGTCGATGACGGATCCACCGATTCGACTCTGAAGCGTCTGGCGACCACCTTTATGCTGGCCCCCACTTCTCTAAGCTACAACCCCGTTCTCCCCACCTCGCCGGTGCGGGGCTTCTACTTCAGCCCTCACTTTCCGAACCTCCTGGTCGTCCAGAAACAACGGGGCGGCAAGCCGGACGCTCTGAATACAGGCATCAATCTCTGCCGAACGCCTTATTTCTGTTGTCTGGACGCAGACTGCATCCTGGAGCGCGACTCTCTTTTGCGGTTGATGGAACCCATTCTCAGCTCACCCCGGGAAATCATTGTCAGCGGCGGTGTCGTGAGGATTATTAATGGAAGTACCGGAAGCAATGGCCAAATAGTGAAATTGGGATTGCCGCGGACCTTCCTCGAGCGCTTTCAGGTGGTGGAGTACCTGCGCAGCTTCCTTACCGGCCGCAACGGCTGGTCGCTCTTAGGAGGCACCGTGATCGTCTCGGGAGCCCTCGCCCTTTTTCAGCATAACGCTGTGGTGGAGGTGGGTGGGTTCAGCGCGGATACCGTTACTGAGGACATGGATCTTGTCATCACGCTGCGCGAGCGCGCGGCCAAGAACAATACCGGCGTGGGATTCTCTTTCACTTCCGATCCGGTTTGCTGGACCGAGTGCCCTTCCACTTATACGATGCTGAACCGCCAAAGGCGCCGCTGGCAGTTAGGGCTATGCCAGTGCATGTGGAAACACCGCGGCATGCTCCTCCGGCCCCGTTACGGGATAGTCGGCATGCTCAGCTTGCCTTTCCATCTGTATATCGAAGGGCTCGGTACCCTTGTCGAATTCCTCGGCTACCTTCTGGTGCCGCTGTCTTTTTTAGGAGGGCTCATTTCGCCGGCCCTCTTGGCGTTATTCATGCTTCTGGGTCTTGCCTACGGCGGTTTTCTATCGGTGGGGGCTGTACTCCTCGAGGAAATGACCTACCGGCGCTACCCCAGGTCCCAGGACCTCTTGGTGCTTCTTGCTTACGCGATGCTCGAGAACGTCGGCTATCGTCAACTTATTCTTTTCTTCCGTGTTCAAGGGATACTGAAATTCCTGGTGGGGTCGCACCGCTGGGAAAAGGTCATGCACGACGGTCTGTCCCTCACTTCGGGTCCTGCGGAATTGACTCCGGCCGCCGTTCAAGGGAGCACAGGCAAGTAGCGGCGGCTTTGTGCCAATCGAAGCCCGCCATTACCTAAACCTTAACTTGAGGCGCAATCATGGCCCCTCGGCACTACGAGTTACCGTTACTTCGCCCTTTCCGAGCACTGCTGCCGCCCGTTCTCTTCCTCGTCCTGATACTGCTTCAGCTGGACCCTGTCGAACTCAGGGGACAAGGCGAGCCGCAGGCAGGCCCGGGCGGCACTCAGCTTGAAACCCAGCAGTGCGCCCCTGAAGTCAGCTCGCAAGACTCTTTGCCGCCCAAGCACGCGGCCCACAATGGCATAGCGGCAGCTGTACTCCGCCACGGCGCAATTCACCTGTGGAAGCCACGTCGAAGAAAGGCCGACGCTGGCGGGTTGGACCTTGGTCAGTCCGCTACCTGTAAGGACCAAGTCGAGGCGCTGGCAGATTCACCTACGGAAGCCTCTCGTCCCGCATCTGCCAGTCCGCTTGAGTTACTCCCTAACGCGCCGCCACCGGCAAACTCTCCTTCCCTCAGCCAATCCGCAGCGGATTCGATGCGGCGCGGCGACTTCACGGCCGCGATCCAAGCCTATAAACAAGCCCAGAAATTAGACCCCAATGATTCTGACCTCAAGCTCGGCCTGGCGCGCGCGCTCAGCCTGAGCGGACACAGCGAGGAGTCGAAAGGCATTTATCAGCAAGTCTTGTCAAAAACCCCTGATAACGCCGACGCGCTTGAGGGCCTGGGCAGCGCTTTTCTCCGATCCGACCAGCCCTTCGAGGCACGGGCTGTTTTTGAGCGCCTGGCAGCAAAGCACTCTGCGAATCCCGAATTCAAGCTCGACTTGGCCCGGGTCGAGGCTCGCCTGGGCAACTACAGGCATGCTCGCGAGCTCTTGACCGCGGTCCTTGCTTTCCATCCCCATGAGCACGAAGCGCGGTTGCAACTCGCCTACGTCAAGCTCTATCAAGGCAGATATGCGGCTGCGCTGGCGGACTTCGCCCAATTGCTGAAGGCCGACCCGACGGACTTCGACGCTCTGCTGGGCAACGCGCGCGTCCATTATTTCCGCGGGAACATTGCTTACTCCTACGCGCTGGTGAGTAAGCTGCTCGAAGATCGCCCCAACGACTATGACGCCGTCTTCCTTATGGCCAATCTCGAGCGCGCCCGCCAGCACCCGCAAACGGCTCTCGAACTGCTCGCCAGAGCGGATCAACTCAGTCCCGGCAATCCCGAGACCCTTCAGCTTGAGAAGACGCTTCGCCAGGAAAAAGCCGTAGCCCTCCACACCGCCGCCTCCTACGCACGTGAAATCAGTTCCGGCAACGGCTCTCCTGATCTCATCGGGTTTGCCGGTCAGGATCTGCGCCGATTTGTGTACGAGACTGCGGTCGATTTCTCTGCATTGCCGCGCACACGCTCCACTGTCACCCTTGACGCCATGCCGGCCACAAGCGCCGGTTCCTTCGGCGGAGCGGTTGCTCCATTGCAGATCACTTACCGCCAGACCACGCCTATTTTCTCGAACCTCACTCTGCGCGCGGGGGCGGGGGTGATACGCTTCGGACCGGGCGGCCTCCAGAATATTCCGGAGCAGGCCGCAGCCGTCTCGGCAGCCACCTACCGCCCGCTGGCTTTCGTGAGCGCGACTTTCGCCGTAAAGAAAAACCTCAACCTTGACCTGACCGTGGCGCGCGATCCCATTCCCTACACTCCCTTATCCGTGCGCATGGGCGTCATGGAAAACCGCGTGGAAGGCGGACTGAGGTACTCGTTTGCTTCGCACACCGATCTTTTCCTCAGCGCTTACGCTGCCGAATACTCCTCCATCCAATTCCAGCAGCTTGGCGTTATGAGCGGTAACGCAGCCTTGGTGAAAGGCGGCCTCGGACGCCAGCCGGCGCGCGGCGGGTCGGCGACCCTGGTGCGAAACGTCCTGCGCCTCGAGCACGCCTCGCTCGACCTGGGATACGCTGGCCGGGCGTTTGCTTTTTCCGGGTCACAACAGCAGGAATACATGGGGTTCTTTAACCCCTCCTTCTACCAGGTGCACCAAGTCACTGCCCGTCTCTACGGCCCGCTCCGGGGTCCGCTGGGCTACGATTTCTCGGGCGGGTTGGGAGTCCAACAGATCGCCTCGAATCAACCCTTCACACAAGCTCTGAATCTAACCCCGACCCTCTCGTATAAACTCAACCGCCGCCTTTCCCTCAGGCTCGGCTACACGCATTACAACTATGCGCAAAGCCTAGGTGTGATCCGCGGGAATGGCGTCATCCTCTCGACGGATTCGCGATTCTAGGCGGTGCCGACACTTTGACCTCTTGACGGCGATGGTAGCACCGTGCTACCTTAAGGACGGTGGTTGGAATGCCCGAGGCAGCGTATCCCCTTGATTGGATAAAGCAGCTCTTCCAACGAAAACGCTGGATCGTCACCACCACGGCAGCGAATTGCGCTCTCAGCCTTGGCCTGGATGATGAGGATATCTTTGATTGCATTGTGAACGACCTTAACGAGAGGCACTTTTATAAAACCATGCCAGCGGAAAAAAAGGCAGGACATATGCAGGACGTGTACAGGATTACGTACAAAAACCAGCGTATCTACCTCAAGCTACAAGTCGCAAACGGCTGGGCCGTTGTCATCTCGTTTAAGGAGGAGTGAAAGGGAGGAACTTATGAAGTGCCCCATTTGCGGTACTGGCGCGGCCATGAAGATCGACAGGAAAAACTATCCCGCAACGTACAACGGGGAGACCGTCGAACTGCCTAGTGTGGAAGCCTTCCATTGCGATGACTGTGGCGAGGAGTTTTTTACGCCCCAGCAGACTCGAGCAATGTCCGTGGCGGTAAAGAATGAAGTGCGAAAAAAGCTCGGCCTGTTGTCCCCCGAGCGGATCACAGCGATTCGAGGAAAGGCTGGACTGACGCAAGCCCAACTCGAGGGGCGGCTGGGCTTGGGACCAAAAGTTATCGTGAGGTGGGAGAGCGGAAAAGTAATTCAAGGCAGAGCGGCGGACACCGTCCTTCGCCTGCTTGAACGTGAACCCGCACTTGTGAAAGACTTGCAAGAGATCGAAAAACAGCGCTGCAAGCAGCAAGAACGATACACCCCACATCTCGCAGCGGGCTTAATGCGCCCAACGAACGTAGTGGTGAAACGGGCTCGAGCTGGATCTCATGCATCTCTTATACGCACCAAGTAGGCCAGTACTGGTTCGCCTCGTACTCCCTGAAACCTGCCCGCTTCAAACCACGACCTTATCTCCTATACCCTGTGCCAAAAACCCGCCGTCCACGGCAAGGATCTCTCCTGTTACAAAGCTGGCGCTGTCGGAGGCCAGGAAAATCGCGGCGCCTTGGATTTCGTCCAAGTTCCCGAAGCGCCGCATGGGCGTGCGGGTGAGAATGGCAGCTTTGCGCCCCGGCTCATTGACGATGTTGACGTTGAGCGGCGTTTCGAATACGCCCGGCGCTATCGCATTCACCGTGATGTTGTAGCGTGCCCATTCCGCCGCCAGGCAGCGCGTCAACAATACCACCGCGCCTTTGCTGGCACAGTACGCCGCGGCTTCGTAGTTGCCCACTAGTCCGCCCAAGGAAGAAATATTGATGATGCGGCCCTTCCCCTGTTCCTTCATCACCCGGCCCACCATTTGACAGGCCAGCCAGGTGCCTTTCAGGTTGGTGTCCAGGATGCGGTCCCAATCCTCATCGGCCATTTCGAGCGAAGCAACTCGCTTGGTAGTTCCGGCGGAATTCACCAGAATGTCAATTCCCGCGAGTTGCGCAACCATCAAGTCGATCACTCGCTGGATGTCAATGCGGCTGGTAACGTCGGCTGTGGCTTCGACTGTCCGGCGGCCCAGCGCGCGGATTTCCGCGGCCGTCTTCTCGACTTCCTCGCTCCGGCGGCTCACCGCTGCCACGTCGGCCCCGGCCTGCGCAAAACCCAATGCGATCGACTTGCCCAATCCGCTGGTGCCGCCGAACACTAGCGCGCGCTTGCCTTCCAGGCTCAGCCCTTTGTAATCGCTCACGATTGTAGCCCTCACGTTTTGGTATGCCAGCTACAAGCGTAACACATTCACTGGCGCCCGAAACATGCTAGGATTATCGCGACGAAGGTGGCGAACTTCACGCGAGGTCAGTTTTGAATGGACTCATCCGAACTAACTCGAATGTATGATTTCAGCGGGCAAACGATTGTGATCACCGGCGGCACGGGAACGCTGGGAGGTGAGATTGCCTGCGCGCTGGTAGGATGCGGCGCCAACGTGGCCATTCTGGACCGCAATCTGGATCCCGCCCAGCACATTCTGGAACTCATGGAACCCAAAGCGAATCAAGCCGTGGCGGTGCGCGCGGACGTGCTGAACGTCGAAAGCCTGAAGGAGGCCTCGAAGGTCATCCTGGATAAGTTCGGCGCTGTTCACAGCCTGGTGAACGCGGCGGGAGGCAACAATCCTCGGGCGACAACGACAAAGGACCTCTCCTTCTTTGATCTTCCCCCGGACGCCTTGCGCTGGGTTTTCGACCTGAACATTCTGGGAACCATGCTTCCCTGCCAAGTCTTCGGCAAAGCCATGGCTGAGAAGGGCGACGGAGTCATCCTCAATGTTTCCTCCATGAACGCCTTTCGACCGTTGACTCGAATCCCCGCTTACTCGGCCGCCAAAGCCGGCGTCAGCAACTTTACACAGTGGCTCGCCGTCCACATGGCTCAGGTCTACTCGCCGCGCATTCGTGTCAATGCCATTGCGCCGGGCTTTTTCCTGACCAATCAGAACAGGTTTCTCTTAACCGATGAGAAGACTGGCGAACCCACTCCGCGCGGCAAGTCGATCATCGACCACACGCCCATGGCGCGCTTCGGCCAAGCGGAGGATTTGTTCGGGGCAATCCTCTGGCTCTTATCGCCTGCGTCGGCGTTCGTGACGGGAATTGTCGTGCCCATCGACGGCGGCTTCTCGGCGTATAGTGGGGTCTGAGAGCCCCAACGGGGCGGAGCTAACACAGCACAGGCCAACGGCCCATGGGCGTCAACCTATAGCGTGAGGACTTCCAGAGCCGCGGAGCGGCGGCAGATAATAGCCCACGGCGTGAGCCGTGGGACCCGATGCGGCGTTAATATTCACAGCCCCGGATGGGGCGACAGACATCCTGCGGTACCTTCTGCCGCCCCTCCGGGGCTGAGACAACGCCGGGGCCGATTCTCGATCCCACGGCTTACGCCATGGGCTACTCTCTGTCGGCCCTCCGGGCCTGTACTAGCGTTGGCCCGCAGCCGGCGTTTTCATCCGCCGGGACGGGCCGGGTGAGGGGGTTCGCCCCACTCGAAAGGAATGCCAATGGTGATTGGAAAAGGATTCGCAGACCGTTATCTAACCCGCGAAGAGATCAGTGGCGTCACACAGCAGGCCCTCAGTTCTCTGGCCGTGGACGGCAAACGCGTGCTAATCATCATCCCGGACGGCACGCGCACCATGCCGATGCCGCTGATGTTCGATCTTTTCGAGGCCCAACTGGCCCCGCGCGTCGCGGCCTTGGATTATCTCGTGGCGCTCGGTACTCACCCGCCCATGAGCGACGAGCAATTGAGCAAACTGGTGGGACGGCCGGTGACGAACGGTCAAGCGGGCCGGAGTCACATCTACAATCACCACTGGGAGGACCCCGCGATTTTCCTGACCCTGGGTGTCATTCCTGCCCAGGAGATCGGTGAGATGACCGCCGGAATGCTGGCCCAGGAGGTCCCCGTCCGCCTCAACAAGATGATCCTGGATTACGACCAGATTATTATCTGCGGCCCTGTCTTCCCTCACGAAGTCGTCGGCTTTTCCGGCGGCAACAAGTATTTCTTCCCCGGCATTGCCGGTCCCGAAATCATCAACCTCACCCACTGGTTCGGGGCGCTGATGACCAATTACAAAATCATAGGCGCGGGTTACACGCCCGTGCGCGCCATCATCGATCGCGCCGCCGCGCTGATCGATCGGCCCGCCGCCTGCTTTGCCCTGGTCGTCACGCACGAAGGCCTGGCAGGTCTTTTCTTCGGGTCACCGCAAGAAGCGTGGAAGGAAGCTGCCGCACTTTCTGCCCGGAAGCACATTGTGTATGTGCGGAAACCTTATCGACGCGTGCTTTCCGTTATGCCACGCCTCTACGACGATCTTTGGACCGGCGGCAAAGGCATGTATAAAATGGAGCCGGCCGTCGCCGACGGCGGCGAAGTGGTGATTTTCGCGCCCCACATCGACGAGGTCAGCTATACGCACGGCAAGCTGATTGACGAAGTGGGTTATCACTGCCGCGATTATTTTCTGGCGCAGTGGGATAAGTTCAAGGGCTACCCGGGCGGAGTGCTGGCGCACTCGACGCACGTCAAGGGCCTGGGCCAGTATGACAAAGCTAGTGGCGAGGAGACACCGCGCATCCAAGTGACCCTTGCCACCGGCATCCCGCCGGAACGTTGTCGCCGCATCAATCTCGGCTACCTTGACCCGGCAACAGTGAATCCCCGGGAGTGTGAGGAGCTCGAAGACGAAGGCGTCCTCGTGGTGCCGCGCGCCGGGGAGATGCTCTACCGTGTACAAGACGACCAGCCCAAATCACGAGAATAGCCCTCTCCCCTGGGGAGAGGGTGTCCCGCTGCCGGCGTTTTCATCAGCCGGAGCGGGACCGGTGAGGGGTCACTTACGCAAGGCCAAGACCAATCATTTCAAGTGTAGCGAACACCAGCCGATGCGTTTGCTGGGAGGCATTCGCCTCCCGGTTCGCCCTCGGCAACGAGAAGGCGTCTCACATCGGAACAGCGATGAAACTGGTTTTTGAGGCCGCAACCAACGTTAATGCACCGGAACTCGCGGCGCTTCACGGCGCTGTGGCGGAGGATCTCACCCGCAAGTTCGGCGAGGGATTCTGGTCGTCAGCGCCATCGGAGAGGGCCGTCCTGAACCAATTGCGGAAGCCCAAGTTTTCTCGAATCCTGATCGCGCGCTCCGACAGCCGTCACATTATTGCGACTCTGCGCCTGGCCACAAAGAAGCCTTGGGCAATCGACACCGCCTACTTTACTGCCGCGAAAAGACCCCTGTATCTGACCGGCATGGCGGTCCACCCCGACTTCCAGCGCCAAGGGGTAGGCCGTCTTCTCCTGAAAGAGGCCGAAGCAGCCGCGCGCGCCTGGCCCGCAGATGCCCTCCGTCTCGATGCCTTCGACGCGAATGCCGGGGCCGGAGCCTTTTACGCAAAGTGCGGCTTCCAGGAAGTTGCGCGAGTGGCTTACAAACAAGACCCGCTGATCTATTTTGAGATGATTTTGCCCTGCTGATCGCGAGGATGTAGCGCCGACCTTTAGGTCGGCAAGTGCTGACCTAAAGGTCAGCGCTACAGGCCAACGCAGATTCCGAACCCAAAACTAAATCCAGTCAAACGCCCCGCGGTTCCACAGCCAGATGTAGCCGATGATCAAGATTCCGAGGAAGACCAGCATCTCAATCAGACCGTACAGCCCCAGAACCTGAAACTGCACGGCCCAGGGATAGAGGAAGACGGTCTCAACGTCGAAGACGACGAAGAGGATGGCTACAACATAGAAGCGCACGGTGTAGCGCCCGCGGGCGTCCGATTCCGGAGTGATGCCGCATTCGTAAGGCATGACCTTCTCCGGCGTGGGATTGAAGGTGGGCCGGAAGAACTTGGCAATCCAGAGCAAGGCAGGCGGCATGATGGCTGCTATCGCAAAGAAAATCAGAATAGGCCCGTATTGGTCGAGCATGCTCGTGGTACCTCCTCCCGATGACTCACATCATAGCACATGAATTGTCCGGAGAACCGGCGTGATGCCCGAGAATTCATCAGTGCTCAGTAGCTAACCGGTTGCAGGTGGAAAAGAGGGAAGAGACGTAAAGGGTTCTTAGAGAATCGTTAAATCCAGTCCGGGGATTTTGCTGAATCCTTTGTCGAACGAGACTACCCGAAAGTTGTCGATCAGAGCCAAAGCTGCAATATACGCATCGGTCCAAAGTCCTGTCGCTGCGAAGGCACTTTGAGTGAGCTTCTTCCAAACAGGCTCAATTTCCGGCGGTTCCAGGGCAAAGATGACTCGGGGGTCGCGCGCGAGCTCCCCATACACGCCCCAGGCCTGCCGCTGGTTCAAAACATCCTCGCCCATCACACGCGAGTTCGTCACCAGACGGAGGAATCCCATCTGCGTGACCCGGCAGAAGGCAATTCCGGCCGTAGATCCCGCCGTAAACCAGTCCCGGGCAAGCCCGTGGTGCACGTGCCTCTCCGCGGCCAGTGCCACCCAGACGTTTATGTCAGGCAAGGTGATTTTCGATGTCGGCATTGGTGAGCCGCAATGCGCCCGGATGCTTGGAACGAATCAGTGGAAGCGTTACCTTACGGCGGCGCACACTCCTGTCACTGGTAACCGCCTGTTGCAACGCTTCCTGGATAAACTCCTTTAGCGTTGAGCCCCTTAACGCTGCCACAGACTTGATTTGGCGAAACAAAGGATCAGGCAGATCGACGGTGGTTCTCATAAAAGCATATTTACATAAATGCGCCTGAGACGCAAACAAAATGCAAGCCCCGCCCAAGGGCCAGCTCGCTCTTTCCAACAAACTGTCGCCATGTCGCGAGGCCGACCTCCTCGAGTCGTTACGAGTGGTGCCAGGCTAGAGTCGGTCCCTGTGAAAATCAGGACTGTTGTGCCCGGATGATAATGTCCCCTACTGTCCCGGATAGAAATGTCCCCTAAGCTGATGGCCTCGGAGGAGGCCACAGTGAAGAGGACAAGGATGGATGAGCGGGAACTGAGACGAGG